>NZ_CP040710.1:4411576-4723614 GCF_005943945.1 Aggregatimonas sangjinii | reverse complement strand
CAATTATACAAACCAGACGACCAAAACTAACTTTTTTACTAAATTTGCGGCATGGCCAAAAACAAATACCTCGCGGACGATAAGAAACCTAAACAGGAATTCATTTTTCAGAAGAAGAACTACCTGTTCATGTTTATCGGTCTGGCCTGTATTGCTTTGGGATTTATACTGATGAGCGGAGGCGGCAGCGACGACCCCAATGTCTTTGATCCCGAGATTTTCAATTTTAGGAGAATACGTCTAGCACCTACTTTAGTGCTCATTGGTCTTGGGATTGAGGTGTACGCCATATTGTTGAATCCACATAAGAAGAAAAATTAATTTGGATATCCTAGACGCCATCATTCTCGGCATTATTCAAGGACTTACCGAATTTTTACCAGTATCCTCTAGCGGACACTTAGAATTGGGGAAGGCTATTTTGGGGGATAGTTCCGTTCCCGAGGAGAGTCTCTTATTCACCGTAGTACTCCACTTTGCAACGGCTCTAAGTACGATGTTGGTTTTCAGGAAAGACGTCTGGGAATTCTGCGAGGTCTTTTTAGTTTCAGATGGAACGAGGAAACCAAGTTTTCCGCCAAAATCATTCTTTCGATGTTACCTGCCGTTTTGTAGGCTTATTTTTGAAGGAGCAGCTGGAAGCCTTTTTTGGAGGTAAATCGCTTTGTGGGCTTATGCTGTTGATCACGGCCGTATTACTATATTTCGCCGATAAAGCCAAGGATACGGATAAGAAAGTGAGTTTCCTCCAATGCATTTTGGTAGGTATTTCCCAAGCTATTGCCATGCTACCAGGCATCTCCAGGAGTGGTCGACCATATCTACCTCGGTACTATTAGGGGTCGACAAAACCAAAGCGGCCCGTTTTTCCTTTTTGATGGTCGTTCCCTTGATATTCGGAAAAATCGGTAAGGATCTTTTCGGCGGGGATCTGACTTTCAATGGTGATCATAATTCAGCGATGCTCGCTGGTTTTATTGCGGCATTCATTGCTGGACTAGCGGCTTGCACTTGGATGATTCAACTGGTCAGGAATAGTAAACTCTCCTATTCGCCATCTATTGTTTGATTGTCGGGTTGATTGCGATCGGGTTCGGTTACCTTTCCAACTAGCTGTTTTTGAAACCAATAATCATAAAATTTCTCGTTAGGGAATGAAAGCGTTCTGAGGGTAAACCATTAAGGCTACTGCGGCTGATTAGAGCTTATTCTTGAATGGTATTTTATCTTTCTTTTTAAACCTCATAATTTTCGTAACTTCATCTTATGGATACGCGGATAAACAAAATCATCATAGACACTTTGCTTCCGTTTAAGCCAAAGGAAATCAGTGTATTCGGTTCTTATGCAAGAAACGAAATGAGACCGGATAGCGATATTGATATTATGGTGGATTTAGACAGAAGTGTTTCCTTTTAGATCTTGGAGGTCTCTATATGGATTTAAGCGAGAGGCTTCAAACTAAAATCGATTTGGTAACCAAAAATGGTATCAACGAAGTTTTCAGAAAATACATTGAGCGTGATCTAATCTCAATATATCGTGAGCAATAAATCAAATCGACCCATTGTCTTCTAATTCAAAAGTATGCCCTAAATATCTTAAACTATACCAAGGGCATGTCGGGTAAAGAATTTGCCGATAGTAATGTCACCTACGATGCATGTATATTGAATTTTATAAATATTGGCGAACAAGTGAAGTCGCTTACCGAAACCTTCTTAGAGAAACATCACCACATACCTTTTCGTAAAATCATAGGCTTAAGAAATTTAACAGCACATTCTTACGAGGGTCTAGAGCCCTTACTGTTGTTTCAATCCGTTCAAAATGATATTCCTGTTTTACTAGATCAAATTTCGGAAATCATCAAATTAGAAAAATTTGACTAAGCCATCTAAAGAAGACTTCCTCAACGGACAGTTGTTGTTGATCGACAAGCCCTCCGGTTGGTCGTCTTTTCAGGCGGTGAACAAATTGAAATGGGCCATCCGTAAAAAATTCGACCTAAAGAAAATCAAAATCGGCCATGCAGGTACCCTGGACCCTCTGGCAACCGGACTCTTACTTATTTGTACGGGAAAATTCACCAAGAAAATCGACACCCTACAGGGGCAGGTTAAAGAATATATAGGAACCATTACACTTGGTGCCACTACACCCTCTTATGATTTGGAAACCGAAATAAATCGCGCATTTTCCACTGATCATCTTACCGAAGAGATGATTCGAAACGCGGTTCAGACCTTTATCGGGGAAATCGAGCAGCGCCCCCCAATTTTCTCGGCCTTGAAAAAGGATGGTAAACGGCTTTACGAATATGCCCGTGAAGGTAAAAAGGTAGACATCAAAACGAGACGGGTGACCATTTTTGAATTCGAAATCACTAGTGTTGAAATGCCAAAAGTCGATTTTCGGGTGACCTGTAGCAAGGGTACTTATATCCGGTCGCTGGCAAACGATTTTGGCGTGGTACTAAAGTGCGGAGGCCATTTATCTTCCCTGCGAAGAACCAAAATAGGGGATTACAACGTAAATAATGCCCTCGACCCCACTATTTTTGGGGAAGAATTGTTGAGAAAGGAATGATTTTTGCGTATTATTTATTGGAAAATCTTCCGTTCAACGATCATTTAAAATATTTTTAAAAAATATCGGTTATTACAGCATGAGTTTGAATCGCGGACAATTATCGCTCTTGATTACTCTCTTTTCGATGTCTATCATTGTTTTGGTGTTGTACAACATCAGCCTTGGGCAGGGGAAAGGTGAAGAGGACGAGTACATTGTTGAAATGATGCTCGCCGAGGAAGATATTGATGAGCTCATTGAGGAAAAGGAGCGGCTCATGGAAGAAATGGCCAATGCCGAACCGATCAAAAGCCATATGGCTTACAATGAAACGGCCAAACCAAGTTACGGAAATCCAGAGCCTTTACAGACTTTAGAGGAGCTCATGGCCGAAAAAGAGGCCAATTCCGATTCCGAAGAACTTACAGACGTATTATCGGATGGTGAATACGCCGCAAGGGTAAAGGAATTGAAAAAAGAAACGGGAGGAAGCCAAACAAAAACTTGGTGAAAAAGAGGCCAGTAAAGAGACCTTTACCAACAATCTTGCAAAGCGACAAACTTCGGTATCCTATTCGCTGATCGAACGTTTTAGCCGAAAGTTACCCCCGCCAATTTACACTTGTATCGAAGGTGGCAAGGTGGTGATCAATATTAAGGTGAATGCTTCGGGAAACGTGGTTGAGGCCGATTTTAATGAACGTAGCTCCGGAACCTCCAACGGTTGTCTTGTAGAGAATGCCATCACTTATGCATTACGGGCAAAATTCAATAGTGCCTCGCGTGAGAACCAAAAAGGTACGATTACCTATATTTTTCAGGAAAAAGCCCGATAGGCAATCCGGCTATGTACTCTCAAAAAAGTAAATTACCTACTGAAATTTCACGAAAATACTAACACTAATACAAACGGATATTACCTTTCTTCTCGGTGCAGCAAATGCAAAAGGTCTTTCAAAATGCTCTGCCCCTTATCCTTATTATACCATTGCTGTAATTCTTCCTTGAATTCAGGCAGTATGCTACCATGTTGCGCTTTGTGAGTCTCTACAAGAATAGTGGCCGCTTCTGATCGCGGACCCCAATCCCCGATTACTTTTCCCGTTTTCTCATCAATAGCGATTAATTTGGGAATAGACCTGCCACCATTCGTTAAAAAAAGATCCATCACCTCTGGATGCTCGTCCCTTAGGGCAATATGAAGGGAAATATTGGGGTTTAATTCCGTTATCCTGTGCATCACAGGTAATGCGGGAGAGGCATCGCCGCACCAACTCTCGGTCAACACCAACCACGTCATTTTTTGGTCCATCTCTTTGATAGCCTCCGTTTGTAAATCCCCAAATTTTAGGGTCTTGTCCCAACGCTTCATTCGTCGATGATTCAGTTGGGTATATTGCGCCAAAGCCTCCGTTTGCTCTGGTCCGGTTGATTGACCCGCAACAGCCAACCTTTCGACCAATTCCCGGTATTGGGCATAGGACATTGCCTTGGCCATTGCGTTTTGAATTAATCCAGTAGTCGTTTGATTTGTGATTTTAGTATTCAATAGCTGCTGTTTTTATGAGTTTTGTAGAACCTATCCTCCAGGAATTCCTGAAAGATTCTAGTGAACAACCTTAGTAGCGAATGGTTCGCGAAACTTACAGATTCTCTGGATTGACCGCCAGACTGTTGAATAGCCTCGCTTTGGTGGTATAGAATTTATTTTGGACTTCGATTTGTTTCAGCCTAGCATCGATAAGCTTGCTCTCCCTTGAATTGATTAAAAACAAGGAACTTTCACCAAAACTGAATTTTCGTTCTTCGGCCGATAGCATGGTATTGTAACTGCCGACGACTTCATCGATCAACACATTTTGGGTTTCAAAGGATTCCAGCTCTCGATAAATGGCTATAATCTTGTTTCTCAATTCAATTTGCACATTGTCTAAGTCGAATTGTGCATCGCGCAGCTTGAACTTGGCCAATTTTAAGTCCCCTCGCTCCTTTCGCAAAAACAAAGGTAGTCGAAAGGTAACACCGCCTTTGTATTCTTGGGTTTCAAACGAGTTGATGAACTCGGGGTCTCTGTCAGGAAATTGTATTCCACATCTATTTTGGGCAACAATTTATTCGCTTTCAAATTTTTATCGACTCGTAACCCTTCGATTTTATACCCTAGGGAAAGCAACTTCGGATGGTTTTCAATAGTGAAACTGTTCAGAGGTTTCCCTAGTATTTCCAAGGTGACATCTATTTCTCCCCCGATGTTTACATCAGGAATCACATTGGGTTGTATCTCTACCGGAACATTATCGTTCATCCATAGAAAATTGGAAAGTTCCAAAGAGCGTTTCATCAACTTCACCTTGGCCTGTTCTAGACCCAGAGCCCTTGTTTGCACCGCGATTTTAGCCTCTACCGTATCAATGGCCGCAACATCTCCGGCCGCTGCCCTACTTTTGATTCCCCGAAAACGGATGTCGGCATTTCTAAGGAAGTTTTGGTATATTTCGGCTTCATTAAAGGCGCGCAACCAATCGAAATAGGCCAGTGCTGCATTATACAGGATTTGATTGACCAGCAAATCGCGGTCGGCCTTGGTTTGTTCCCTAAATAGCTTGGCCTGCTTTAATGTGGCCATTCGATCATTGATCCAAAGCCCTTGTCCCAAACTCATGGAGACCCCTGCGCTATACAAACCGTCGGTAGGAACCGATTCTGCTGGATTCAAAAAGTCGCCATCATTCTGTTCGAAAGTTCCCTTGAGCTCGATACCGTACCAAGTCGGAATCTTGAACGCGGCATTAAGTCGATCGTAGTACTCGGTCGATTTAAACTCTTTTCTATCGTAGTCTACCTCAATCTTGGGATCGAATCCGCCACGCGCCTTCATAAGATTGGCTTGGCCTATACCCAAGGTTAATTGGGCTTGCTTCGCTATAGGATGGTACTTTTTGACATACCCTAGGAATTCATTGAACCGTAGCACTATGGAATCCTGTACCTGACCAGTTATAGAGAAGGTAGCCAACAACATTAAAATTGTAACGTACTTCCGCATCTTATTTCTTTACAGGTTTCGCTTGTGCTCCATCGGGCTGATAGTAATTTGGTGGGAATCCGTTCAATTGCCTCCACAGTTCGAACCAAATAGGTACATCTTCTAGAAGTGCAAATGTAGTGGCGCCCGAGCCTACACGAATGGCTTCTGGCCAGTCATGGTCCTCTGGGTCTGGGGCTACCAATACCCTATACTTTCCATTATCACTTATGAAGGTTTCTATTGCTACGACCTCACCACCGTAGGTCCCGTAAGAGACATTGGGCCATCCGCTGAAAACAATTACCGGCCAACCATCGAACTGAATGCGAATCTTCTCCCCTAAATGTATTAACGGTAAATCGAGGGGTTCTACGAAGGTTTCCACGGCCATGTCGATATCAGCGGGCATGATACCCAAAAGTGGTTCGCCCTCCTTGAACGTTTCGCCGATTCCCCCTTGTAAAGCCTTATTGATAAACCCGTTTTGAGGCGCTTTAATGTAATACATATCATTCCGCATCTCATAATTGGTAAATTCATTTTCTAATTTGGTCACCTGCGCCTCCGAATCGAACTGGTTCGACTGTGCGGTAAACATATCGCTCTGCGCCTTGGAAATCTTATCGGTGTATTCCGCATTCACCCGATTGATTTCGACCTCCGCATTCAATATCTCGTTTCGCGCTGCCAAAAGTTTGTTTTGCTGTGATATTAATTTGGCCTGTGTTTCTTGAAGTTTTAATCGTTTTTCTTCTACGTCGGTAACCGCCTTTAAACCCTCCGATTGCAATTGCACCACGCGATCGTATTGCCTTTCAGCGATATTGATATTGGTTTTCGCAGCCTCTAGGTCAATACTGTCGCTTTGAACTTTTAGCTTGGCCTGTAACAACTTGTTTTTTGCCTGTTTCAATTTCAGGCCACGTTCGTTCGACAGGGCCGCGATTTGATTGCGTAACGCCTTTACTTTTCCCTCATAGGACATTACGGAAGCACTCTTTGCCTTAATTTGCTGACCGGTACGCTCGACAAGATTCGGGTCGAAATATTCATTTTTTACCTCTGAGATAAAGAGAATGGTATCACCTTTTTTTACATAATCGCCCTCCTGTACGAACCACTGCTCGATTCTTCCCGGAATAGGGGATTGTATCGTTTGTGGGCGCTGATCTGGACTTAAGGTCGTGAGATAACCCTTCCCTTTAATGTTTTGGGTCCAAGGGAGGAAAAGAATCAAAAATCCGACTACGGCAAAGGCAAACAAAAAACGGTTAAAATGCTTGTAATGGCGCTCATGAAAAACCTTTTGCGCCGATCTGAAACGGTTCAAATTCACCTTTTTGTTCAGTTGATTATGTGATATATTCAGCATGCTTATCTCTCATTAATGATTTGACCATTCTCCATGGTGATGACTCGAGTACATTTGTCCGCCCATTTTAAATTGGCACTGACCACCACCAAGGCCCATCCGTTACTAGGATCACTCAGAAAATTCATTATCTCCAACGCTTCGGATTCTTTAAACTGGTCCAAGGGGTCTTTTAAAATTAATAGCTTCGGTTTCCGCACAACACTACGTGCAAGTACTATTTTTTTCGAAACCATTGAGGGTATTTGCCTTCCTTCTGGGTACAATACGGTCTGCAAGCCCTGGGGCTGCTCTTTTACAAAGCTGGTAAGACCTACTTTCTCTAAAGCCCAGTAAATATGTTCCGAAGGAATGGTCTTATCGCCAAAAGTGATATTGTTCATAATGGTACCCTCAAAAGGCGATTCTTCGGGCAATGACTGACCAATATGGGAGCGATAATAATTGAGGTTCACTCCTTTTAAGGATACATCATTGATGTATATACCTCCGGAATCCGGTTCTAGAATTCCCGCTATTATCCGCAACAATGTAGATTTTCCCGAACCGCTGGCACCATTAAGAAGAATGGTACACGTTGGCGTGATGGACATACTCACGTTGTCAATGATTTTCTTTTCCCTATCGGGTACGTTATAGGAAACCCCATCGAGTTGAATATGGAAGCCCTCATTCTCACCAAAGGGCTTTTCCCCTTCTTGGGGCTCCAACTCTTTGTCGACAACCTGACCTAATTTCTCCAAAGAGGTTAGCAAATCATAAAAAGTCTCGAGACCCGTGATCAATTTTTCCACCGAACTAATAACCAACAGAATAATAATCTCGGCCGCTACGAATTGACCAATGTTCATCTCCTGGTTCAAGACCAGTAATCCCCCTATCAAAAGTAATCCAGCGGTTACGAGAATCTTAAATCCGATCATTTGAATGAACTGAAGCACTAGAACCCTAAAATGACCTTCCCGCGCCTCAAGGTACTCGGTTACCAAGGAATCGTTTTTGTCAAGGGCATGGGTGGTTTTTCCAGAAAGCTTAAAACTAACGATCGATCGTGCCACTTCCTGCAACCAATGTGCAACCTTGTATTTGCTTTTCGACTCGTCTAGACTTGTGTCGAGGCCTTTTTGCGCCGTAAATTTAAAAACCACATAAATCAATAGCAAAAGGAGAATACCATATATGATAAAGAAAGGATGGTAAAAAGAAAGTAAAAGCAATCCGAAAATAATCTGTAATAAAGCTGCGGGAAAATCGATTAAAATCTTGGACAATCCCTTTTGAACGGTCAAAGTATCGAAAAAGCGGTTCGCCAATTCAGGTGGATAGTAATTGACCAATTCACTCATCTTTATCTTGGGAAACCGGTAGGCAAACTCAAAAGAGGCCCGTGTAAATATTTTTTGCTGCATGTTTTCGATAATGCGTATCTGCATTAACTGCAAAATGCCTCCGAACGCCACGCCGAGGGTTACCAAAATGACAAGAACAACCCACGAAGTACTTATCTGTGCACCTTGTATCAAGTTGATAATCGCCTGAATACCCAAGGGAAGGGATAGGTTTACGACCCCCGCGAAAATGGCGTAATAAAAAACTTGAAAAACATCCCTTTTGTCAAGACGTAACAATCCTATAAGCCGCTGCCAAGCGGTTAAAATATTCTTAGCCATAGCTTATGCCTTTAGTATATTCGAAATTAGATGCGTAAAATATCGGGTAGGGTCTTCATCGGCCCGACAATCGGTCAGTGAGCTGAAGTGATCTTTTAGAAAATGCTGGTGCAGCGAGCCTTCCAAGAGGGTACTGGCCAAGCTTGAAGGAAATTTATATTTCCCATCTACGGCCGATATCATTTTGCTTATTCGGCCTACGAGCCTTTTATATATGACGAAATAGCCTTCTTTATTTTCCGTATCGACTTCTTTGGTCAAATACGACTTGGAATATTCATTGATAACGATCCTACTCAAGTACACCTCGTTGATATGTGAAAAGGCGGAATCTTCTACCGTGGTCTTGGTAACGATTTCGATGGCCTTTTCCAGCTTTAGCCAAGCATCGGCGATACTGTTGGTCGAAAAGACCAACTGATATTCCAACCAACCCCAGTACCAAGAAGTCAAATACAGGAGCAGTTTGTGTTTATTCTCGAAATAACGATAAATAGAACTTTCATTCGAACCGATTTTGATTCCTAATTTTTTGAACGTAAAGCTTTCAAAACCCATTTCATTGATCATGAGAATACTTTCCTGAACAATACGTCTCCCCAAATCGGAGGATTCCGGATTTTTGACATAGATTTTTTCATTGATTCCGATTTTGACCGATTTTAAAAGCTGCTCCATGATCTCTAAAATTTTGAAAAACAAATATAATAGTAATACTATCAATAGCTAATAGTTTAACATCTTATTAACGAAAGTAATACCCGATAAATTATCTAAAATTATTATATTCATAATTATCATGAATAATATTAATTATTTAATAAAAATGATATGAAAAAATTACTACTCACTACGTTATTCGGAATGTTCTTCTTAGTTGGATATTCCCAAGACCGATTTGTATTGTCTTTCGACGATTTTCAAGTAGTAGAAGACTTAAACACGTTTCAGAAAAGCCACGTACGTTTTCCGGGTCAGGATTTAGTTGTTACCATAAACAACCTTCATGATTTGCAAAATATTGGCAATTATCTCGATGTATTTGGAAAAACATTGGTCGTTGACAGTATGCAGCGCACGGCAAGTGGGACGCATTCCATCATATTACGAAGAGAAGACGGTCGGGATTTTTATGATATTTTCCCCACGCTAAGCGCTGAACTGATTCCATTGACCCTTTATGAAAAGACGGAAGCGATGGAACCATAGATATATTTAAATAAAACCCAATAAATACAACGTTATGAGAAATTCAATCTTTTTTGTGACACTTTTATTAAGTTTTTTTATGCTTCAAGGACAATCTAACGATTACAATTTCACCCAGGGGGATGAATTGATACTCGGTGCACCCAAAGGATCTAGGTACAAAGCCATAAATTTTCCCAGAAAGAATATCATTATCAAACGTGGCGCTCTTGCCAATTTTAATGCGTTAATCGGTAAGCAACTAATCATCTCACGACTTGAAACCGATGATGAAGGCAAGACAATCGTAACCTTAAAGCGAAAAGATGGTTTAAATTTCTTTCGTTTTTTTCCGAAGGTCACAGCAGACCTTGACAAAGCTCTAGCCTTTAAAGAACTTAAGCGCCAAAAGGCGTAGCATATAGTCTGCTGCAACTTTAAAATACGTTCAATAGTTATATTGTTCTCGAAAACATCGGCCTGATTCATTTGTTTTAGCTTGATAATTGAAAAGTATTCCGGCCGATGTTTTATTATAAACGGCATCTATGATTTGGGCCCACATCATTACAAAGAATAAGACAGAGGCGGTTCAAATCATCACTATTCTAGTATCCAAAAAATTACTTTTAAACGCCGCCATTTCCAAGAAAACTGTTTACCATCGCGATTCGAAAACCGGCAAACTGGAACGCCATAAACAAAAGTTGATTATTGGTAAGACTAAAGCGCTACTTTTCAATTCCATTAACCAAAAACTTATAAAGCGATTCACCTGAAATATGCTGATGTTGTATGCCGTACCGATTATTTAAATGAATGAGGAACTTGCAGACCGTTTGAGGGCCAATACCGCCAAAGTTTGAGTCCCATTTATATCTTAGCCGTCAACCTATTTTAAACCGGCTTAAATTCTATCCACGATTATCTTATCTTTTTTCACTAAATATAGGCGCTTCTTCGTTCTCTAGCCGGAGAACAATTATTTGAGATGCATTTCATATTCCCATATCTTTAGATTTACAAATAAAGGATTATGAACAAATATCGATGTGGATGGTGCGAGGGGGACGAACTTTACGAGGCCTACCATGACTTGGAATGGGGCGTTCCCGTACGGGATGATGCAACCTTCTTCGAATTTTTGGTACTGGAAACTTTTCAGGCAGGGCTTAGTTGGATTACCATTCTTAAAAAAAGGGAAAATTTCAGAGTGGCTTTTGACCATTTCGATTATAAAAAAATAGCGCGGTATGGCCAACCGAAAATAGACACCTTATTACAAGATGCGGGTATCGTTCGCAATAAATTAAAAGTGAATGCCGCTGTAAGCAATGCCAAGGAGTTTATGAAAATTCAAGAGGAATTTGGCAGTTTCAGTACCTACATTTGGGGTTTCTTAGACGGGGTACCAGTTAAAAACAAGCTAACGAATTACAAAGATGGCCCGGCCACCACAACCGTTTCGGATGCCATCAGCAAAGACCTCAAAAAGCGGGGCTTTAAATTCGTTGGCAGTACAGTAGTGTACGCGTTCATGCAGGCAACTGGGTTGATAAACGACCATGAAACGCGCTGTTTTCGATACCACGAGGTATAACTTTTGCATCGTATGCCCATGTTCTTTTACGAATTTCGTCGGTCTCGTTCGAGCAAACCTATAAATGAATCGCGAGACAGTTCTTCGGCGCCCAAGCTAGCCAAATGATCCGTATACAATTGACAGTCGATCATTCGATATTCTTTTTCCTCTAGTTCCTGCGCAAGTTTTATAAAAGCAAATTTGGAAGCATTGCTAACCGTACTGAACATACTTTCGCCACAAAATACGTGCCCGAGGTCAATGCCGTACAGCCCACCGACCAATGATTGATTTTCCCAAACCTCATACGATTGTGCAAATCCTTTTTCATGTAATTTTAGATAGGCCTTTTTCATAGCATTGGTGATCCATGTACCGCGTTGACCTGTTCTTTTTACGGTAGCGCATTGGTTGATAACTTCTTTGAAACAGCTATTCTTGGTTAAGCGAAATCGTTCGTCTCTGAGCACTTTGCGCATGCTTTTGGAAATCTTTATTTTTTCAGGGAACAGCACCATTCGCGGGTCGGGACTCCACCACATAATCAAGTCGTCTTCATTGAACCACGGAAATATACCTGTTTTGTAAGCGACTAACAATCGTTCCGGGGAGAGGTCGCCACCAACCGCCAGAAGCCCTTCGCTATTGGCTCTTTCCACCGGCGGAAACTCCAAACGCTCCGATAGAAAAAACATGGGGTGATGTGTATTGTCCTTTTTCAAAACACTGTATAAACTAAAGATATTTAAAACTACAAATAGCTAAATAAGAGAAAAGCCCCGCTAACAAAGGTTTGTAAACGGAGCTTTCTGTTTCTATACTATGAACTTGCTAAAAAGGCAGATCGTCATGATCTTCCTCATTCAGATTATCCGCAGGCTGAAAAGCCTCTACCGGTGGTGCCGGTGGAATTTGGCCCGCACCCTGCTCCGCTACCTGAAGGTTTTCGATTCGCCATCCTTGAATGGAGTTGAAATACTTGACCTCCCCTTGCGGATTGGTCCATTCCCTACCGCGCAGATTGATGCTGATTTTTACCGATTGACCTACTTGGTAACTGTTCAATAAATCGGTCTTGTCCTGTACGAACTCGACCATTATATGCTGTGGGTACTGCTCTTCGGTTGTTACAACGATTTCCCTTTTTCTGAAACCATTACTGCCAAAGGTTTGGGTTTCCCCGATCATTTTTACTTTTCCTTGAATTTCCATGAATATGAATTATATGTGAACTAAATTTTACAGAGTTTAAAAATACTGGTAATCACCCTATCCACCTAAAAAAAATAGTAGAAGTTATCAAGAGAATTCTTAAGGGACCGCTCTTAATTTCGAAATAATGCCGCCCACATTTTTATCCTCGAATTTTCGAATCATCCGAAGGACGAACCTGATGATCCTTGACCTTGGTGATTTAATGAACTTACTGATTTTTAAGACGGCACCATCGATGGTTTGCATGGCTAACTCTTGGTGTTCAGGACCCAAACCCCATAAAAGGTTGGCGTTATTCCACGATTGTTGCCGTGCCTTTCGCATGCTGAAATCAATGATTTTTTCGTCAGAATTTTTACCGACTATATCCAATAAGAACATTAGTCGGGATACCCTGCTAAGTTTGTCCTGCATCTCATTCACGATACCAAAAAGGATGTCGTTCACCTTATCGAAATCATTCTGTATCGACACAATATCTTTTCCCCTCATAACCTGGCCGGTAGCGATTGCCAAGTCTAAATTAATATGCGCGTTCATGCCCATCAGAATATGTTGCAAGATAGACAGGGGTTCCTCCTTGTTCACAAAAGCAAATTCCCAAGATTTACAAATCGGCTCTTTATGCTGATAATTACGGTACGCGTCTAGGTACAGGTTGGCAAAGGCCACATCCAATTCTTCAAGAAGTTCATTGTCTTCAAAACTTCCCGATTGCACCTCTTGAAGTATCTCCGCCGTAGTCCTGCGGTAAACGTATGCAAAAAGCCCAAGCCGATTGTTCTTGGCAATCGCGTCGGCTATAATCGTATCCAACTGCTTTAAAACCTCCTGTATCGTAGTTGCGCGGCTCATGTATACTCTAAAAGTACGCAATAATTGCCACGGGCAATTGGAGACCAACCGGAACCTCAAGGTTACGAAATCTTACAATTTATAGTAAAATTTAAAACCTAGGGACGGATTTAATCTAAAATCGCTTCCTTCTTCGACCTCTGATCCTACATACCACTCCCTAATAACATTCCCTTCTTGGGGATTTACAACATTGGTATATTCGTTGTTTCTAAAACGAAACCCAACGCCACCATAAAAATTGAAGCCCAATCTCTTGCCAATATCGAGGAAGAGTCCGAATTTCAAGTGCATACCGTACTTTTGCCTTTCATAATCGGCGCTGTCATAGTCAATATCTACCCCGTCTTCCCTTTCATAATCACCATTCACAAAACGATTTTCTTGATTGATATAGAAAAACTCCGCGGAAATATATTTTATCGTTTTTGCCTCCGGTTTTAGTACATAGTACACCTCGGGGCGCAGTTCCCACAATCGGTACGATTCGCCCGCTTCTTGGTTGCGTTTGTGAACGTCATTCCCGTAACCTATATCCACACCGACCTTGATTCGGTTTTTTATATGCTGTACGTAGCCCACTCTAAGCCGTGGGGTAAAGGGGTCGGCCAATGGCAATGGGTTGATTGAAATGTAGGAGTTCGTATTAAAATCAGGGTTAGTATCGGCCTTTTGGGAAAACATTTGAGCGCCTAGTAACAAGACGAGTAGATAAAATATAGAGCGTTTCATTCGTAATTGTTTGTGGGATATTAGAACGAAAATCCGCTCCCCAAACAAACAACTAGCTTTTGGGAAACCCTACTATAAAGGTTCCCATAGCCTTACCGTTCTTTTTTCTAGCGTACCCTTTTTCCCAGCCATAGGCAGTACTCCCTAAACCTTCGAGCAACTGGTCTATATCTTTAAAGGAGTACATTCTCGGCAATGAAGCTTGCCCGTCCCAAGCATAACAAATAGGAATTATCGGTAAAAGATAGGTGAACACCAATTGTTTCCAGGTCAAAGGTCTCACAAAAGGGGTCATGAACAGTACCATGATAATCAATATGACCAATGAAAACGGAAGCAACAGCCACCAGATCAATAAGGGCATTTTGTTCTCGGCCATTTCGTAAATCAGTAAGGGTTCGTTGTTTTTTTGCGCGGAATCCAATATACTCTTTGCAGCTTCAGGTGGCATGTGATGAAAGCTATTGATCATGGTCTTCAGCCCCGTTGGTGCTTTTGAAATATCGGTAGCATCAATAGGAACTTTGCTGTATTCGATAGCATCAGTGGTACTCTTATTGAACTTTCGGATAAATATAGGATTGGGGTATAGATCGGTAAGAAGCATTGAAGCGTTCTCTAAACCTGGTGTTTTTTGGACCATTTTCAAAACTTCCGGCATCACTCCGCCCGAACCCGAACCCAAATCAACGATTTGTGATTGGTTCTGCTCTTTCAAAGTCTTAGTGACCAAACCTGCGAGCACTTCAGCCACTCCAATCATTTTTGACAGAATGATGATGAGATTGGTCATACAGGTCCTCAACCAGTTGGGAAACCAGTCGAAATCCTCAAACTCGAATAGCTGTATCCGTTTCATTTATAGCATATTGAAGGTAGTCAAAAACAGGTGTCCCATCAAAATTTTGTGTTCGGTGCTCACCGAAGATTAATAAATTTAAAAGGAAAACTTTTTATAAACCACAAAGTTCCTCTAAAGATAGATCCAAGAATTTCTTGTTTTACCTCAGTAATGTACATCAAACACGCAAGCCATCATACAATCTGCCCACACTGATTTATGGCAATTTGCTGTATATTTGGATATAGACCAAAAGTGGATGAACTTTAATCCGAAAAGCAAGGTTTCCAAAATTGTTTTATTGATAACATCATTCGTTATCGTAAGTCTGATTTTATGGAATACGAATAGCTTTTTCAAGACTTTTAAGGAAGAGGAACGCCACAAGATGGAAATCTGGGCCACCGCGCAACTAGAATTGTTGCAATCTTCGGAAACCGCCGAACTGGGCAACCTCACCCTGAAGGTTTTTCAGAACAATACCTCGACGCCCATGATATTGGTCACCAAAGATGGTGCCATTAGAACGAACAACATTCCCGAGGAACAGGCCAGCGACTCGCTCTACATCCAAAGAAAAATAAAGCAATTCGAAAGCGAGAACACCCCGATCAACATTGATGATAACGGAGACCATCTACAAACCCTGTACTACGGCAATTCCGAGGTACTCAATAAGCTGAAATACTACCCTTTGGCCCTATTGCTTATCATACTTTTATTCGGTACGGTCATCTACTTTTTCTTTAAGACAAACAAAGCTTCCGAGCAGAACAAACTATGGGCCGGAATGGCAAAAGAAACCGCCCACCAGATCGGAACACCTTTATCATCGCTACTGGGGTGGAACGAACTCTTGAAGGCAGAGAATATCAACCCCGAGATTACCAAAGAAATCGAAAAGGATATTTCTCGATTGGAAACCATAACAGAGCGTTTTTCTAAAATCGGATCACTTCCAAGTCTGGAGGAACACGATATCGTTGTAGAAACCAAAAGTGCCTTTGATTATTTAAAATTGCGCAGCTCAAAATTGGTTCATTTTTCCTTCAAATCACAGATTGATGCGACCAACGTTTTGCTGAATCCGTCGTTATACCAGTGGACCATAGAAAATCTGGTGAAAAATGGTATCGATGCCATGAGGGGAAAGGGAAATATCGGCATTGAAATCTTAAAAGACGGCAATCTCGTACATATTCTTGTATCCGATAGTGGCCAGGGAATACCCAAGGGAAATTACCAGACCATATTCAACCCGGGCGTAACCTCTAAGAAACGGGGCTGGGGGCTCGGTTTAAGCTTGGTGAAAAGAATCGTTGAGGAATATCACGGAGGAAAGGTGAAAGTACTTTCGTCGAGCAAGCAGGGCACGATTATGCAGGTATCTTTACAGCTTATTCCATAAATTTACAGAGTGAACTTATCTTGAGTTCTTCACGTAATTAGTACTTCATATGGCAAAAGAGAAATTAGAGGTCATCAAAGTGGCAGCGCTAAAATGCAATTGCCCTGAGTGCTTTAACCAAGACTTATCGCTCAGCTTCTATCAAAAGCACAGGTACGGGAAGCTCGCCCACCGCACAACAAATGAGGTAACTAGCCAGCTTACCTGCAATAAATGCGGTTCGGATATCTACCCTGCCAAGTGGACCGATGATATCGACAGACTATTCGATTATTATAAAAAAATGGTAGTCCCGGAAAAAGCCTCGGTGAAATATACCGGCCTTTTTTACGGATTAATTCTATTTCTTGTTGCCGCTGTGGGTGCTGTAGTTTACCTGTTCTATCAAGGCATCATTCAATTGCCATCCTGATTTTTTCCGCAATTTCCTCAAATTCGGTCGGGGTAAGTTGTTCTTTATGCTGAAAGGTGGCCTGTTTCATTTCGTTCAAGGGTATCAGATGAACGTGCACATGGGGCACTTCCAATCCGATTACGGTCATACCTACTCGTTTGCAATCGACTGCGGCTTCAATTGCCTTTCCGATTTTTCTGGAAAAGCGCATAAGACCTAAATAGGTTTCCTCATCCAAATCCATAAGCTTATCCGTTTCTTGTTTTGGAATGCAGAGCGTGTGGCCTTTTGCGTTGGGGTTAATGTCTAGAAAAGCGAAATAGTTCTCGTCATCCGCTATTTTGTAACAGGGTATTTCTCCATTGATGATTTTTGTGAAGAGGGTTGGCATGGGTTCGTGTTTAGCAGTCATAAAAAATCCCGCCTTTCGGCAGGATTAAATATAGCCAAATACTGCGGCTTAACTTCTGGAAATCTCTAAAATCTCAAATTTTAAAGTGCCGCTAGGCACGGTAATTTCAGCCGTATCTCCAACTTTTTTCCCCAAAAGACCACGACCGATCGGGGAGCTCACCGAAATTTTTCCGCTTTTTAAATCCGCTTCGCTCTCGGCGACCAGGGTGTATTTCATTTCCATTCCATTGTTATGGTTCTTCAGTTTTACCGTGGACAGAATCAACACTTTTGAAGTGTCTAATTGCGACTCGTCAATCAATCTGGCATTGGCCAAGGTACTTTCCATTTTAGAAATGCGCATTTCCAATAAGCCTTGTGCCTCTTTGGCCGCATCATACTCCGCGTTTTCCGACAGGTCGCCCTTGTCCCGGGCCTCGGCGATCGCCTGCGATGCCTTCGGTCGTTCTACGTCCCTTAATTGATTCAGTTCGTCTTTCAATTTTTTTAGGCCCTCAGGGGTATAATAAGATACGTTACTCATAATTTGATCGTTTTAAAGGGAAAGGGATATCCCCTTTCGCTACCAAAGCAATTTTGTCGAACACTTTTACGGCAATGAGTTGCTAAGGTATTTTAATAAGAAAAATCCCCTGAATGTGCCGCTAAGCATGCGGCTTTTAAAGAGGATTCTATACAAATATACATATTTTTGTTCATTTTTGCTGGAATGAAGGTATTAAGAGCACACCGTATGCAACGTATTTTGGGATGTTTTCTTTTGATTTTGATGATGGCCTGCGACAATGATCGCGGGAATCGCAATCCGTATCTGGTCGAAGTCCGATTTCGTTTTGATTTGAATCTGAACTTGCCCTTGTACAGTCCGTTGAGCAATACGGGAAACGCAGTCTTTGTGGGTACGAACGGTGTAGGCACACGGGGTATCTTTGTCATGAACGTAGGCCTCGAGCAGTTTCGTGCTTTTGAGGCGAGTTGTCCGAATCACGCTCCGAACGAGTGTTCCACGATGGAATTAAATGGGCAAACAGCCGTATGCCCCTGTGAGGATTTTGAATACAGCCTATTCACCGGACAGCAGTTTTCACGACCGGAAGATGGTATGCGATACTACGATATGCTGGAATACAACACTACTTTCAACGGCGGTGTGGTAAGCGTTTCAAATTAATTATATTTTTCGGCGCGTTTAGGAGTTCGGCTAATTTTCAAGAATATATGTCCTCAGATTGCCAGAGGAATGTTTTTGAATCATTTTCATACTTGATCCCTTTTTTTACTATGGTCAGTGTTTAAAAGTTGATTTCGGTAAGGGCTGGGGTGTATCTACGATGTAATTAAAAGGGTAAGCCTACAGAAGTATTGAAAATGTCCTCTCGATATAGTATATCGATTTACATCTTTTGGTTAATACTTAAAAACATCCTTGAATTTATAAAGAATACGTTGTGCAATACTTAAATTTTCTGTGATTATTTCTGCGTTTCCTATTAGTTCTTGGTCAAAAGGAAGTGTTTTGTTATAAGATGTTTTAGTTCCATTTGAAAGAGCTATGTAAACAAAATAATTTCCTTCTGAATTGGGTGAGGCGGATATGTTCTTTACCTCGCCAATTAGCATTCCATATTGTTGGTACGGGAAATTATCTAATTTGACTAATACTTTTTGTCCCAGAATCACTTTACCAGCATTCTGCGATGGAATGACCAATTTACCAACTAATTCGTTCTTATCTAGTGGTAATATAGAGAATACAACATCACCTGTATTTACCTGTTGATTAGTTCCCCAAAATTCATGAAAGCTGATTTTACCGTTAATGGAAGATGATAGAACATACTTATATTCCCACTCGCCTATAGCGCGATTTAAGGTGTTATAGGCTTGCAAGAGGTTCTTTAAAAAAGTTGTATTGTCCTTGTTTTTGTTAATAAATGTAGTTCTTATGGATTGATTGGCACCAGATATAGCTTCGCGCATTTGAGAAATTGAAATAGCCATTGCATTTATACTTTTCTGCGTTTGTAAAATATCCAATTGTTTCTGTTCATACTCTTGATTTGAAATAACTCCTTTTTTAAATAGTCTTTCGTGACGTTCAAATTCATTTTGCCTTAAAATAATTTCGTCTTCTAAAATTTTTTTTTGTGCGATTTGATTTGTCATCTGACTTTTGAGTTCTGTAAGTGAATTTCTATTCCCTGACAATTGATTTTCGTAGGGCTTTAGATTCTTCAGTAGACTATATTCAATATAATTTTTTTCAAATTCAATATATGATGGCTCAATTTCCCCTAGCCTTAGCTTGGATGTAACTTCTAAAGGAAAAATGAAATCTCTTATATTGTAGCCAATGGAGTCCAGAAGCTCTTTTAGTCGATAAACGTCAGTATCTATTGCAGAATTTTTCAAAACTGCGATTGCCTGTCCAATTTGGACGCTGTCCCGATTTTCAACAAAAAATTTATCTATTGAACCAGAATATCTAGCTACTATCTTTTCGGTCGGTTCTTTAGTTGTTACCAATATTTTTGCCGTTACAAAGTCCGGATAATTTATTAAAAAAGATAGTAGTATAAGAATAATTGTTAAGATAAAGATAAGGGCCATTCCCCAGCGTACAATCCATGAAGGTGGTGTTGTCAGAATTTCTTGTACTTCTTCTGACCGTAATTTAAGTTTTATAATCTTAACCTTATCTGGCATTTTACCTTTTTATATTTCCAAGTTCCAATTGACTCCTAACCAAATTATAATATATCCCTTTTGTACTTAACAATGCTTCATGAGAGCCTATTTCTATAATTTCACCCTCATCAATTACCACTATTTTATTGGCATTCTTAACTGTGCTTAATCGGTGAGCAATAACAACTACCGTTCTATTTTTAAAAAATGAATTAAGATTTTCCATAATAATACGTTCATTCTTAGAATCCAGTGCGGAGGTAGCCTCATCGAAAAATAAAATTTTAGGATTCTTGTAAATCGCTCTCGCTATTAACAAACGTTGTTTTTGTCCAGTGCTTATTCCTATTCCTTCATTACCAATTTTGGTGTTAAATCCAAGAGGCAGATTTTGGATGAAATCATAAATATTGGCAACTTTAGATGCTTTAATTAACTTTTGATAATCAATCACACTTTGCCCAACAGCGATATTATAACCTATTGTATCATTAAAAATATATCCCTCTTGCATGACCACTCCGCATTCATCCCTCCAAGTTCTATGTGAAATAGAAGCTAAGTCATTTTCACCATAAGTAATTGTTCCATTATCAGGTTGGTAAAATTTCAGTAAAAGTTTCATTAAAGTAGTTTTTCCGCTACCACTTGCGCCTACAATGGCGGTTATCTTTTTCGGCGGTATGACCAAATCAATCCCTTTTAATACCTTTTCATCACTACCTAAGTATCTAAAATCTACTTTACTTAATTGTAATTCTTGGTTCTCTTTTACAACTGAAACAAATTGTTTTTCTTTACTTTCTTCATCATCTTTGTCGTGAATTTCTGCCAAACGTTCCATACTGATTTTAGCGTCTTGATAAGCACGGATAAAGCCTACCATTTGAGTGATAGGGCCGTTTAATTGGCCAATAATATATTGTATAGAGAGCATCATTCCCAACGTTATGCTTCCTTCAATAACTAAAATCGCCGAAGTAAATGTTATCCCAATATTTTTGAGTTCGTTTATAAAAGAAGATCCTGTTCCTTGGGTCTGTTCCAAAGACAGACTTTTTATTGAGACTTTAAACAGACGTGCTTGATTAAATTCCCATTTCCATCTTTTTTGCTTTTCTGCATTATTCATTTTAATCTCTTGCATCCCATTGATAAGTTCAATGACGGTGCTTTGCTCTTCACTAAGCTCAGAAAAACGTTTGTAATCCAATTCTTTTCTACGTTTTAAAAAATAAAGTATCCATATAACATATAGGAAACTACCAAATATAAAAATCAAAAAAATTGTAGGACTGTAATAGAATAAAACAGCACCAAAAACAACTAAGTTGACGAATGAAAACAACGTGTTTAAAGTAGAACCCGTGAGCAGCTGTTCAATCCTATTATGGTCATTGATACGTTGCATTATATCTCCTGTCATACGAGTATCGAAGAATGCAATCGGGAGGTTCATTAATTTTATGAAAAAATCAGAAACCAAAGAAATATTGATACGCGTGCTAAGATGTAATAAAATCCAACTCCTAAAGATTTCAATACTAGCTTTTCCAATGTAAAGCATCACTTGTGCAATAAGAACAATGTATATGAAGCTAACATCTTGATTTTGAATACCCACATCTACTATACTTTGTGTCAAAAATGGGAAAATAAGCTGTAAAACGCTACCTGCTAAAAGACCAATACAGAGTTGTATTAATAAACTTTTGTACTTAAAGAAATATTGATAAATGAACCCAATTGAACTTCGATTTGTTTCTTCCCAATCCTGCTTTTTGAATTTTAGGGTAGTCTCCAATAAAAGAGCGATTCCTTCTTGAGACGTGTCATCAGCATTATTTCCAATCCAATGACCAATAAATTCATTTATAGAATAATCAATCAATCCGTACGCCGGATCAGAAACAAAAACCCTGCTATTCTTTATTTTATATACTACAGCAAAATGGTTTTTATTCCAATGCACAATAAAAGGCAATGGAGCTGCTTTGAGTTTATTATATCCCAACTTAACGCCTATAGTCTTAAAGCCCAATGCCTCAGCTGCATCACTTAATTTAAGTAGATTACTACCTTCCCTTGTAGTCTCAGATAACCGTCTAATTTTTTCTAATGATATTAACTTACCATAATGCTTAGAAACTATTCGTAAACATGTGGGGCCACAGTCTTTGGAGTCAGGCTGCCTATAGAAAGGAAAGGTTTTCTTCAATTAATAAATTTTAATGGAGTAATATGTTTTTAAAATCTATATTTCGCATTCAATATAAAATATCGCGGCACGATTCTGAAGCTAGATTTACTACTCTGAAACTCGGATATATAAACATTTGAAAATTCTTGAATATTTGATAAATTACTGCCAATCAATTGGTAAGACCATTTACTTTTAATTGGATTAAAATTTATTTCTGCATTTGTAAATAAAAAATTATTATTATTTATCGAGTAAAAATCATTTCTTATTTCTATAACCCACTTATCCGATAATTCCAAAATTGGATTTAATGAGGCTTCTATGTAATCGTTTGAAGTTTTCTGATTATCAAACTCTCCTGTTGAATAATTAAATTGTAGGTGAAATTTAAAGTTTAAAGGAATGTTTAAATAGGTCGTCCCTTGTAATCTATAATTAGAATTATAATTTTTTACAATTCCCAGACTATTGTTAACGTCTACAAAGTTAGTGCTCCAGGATTGAAAGATGTTTAATCTGAACGACAGTGGCAAACTTTTCAAATAACTGTTGATACCTAAATTTGAATTGAACATATCGCCACCTTCTAGAATTTTATATGTATTGAAACTTGAGGTCTTATCGACAATACTTTCAAAACCATAGTTGACATTTGAAAAACTGTAAGAGAAAAAAGAATTTATTAAAAATAATTTCTCAAAACTTTTATAAGTATACCTTAAGTTTAGACTTTGATTTTTAGTCGGGATAATATCACTCAACCCTTTAGTAAAAGTTCTATAGTTTTTCAGAATAAAATTTTCATTCAGATACTGAATAGGAGGTTGGTTATTTGTAATCCTATAATTTAGACCAAAAGAACCTATTTCATCTTTCTTATAGGCCAAACCGATTTGAGGGTTAAAAAAAAATAATTGACTCTTGTCATCATTTAGAGTAAGGTAATTTTGAGCAATATTAACAGATGATTTTAATTTCAATTTTTGCGAAAAGTAGTATGTATAACTGCCGCTAACGCTTAAAGTTGCTGTTCTAAAGTTAGTATTGTTTGATAGGGAATCTACAGGTAATTGATTGTCTAGTATAAATGAAGATTTGATTTCATCATTTTCAAGACCCCCGGAGAGTTCAAAACCTAATTCTGACCTTTTGTATTTGGAAATGATTTCTGCTGATAGCCCTGTGTATCTAAGTGGTGAATTTGTGTTTTGTTTTATACGTGTTAGGCGTGGCGGATTTCCCCCCAATTGTTCGTTAAAAACGTTTGGCTGTACAGTATAATTTTGTGTTGTATGATTTACACCATAATATGCATATACAGATAGTAACTTGTTTTCCTTTAGTGATTTAGTAATATTCAAGTGGTTGAAGAAATTATATTTTTCATCATCTTGAACTTGAAAAATCATATTATTATTGGTTAATACATTTCCGTTGGTTATTGTCGGATTATTTTCAAAAGAAAAGTCATACTTGAAATAAGTATTATCTTTACTAAAATGTTTTATTTCTAGTTCCGTCGCTAAAAAGATGTCTTTAGTAGTAATCTTCTTTTCCTCTGAAAATTCTACTGTCTCAGGAGTAGCAAAGTACTGGACTATGTTTGTATTTTGCTTACTGATTTTATCTAAGACATAATAGTTTAAGCTTCTTAATTTAGTCCTTTCGGAAAGATTGGTAACTAAGGCAAGAGAATTCAAAAATGAATTGTTAAATACATCTTCATTATCGGAAAAGTTTGGGTCTACTACATTATTAATATCTACTATTGTGTTACTTTCCTTTTCAAATTTTTTTTCGGCTTCCGAGTCTAAAATATTTAGTCCACCACTATTTTTTACTTGAGAAACTGCTAAATTTCTAGTGTTATTAAAATTTGTCAGATTAAAAAACTTAATCTTCTTCTTTAATAACCCTACATTGATTGAACCGCTGTATCGTTCATCACTTCCAACGCCAATACTTGCATTTCCGAACCATACATTTTTCTTGTCCTCATTTAGGGTTAAGTTTATCGCTACTTTATCCGATTCTTGAAAACTTTTTAAAACAGGATTGTCTTCAAAATTACTTAAAATTTGAACCTCCGATATATTCTTTGCATCCAAATTTTTGGAAAGCAATTTATACTTTTCATCAAAAAGATCATCTCCCTCAATCAACAATTTGTCGATTGATTTACCATTGACTTTTATATTTCCATCCTTTAGGACTTCAATACCAGGAAGATTTTTCAACAAGTCTTCAACTACTTGTTCGGACCCGTTCATATATGTATCTGCCCTAAAAGTAACGGTATCTCCGCTAACCTTCATTTTTTCCCAAGCTTCTAAAACAACTTCATTCAGTTCTTCAACCTTTTCTTCTAATATAAAATCCTGAACTATTTCTTTTACTTCTTGAGAACTAATTATCTTTGTAACACTTTTATAGCCCAAGCTATTTACTACTAGTTTTAAGGTGTCATTTTTCTTCAAGCTTTTTGATTTTATCTTGTAGTACCCTAAATCATTAGAATATACGTATCCATCAATCAAACCATCTACATAAATAACAATACTAGCATTAATAATAGCTGCTTTGTCCGTATTATATATCTGCCCCTTTATCGCTATATTTTGAGCGTGGCCTGCATAGCTGATTAATATTAGTAATAGTGTATATTTTTTAATCAAAAACTTCAATAAATAGGTTTTTCATAGGCATTTTTTTCTTTGACTTTGTGGGTGCCGAAGATTGTTCTGAAAACATTCTTCCGCTAATAATGGCCTTTTCATATCTCTTTATCATTTCTGATTTAAATTTTTCTGATGAAATCCAATCTTTTCCTTCACTTTCGGGTTCGGGTATAAATATGTCAATATCCTGACTTGTAGGATATTCAATTGATTTGAAATAAAAAAAGATTTCTTTATGTGTATCATAAGCTTCTAAAATTAAACCAGGTAGACCATGCAGTTTCCATGGTCCATAGGGTAAGGGAATGTCTGTGCTAAACCAAGCTGTATAATCTCTTCCTCTGAAATTTGTAGTTGCTTTCGAACATTGAAAATCCCCAATTTTCTTAGTATCATCATGTATTTCCCATTTCATTTTTGGGATTGAATCTTTAACGTAAAAATAGCCAATATCTCTATTCTTAAATAAGTCGGTATCCCTATCCATATGATAAGCAAGACCAATTTCGGTTGTTTTTTTTCCAACTATAAACGCCTGTTTCTCGTTTTTTCTAATACTTTTCATTTCGTTTACATGGCCTCCTTCCAAGTCATCTTTATTGTATGTATAGGTTGCTAAAAAAGCGTTAAAAACAAGTTGCGCATTATAGTCAATTCCGATAGGAGTTCCCATACCCAAACTTTTTTTATGACCGTAATTAACAATGCCCTTAAATTCTTGTTGTGAATAACTGTTAATTTGACCTGCAATCAGAATAATCCATATTATGATTTTCATTACTTATGGTTTTAAAAAATAGTTTCTATTGGACCGTTAAGTCCAATAGAAAGCTATTCAGATTAGCAATTAAAACATAAATTGCACTAACCGCAAAAGTCTTCTGCCATTTCTACAAACGCATCATAATGTTCATTACAGATGGTATACGAACCACCAGAAGTTCCATCAGCGCATGCAAATCCCACTTCCGAACTGCCACTAGAACAAACTGCACCGCCAAAAACAGTTTTCATTTGACTTCTTTGAAGCACTTCATTCGCCTCAAAATTTAGACTTGACAAACTTTTCATAATTAAAAAATTAAAATTTATAACTGCCCTGGCCATTTACGGACATCCAAGGTTTATGTCCATTCTTCGCGAAAGAATTTTGTTTTAGATACTTACCTCTATATCATAACTTTTTATTTTAAAAGCACGCTTAGATCTCCCACACTATATTCATTGGATAATTTATATCCATTTATAAAAATAGTGGGGGTATGAATAATTTGCTCCGCTTCGCACCAATCTTTCATTTTCCGGACTTTATCATTTTGCTGTAATAGTTCCCCATTAATCTTGTATTTTTTTGCAAATGCATTATAATCTTTCCTTTTAGCCGAATACCAATCATCTAACGCTCGGCTAATATTTTTAGGATCAGTTTCATTTATCGCCAATAAATGGCTCACCGGTTTGTACTTTTTATCATTTTGGTCTGCTTTGGCAGTAAATAGAATTTGTAAATCTATAATTCCATTATCATGTAATTTTTCTAATATTGGATGCGCGTTGGCACAAGGACTGCAGTAGGGGTTACATATTTTCAATACTTTGTATTTGGGATTTGCGTTTTTCATATAAATTCCTAAGCCATCAGGATTTGTGCTTAATTTCTTAGAATCATAAAGGAGGTTTTCAAAGACTTTCTTGTTAGTTCTAAATTTCTTCAAATTTCGCCTTAGCATGTTTGTTTCTCTCCCTTTTTCAAAAACTGTCTTAAGTAGAATCCATGTCAATATTGGTGTCAAAAAGAAAAGAATAAATATTAAAATATCATGGATGTTGATGTTATTTATTTCAATTCCAGTTAGATAGACAAGAACATTTTCGAAAAACAAAACCGTCAAAAGTATCATGCAAAATTTACACCATTCCCGAATCACTAAAAATTGCATATATATTGAATAAGCAATAACAGGCAAGGCGCTAATTGTGAGAATACATAAAATATTTAGTGAGCTATTGGAAAAATTTTTTAATAGCAATAATACAATAGAAGAAAAAAAATATCCAAATGCTATTACGCTCACACTAATAGTACCGTTGAAAAGAAAGGCATGTTTAGAGCCCAATACCCTTTCACAGTTCATCTTTTTGTTTGACGAACAAAAACTTTGGAGAGCAGGGTTATATTTATCCACTTCATACCATAATAATAAAATCGTGGTAATTAGACCGGTAACTTTTAAAATAAGATAACCTAAATTGGAAACTAAGAACTTGTCCATATTCCAAGATTGCGACATGCTTAAAATTGACAAGGTAACTAGTACTGTAGTTATGCTAGATGATAAAACTGTAATACTTTTTTTTCTGGCTAACTTTTTCTCAATATCTGGTTCTTTAGAATTTTTAGTTTTCTCAACGAGAAGACAGATACCTGTCCATTTTTTTTGGAAATCCATCTTAGAGGATTTGGTAATCAAATTGGATTCTTTAATTAGGACTACCTCATTTAAGTTAATTTTGGTTAAAATATATAAAAGAGTAGTGCCTTGATCAACTACTTGAACAAAGCACGGGAGAGGAATTTCTTGTAATTTTTCTTCACCTATTCTAACTGCAAGGGTGTTTATCCTGTACTTTCCTAATGTATCAGATATAGATAAGAGACTTGGATAATTCGGATGAGAAAAAAGGGTATCCTTCAAATAAGAATTTGTTTTTTCAATCTTTAACAACCTCAAAATTATTCGCATAGAATCTAAAAGGTTGCTCATAGCTGAAAACTTTAATTCAGGATTGTTATAAATTTTAAATAATATTCCACAGTTATTAAAGGAATAATACAATGAAATTTTGTAATCTATACAATTAAGAACCTGTAGTTAATTCTTACATCATAAATATATACTTCTTTATTTAAATATTATTTATTTTAACAATTTATTAGAACCAATAAGCTGCTTTATGGAATCATAGAGTTATTTTCTGCATTTATCTAGATGGTCTCAAGTGCGATATTTTTTATATTATGCATCACATGATACCGAGACTTTGCGAGCGAATGCGCAGTTCCAGCATGTCCCTAGGAAAGGTACTCTGAAACACCAAGGCAGCGAGTCGTCAGCAAATTATGCAGCTTAACTTCAGGCTTGATATGGGCTTGAAGGTAGATTGAACAACGTTAAATCAATCCCCTAAAAAGTAGCGCGTCGACAGACAGTTTTTGGGTTTCCAATCCGCTCTCATGCAACCAATTTATATAGGTCTGCACTTTATCCTTGTCAAAGTGTCCCCAATTCGCGGCATTCCCATAAAACGACGAAGTAAACCGTTGGCTTTCCAACAAATCGATATTGCTATCCTGTTCGGAAACAAACGATGTGATGCAGGCAACAGCAGCTTCCGGATGCTTTTGAGCAAAGAGAAATCCTTTTTTTGTGGCCTCGAGGAACTTTTTGTACGTCTCTTTATTCTTCCTTACCATAGTTTCAGACGCCAACAAAATGGGGGAATATCCGTATGGTATACCGTAATCGGCCATTTTGAATAATTTCAATTCAATTCCCTCATTTTTCGCCTGTACCCCTTCCCAGTTCGTAAAAATCCATGTAGCATCGTATTTTTTATGGACTATGGTTTCCCATATTCCCAATTTCTTTGGGTAGACGATTTCAAAATTCCCGTTTCCGCCATCATTTCGAATCATTTGCCGAACGATTTCGTCTTCATATCGGGCTTGATAGGAAGCGTACGTTTTGCCATCCAAATCCTTTGGGGATTGTATTCCTCCCTCATCCAAAGTCGCAATTGCACTGATATCTTCCCTAAAAAGGGTTGCCAAAGCAATTGCATCAAAGGGACTGGCTTTGGTGCGGTAACTTACGACACTTTCGAAAGGGCACAGCGCCATATCTGCCTGGCCCAATTCTACTTTTTTCGCAGGGGTACTGCTGTAATCATCGGTATCCGGAGTCATGATTTCTACCTTTATCCCCAAATTTTCGTAATAGCCTTTGTCCTTGGCAACGAAAAAGCCAGTATGGTTGGTGTTTGCCGTCCAATCCAATGCGATTTTTAAATTTTCCATCAGCGTATGCTTAGAATTTTAAGGTGGCCCCTAGTAAAAAGTTCGTGCCCGCTTGCGGATAGAAGCCTGCCCCTTCAACGGTAGTAATCGTTCCGGGAGTACTAAAATCATCATCGAACGTAAAGAAGTAGCCATCTGAAACAATGTCTTCATTGAAAACGTTATTGACCATTCCAGACAGGGTAATGCTTTCAATAAAGGCATCGATTTCCCAAATGTATTGTACATTAAAGTCAAGATGCGAATAGGCCTCTAAAACCGAGGTTTCGGAGTCGATGTTCCCCATATATTGTTTGCCGACGTATTTCGAAAGGAATGAAATTTGGAGTACGTCGACAGGGCTATAGGTAAACCAATTGCCGATGACCAAACCTGGGGAATAGGCAATGTTCGTATTCCCTAAATTCTGCAACACGCCATCGCGTTGAAACCGAAAATCTTGATTCTTATTGGTGCTTATCGCCACATTGGGCCGCCAGTTAAATTTTTCGTTGAACCTTATATTCGCATCTATTTCAAGTCCCATACGGTAACTATCGCCCACGTTGGCCCGCAACGGCGCTCCTACATCGTTCAACTCTCCCGTAAGTACCAACTGGTCTTTATAGCCCATATAATACCCATTTGCATTTAAGGTAATCCACGGGGCAACGTAACGCCAGCCGAGTTCCACATCGTTCAGGCGTTCAGGTTTGGGGCTTCCGTTTTCATAATCGTTACGGTTCGGTTCGCGATTGGCCACAGCAAAACTTAGGTAGAGGCTGCTGTTCTTTCTCAAATCGTAGGTGATTCCCGCTTTGGGATTGAAAAAATTAAAGGTATCATCCACCAGACCCGTTTCCTCACCGTTGGCCCGATATCCTACGGTACGGTATTGTAAATCGCCATATAGGCTTAATTTATCGCTCAATTCATAATTGGCCTTGGCATAGAGGTTCAAATCCGTCTTATCGGAGGTATCGTCGTAATACCGGTCACGAATGTTGCTGTCGCTAGCAAATCGTGCCCAGATAACCTCCCCGAAATGATCGCCTACGTACTTATTGTATCCCCCTCCTAAAATCAAATCCAACTTTTCAGTGATATAGTTCGCTGAAAAGACCGCCCCATAAAAATCATTGTCAAGCCATCTGCGTCGAATGACATCGGTGGTGTTCACTTCCTCCCCGTTTACAGTAAGTGGAGCAAAGCCATAGGTTTCGAAATCATCATCCTCCCGGAATTGTTCGAAATAGCCGCGCCCATGTGTATAATGCAGGGCGATATTACTGCTCCAATTGGTATTCCAACGCTCGTTCCATAAGAGCTGGGCATGGTCTTGTTTATAGTTATCCACTTCGTTATCATAAAATTGGGTCTCCCCGTTTTCATCGGTGTACTGCCCTGCTGGATTAAAGGTCCTATCACTTTCCAAAGTAGCCCGGTCAATACCGAACCAGGATTGATAGGTAATCTCGTGCCCTCCAAAGAGCAACGCCTTGATCACCGTATTGTCATCTTTATACGCTCCTTGGAGAAAATAGGAATCCAGTTCGGAGGATGCCCTGTCGACATAGCCATCGGAAGTAATACGCGACAATCTTCCGGAGACCTCAACATGGTCGTTTAACAGCCCGGTACTGAACTTGATATTATTCCTTAAGGTATTGAAACTGCCTGCGGAAGAGGAAATCTGAGCAAAGGCATCTTCCGAAATACCATCGGTTAAAATATTGAGACTGGCACCAAAGGCACCCGCACCATTCGTAGAGGTGCCTACCCCACGTTGCAATTGTAAACTTTCGGTAGAAGAGGCAAAATCGGGCATATTCACCCAAAATGTACCTTGAGACTCGGCATCGTTATAGGGGATACCGTTGATGGTCACGTTTACCCGAGTGGCATCACTACCCCGAACCCGTATGCCCGTGTACCCTATTCCGGCACCCGCGTTGGAAGTTGTTACCACCGAGGGTAAAAAATTCATCAGAATCGGTATGTCCTGCCCTAGGTTTCTCGGTTTAATCTGTTCTTTGGTCAGGTTGGAAAAGGTGACGGGAGTTTCTTTAGTCACTCTAATGGCGGAGACGAAAACCTCGTCGAGCACCACTTTTTTCCCTTCTAGGGAATCCGTTGATTGTTGTTGGGCCCGGGAGGCCAATGTTAGCCCAAGTAGGGCCAGCGTAGTAACAGTAGTTTTAACACGACATTTTTTACTGTTTCTCAATAGTCGCGTTGCACCGCTTTTTTGACATGCGGCTTTTAAGGAAAATGTTGAACAGAGCAGTTTCATTCGTAAAATGGTTCTACGAATAAAAGGGGCTATTATTCTAAGTTAAAATTGATTTTTGTCCTGAAAAAGACGTTTTCCAAATTCAGGCTAGCCCACACGTCGGCTAGCCCCTCGCTAAAAATGTCTATTGGACATTTCATTAACGCTCGGTCCCTTAGCAGCATTACCTGCCCAGGTTCATTGGGTATAATCTCAGCCGCACCCTGAACTTGATTCAGGGTATGCCTGTTTCAAGTTAGGAGCAAAGCACCCCTTTGAGATGGTGTAAAGGTAAGGTGGACACCTCATTTATCCATAGCAAATCAAATAAATATTAACGTATTCTTATAGTCAATATGTGAATTATATACGTATCTATTCTAACCGTCTGGATTGGAACACTATATGAAAAACGATTCTAAGAAGCGATTTACCGTAAAAATAATGGTCAGCTACCTGCTTCTAGTAGCTTTGGCCCTGACTTCGGGCTACTTCATTTATTCGGAGGTCAAAGGTTTCCTGTATTATGGTGCGGCCGAAGATACCGATCGAAAACTGCTCAAGACCGGGGCATTGGTTACCCAACTTTATCAAGCGGAAAGCCTTTCGAAGCTGGCCCAACAAAGTGGTACCCAGAAAAATTTCGACGCCTATTCCTCAAAAATAGATACGCTAGTATTAAGCGTAGACACGCTAAAACTTCTGTCTACGTCCGAAAGTCAGGTTGATTTGTTGGATAGCGTTCAGGTGCTGCTAAAGCAAAAAATAGCAAATAGCAATGAGCTTCGAAAACTACGCGCGAAAAATAAAAACGATGCGAACAATTCTATAGACAAGGCATTAAACGATTTTCAAAAGTTGGAAGACTCTTTCGGAAAATTGACCATTTATACTTTTGAACCTCATCCCGAACGCCTTTCACCCTATAAAAGAAAGGTGCTGGAAGATTGGGTGGCCTACCTCAATGAGAACATTCCCGAACAAAATGCCACGATTTCCGATACCGAGAAAATAGACTCCGTTTTGAATGCATCAAAAACCATTCTCGCTCAGGCAAAAAAGAACGATGCCAAGACGCAGCGGTTCATTTCCGAAAAAGAAAAATTGATAAACAAAAGCGATTTGGAGCTTTCGTCCCAGCTACAAACGATTATCGCCGCCATTGAAAAGGAAATGATCTTGAATAGCTATGCGCAGAATCAGGAGCGCAAGTTGGTATTGCGTCGAAGTATACGTTTGGCCGCAGGAGCGGCCTTATTGGGATTTTTAGTCGTGGCGGTATTCACCTTTTTGATCAATCGGGACTTTTGGCGTATTCAGACATATCGGGAACGGCTGGAAAAGGAAAAGAAATTCTCCGAATCCCTTTTAAAAAGTCGGGAGCAGTTGATTTCTACGGTAAGCCATGACTTGCGTACCCCCCTAAATACGATTACGGGCTATACCGAGTTAATGGAGGGAACCTCGCTAAGCCATAAACAGAAACAGTATCTTAAAAATGTAAGAAGTTCTTCCGAATACGTTGGTAATCTGGTTAACGACCTTCTTGATTTTTCTAAATTGGAATCGGGCAAGGTGCATATCGAAAACGTACCATTCGTCTTGGCCAACCTCGTACAGGAAACCGCTGAGGGCATTCAATCGCTTTACGACAACAAAAACGTAAACCTCTTTCTAGACATAGATAAGATCCTGCAAACCCCAGTGCTTGGAGACCCCGTTAGAATTCGCCAAGTACTGACCAACTTAATCGGCAATGCCTTTAAGTTTACGGAAACAGGAACTATACACATTAAGGCTACAGCAGATCAAAAAGCGACGGCCGTAGCGGCCCGAATAGATGTAATAGATACCGGAATTGGCATTCCCAAAGAAAAACAACGTTTGATTTTCAACGAATTCACACAAGCGGACAATACCACGGAAAAGAAATTTGGCGGATACGGACTTGGCCTTACCATTTCCAAAAAACTGTCTAAATTACTTGGTGGAAAGCTTAGGGTAAAGAGTGAAGTGGGCAAAGGCAGTACCTTTAGCCTACATCTCCCCCTTCAAATTTCGAAGGGTATCGATACGGCCCAAAAAGAAGGCCAATATATGGCAAGAAAACTGCGCATGTTGATCATTGATGATGATACGGCGCTCCTACGTATGCTCAAAGAACTCATGGCCTCTATGGGTATTACGGCCCATATTTTTCCTAATTTTTTGCAAGTTGAAAAAGATACTTTTCTGGATTACGATCTCGTACTGACCGATATACAAATGCCACAGATAACGGGCTTTCAGGTACTGGAGAGGCTGAAATCGGGCGCTTACAAGCATTACACGAACCAGCCGATCATTGCCATGACAGGACGTCGCGACCTCGAGATGGAAGCCTATACCTCTTTAGGCTTTGCACAAGTTCTGCAAAAGCCATTTTCAAAAAAAGAGCTCATCGCCATGTTCAAACTATTGGGTTTAGGGAGCGAGATACCATCGGAAGAAAAAGAAGAAGTTCACACGCCGGAATTAGTAAGCAATAAACCGTATGATCTTGATTTGATTCATTCCTTCCTTGGCACGAACGAAGACGTTGTCAATGATGTGCTGTATACCTTTGTCTCCGACACAAAACGGAACATGATCGCCTTGAAAACTGCGGTACAGGTCTTGGATTATGCCGAAATAAATCAAATTACCCATCGGATGCTACCCATGTTCCGCCAACTGAAAGTGGCATGCGTACCCGAACTGGAACGTATGGAAATCGCTAATGCCACTACCATGAACGCGGAAGAAGTGAAAAATGCCCTTAAAAAAATAGAAGTATCGGTATTTGATCTGCTCGCTGCTCTGGAAGAACGGTTCGCTACAAGTCCAACTTATAATGGTTGATTCGATTATAAAGGGTTTTTCGGGTAACCTGTAGCAGTTTAGCAGCTTCCGATTTGTTGTAATTGGTTCGTTTCAATGCCTTGATGATACGGTCTTTCTCGAATTCAGACTTTGAAAATTCCGTCTTTATCGTATTCCTTTCGGCGGGATTGGCTATTTCTTGCGGTAATGCCTCAATTTGCACTTCCTCTCCCGTACTGAGCAAGACCGATCGCTTGATTACATTTTGAAGCTCCCTTAGATTCCCCGGCCAATGGTAGATTTTGAAGGCATTCTGAACTTCCTTTGAAAAACCGTTCACCTTTTTGTTCAGTTCAGTATTGGCTTTCTCCAAAAAGTGCGTTGCGAACATCATTAAATCTTCGAAGCGGTCCTGTAAAGAAGGAAGTTGAATTGAAAACTCGTTCAAACGATGAAATAAATCTTCCCTGAAGGCACCTTTTGACACTGATTCGCTTAAATCTTCATTGGTCGCCGTAATGATTCGCACATCAACGGTAACTTCTTTGTTGCTTCCAACTTTTTTGATCTTGCGTTCTTGCAGCGCTCTTAACAATTGGATTTGATTTTCATAGGAGAGATTTCCGACCTCGTCCAAAAAAAGCGTTCCGCCGTCGGCTGCCTCAAAATTGCCTATTTTATCTTCGATCGCACCTGTAAAACTACCTTTTATATGCCCGAAAAATTCACTTGATGCAAGTTCTTTCGGAATGGCTCCACAGTCTACCGCGATAAAATTATTTTCCCTCCTGCTACTTAGATCGTGAATGGCCTTAGCGGTGACTTCCTTACCTGTGCCGCTCTCACCGGTAATCAATACCGACATATCGGTAGGGGCGACAAGCTCGATATGCTCCTGCAATTTTAATGAGGCACTGCTTATCCCCTGTATACTATTTGAATCATTTTTTCGAATAGGTGCCTTTTTTGGTTCGGATGTTTTGGGCAGTGATATTTGCGATACATTGTTTCCATTTTCCGCTTTCAAGGCGTTTTCCACTAATGCTACGATATCGGTCGGAGTAAAAGGTTTTGAAATATAATCATAAGCTCCATTTTTCATGGCCTTAACCGCCGCGCTGACCTCTGCGTAACCGGTCATCAAAATAACCTGTGTTTCGGGATTGCTTTCCTTGATATCCGAAAGCAACTGAAGGCCGTCGTAGTCGGGCAATCGCACATCTGTAAGTACTACATCGAACGCTGTTTCGGAAAGTTTGGTTTTGGCGTCCGGTGCACTAAAGCTTGCTTGTACTTGATAGTTATGTTTGGTCAGGAACTTTTGCAACATTTTACAGAATGCGGCATCGTCCTCAATAATCAAGATGTTTGGCATATTGTGTTTGTTCTGTTATTTATCTACGTAACAAATACAGAAATTGGCTATCATCTTGTGAAAATAATAACAAAATAAGAAGGGGGAGAAAAATAGTATAACATTTGTTGCACGCTGCGGATAGAACCGAAGTAATCCCAAATGGGATGGAATCGAACGATATTCTCATTGCAAAAGCGCAGGCAGGTTCTGTCATTTGTTTTGATTTCGCTGTCGCTCGTCAAAACGAGACCTCATTGAAAATAGAAAGGGGACGTATTGCTACGTCCCCTTTCCGACCAAACCAACTTGATACAAAACAAATAACTCAAGTTAATATCGTAATTACATTTCAATCCAGTTACCACTCTCATCGGCGTACAAGGTACCGGAAGTACCGTCTTCCAATGAAACTTCAAGCTTAAACTGCTTTGCCTCGTTTACATAGGCTTTATCGATAGTAGCTGTAGGATAGTTTGTGGCTACCGCAGCGGTTACCGCTTCAGGTAGTTCCTCTGCAGCGATTTCAGAAAAATCATCTTGTGCTACAACTTCAGCTGCTGCTTCTTCAACGTTCTCTGTATTTTGTGCGAAAGCTGTCATACTTCCTAATGCTAATGCTAAAACAAAAATTACTTTTTTCATAATCATGTGTATTTTAAACTATTAAACTTGCTTAGTATATAGAAAATATGGTACCAAACACGCTAATTCGTATAACCATCTGAATATTAAGCAATTATAAAATTGAATATTTCTTTATTTTGGGTAAAACTGTGTATCGGGATGGGTAATCGTATAAAAGCTATACGAGAACGTTCTTTCGGACCATATAATCCCTTCCAACTTGGGGCTCCCAAGTAAAGCTTTTAAGGCTCCTTTCCGCAGGAGTCCACAGGGTCGATTCATAGAATTCATAATAATTTCTCAAAACTAACTATCGCTACCTATCGAGAGAAAAACGAAAGCCTAATACAGATTGAGGGGCATAGACCTCAATTTCGAACGCAGTTTACCGCAGTTCGATAACTTGACCATTTCAGATGCCTTATCGCGGTGTGACTCATTTTTAATTCGCTTGGTATTTAACGGAACGCAGCCATTAGTAAAATAATAGACCTTTTGGGAAGCGGGTACATTAAAAAACCCCGGTACTTTCGCACCGAGGTTTTTCCATTAAAACTAATTCTTATAATTAAATAAGAGTGGGGTACTTTACATTTCAATCCAGTTACCTTCAGCATCAGCATACAATTCAACAGCTGTACCATCTTCTTTGGCAACCTCTAATTTGTACTGAGCAGCCTCATTAACATAGGCTTTAGAGATAGTAGCTCCCGGATGGTCAGTGGCCAAGGCAGCGGTAATAGCTTCTGGCAATTCCTCAACGGCAACCTCTGCGAAACTATCCTGAGCTTCTACAGCTTCCGTAGCAACAGCTGCTACTTCTTCGGTTGGAGTTTCTTCTTGTGCAAATGCAGTCATTGAACCTAAGGCCAAAGCTGCAATAATCATTAAATTTTTCATGTGTGTGTATTTAAAAAATTAGTATTCGTTTTGTTTCACCTGTATATAAGACAAAATAGTGCCAAGAGTTTTATTGCTCCTAAATGAAATGTAAAATACTAATAATCAAATACTTAATATGTATTTAGTATATTGGATGGTTGTATAGAATTGAGTAAAATACCCTATACTGTGTAAACATTACACACTTTTTGGCGCTACTTTACTTGGTGTGAAGGCCTCAATAAGTCGTTTACGGTCTTTACCGGGTTGAACGTCGCTACAGGTACTTCTACAAAAAGGGTATTCCAATGGGCCATGGCACCATTCCACAGGCCCGGCAATTCCATAGCCTTTAACTCCCTGCCTTCTTTTGTTTTGCCGGTAATAAATCCCTGTTTGGGATCTACAAAATCCATTAAATCGTATTTTTCACCTTTATGATTCTTAACGCCGCATACGATATCCACAGGATTGAAATGGGTGGCACCGCTTACAATTGCGGATTGTTCTTCGTCCTCGGCGTCTATCTGGGCCGACTCAATGATTTGTAAGGAAATAGTTCCTTCCTCATTCTTCACCCAAAATGGACCTCCACCAGGCTCCCCTTCGTTCTTTACCATGCCGCAAATTCGTATCGGTCTGTTGAGCTTACTCAACATTATCGCTCTTTGTGTCGACTGATCTTTCGTTTCAAAATCGTCTGCGAAGCGAACGTTCAGACTGTTCTCCAAAAAGGCTTTGGCCTGAGCCAATTCTTCGTTACCTATACTTTCATTTTCCAACCGCTCGGCATGTTGGTAGGCTTGTTCTTGAACTTTCAACAAAAGCCCTCCCAGGACTTTCTTGCTATCCGAAATCGCCTCCAAAGCATCGGAGGTAACCACATTATCGATATTTTTGATAAAAATGATATCGGCTTCCTGTTCGTTCAAATTCTCGATCAGCGCCCCATGACCTCCCGGTCGAAAGAGCAAGCTGCCATCAGTGTTTCTAAACGGACTGTCATCCATCGCCACCGCGATGGTATCGGTAGAGGGTTTTTGAAAAGAATAACTTATCTCGAAATCGGTACCCGTATCCTTGGTCACTCGTTCACCGGAAACCGCGAATTCTTCATCGAACATCTCGGCATGCTGCGGAGAAATCGTAAAATGAAGTTTCGCCTTCCCTTTGGTTTCGGCATAGCGCGATGCCTCCTTTAAGTGTTCTTCAAATGCCGTCGCTACAGTATCGCTATATTTGTGAAAAGGTAGCAGTCCCTTTGGATAAAATCCGTAATTCAAGGCATCTTCCAAAAGCATTTCCTGCACAAAGAGCTGTTTGGCCTCATCATCGCTATCGTATTTTCCAGAAATCCGAGCCTGAATGGTATCGTAAAATGGAAACGCCCGGTAGTTCTCGAAAAAAAACTGCATGGCACTGTCATCGTTAGCGTCTACATACTTCTGAAAACTCTCCTTCTTGTGGTCGTAAGTGTTCATAAAGTTGAACAGACTTTTGAACATTCTGGAAGCGGCACCCGAGGCGGGCACAAATTTTAGTAAGGACAAATTGGCTCGTTTTGCCTGGAACAAACCGATGAGTTCATTTTCTTCCGCCTTGGAAAAGCGCTGTAGCCCGTCGCCGATTACCGCCGCTTTCTGCAAGCTCACAAACGGGATACCTTCCTTAAAGGTTTTTATCTGGTTTGCTACTTTTTCTTCGGAAATCCCTTTTTCGGCCAACAAGGCTTTGTCTTCATCTGAAAATGTCATCATGTCTTTTTCTTTTTTAATAGTTCATCTATGTGGGAGACGGCCGTTTGTAGGCGTGTTTTTTTATCTCCCTTTAAAATAACGAAATTACGGTCGTACTTTTCCAAAGTGTCCTTAAAATATTCGAACATTTTCTCTCTTTCATTAGGCTTGTCCCGAAGATCATCGCCCACCCAAGGCACATCTATATAAGTCAAAAGATAGAGGTCGTACGAATTGGCAAGGGCATATTTTTCAAGTAGCGGATCGCAATGTCCTATGTAATACGCTTCTGAATATACCTTTGTTTCTAAAAGGTCGGTATCGCAGATCAAGACATCGGTCGCTTTGGCGGACAAGGTATTTTCGAGTCTGATTTGCCCTTCTGCTATGGGCAGCAAGTCATTTGGCTCGCAGGTTTTACGCTCATTGTTCCATTTTCGTTGAAGGTATTCGCGAGCGTATTCCGCTACCCAGACGGTGTTGTAATGCCGTGCCAATTGCTCCGAGAGGGTAGTCTTGCCAGTCGATTCTGGACCGAACAGCACGACCTTTAAGAGGTCTGAAGGTTGCTGTCTAAACTTTTCTTCCATGCTAAATATGCCTGTATTGCGAGGATGGTAAATATAAGGTATTGTAAGGAAAGCATACCCCAACCCCGATACGCGTAAAGGGGAATCGTAATCACATCGGCCAATATCCACAACGTCCAGTTCTCCAATTTTTTCTTGGCCATATACCACATGGCGGTGAAAAAAATTCCAGAAGTGAATATATCGATATAATTACTACCCTCAATTTCATAGCCCGAGAAACGATACACCCCATAATTAATGAGCATGGTCAAGAGGAAAAGTCCGAACCCTATAATTTTTTCGCTTGTGGTTGTTCGTGAAATACGTACGACCTTTTGATCGTTCTTTACCCTCGACCAGTTCCACCAGCCATAAATACTCATCGCCGACCAGTAGAAATTCATCATCATATCACCGAGAAGGCCATCCTTAAAAAAGAGATACACGGTAATTACGGTAGCGATTAAACCGGTAGGGTATACCCAAATATTCTCTTTTTTGGCATACCATACGCTCAAGATACCCATCACAAAGACGATGGCCTCTAGAACAATCACATAGGTTTCTTTTTCCCTATACGCATCTAGAAAAAAATCAAAAATGGGGTTCATAGGCGCTGCGGTCCGATTTTACGATTTTCATATACAACAGGCCTTTGTCCATCAATTCAAAAGCGGTCTTGATTTCTGTGTGCAACACCTGCATTACGGTATCGTATTCACCGAAAACCTGCGTACTTAAAGGGTTTTCCAACAGCGTAAGGCCTGAGGCTCTCAATTTTTTGATAAAAGTGATGATGTGTTCTTCAAAATCGTCCTGAAGGGGTGAAAAGGTAAGTTCTATGGAAATGTTCATTAGAGTATTAGGTTAAAGGGCGGTTATGATATCATTAAAAGTATTCATCGGGCAGTAGCAAGAGACCTTGATTCAACACAGGTCTACACCGACTCGTAAAACTAAGAACTTCCTACCGCATAGACGCAGGTAAAACCCTCGAATTCCAAAAAATCGATGGCATAGTGCGTCGTTTTTCCTTTGTACAATATTTCTCCGGTAGTCTTTTCATCCGCTAGTGAAAAATCACTTATATCGATATGGTGTAAAAAGCTCAGACCGGGTTCGGCATAAATTTTATAGAGTGATTCCTTGCATCCCCAGACGGCAGTTAATTTGCGTATAAGCGCCTCGGTATTCGCGATGGTACGGTATTCCTCAATAGGAGTGAATTTATGGGCGATACGTAAAATCTTCTCCCGCTGCCTTTCAATGTCGATGCCCACTTCCTGATCATCGCTAATGATGATGCCGGTAAATTGGCCGGAATGTGTAATGGAAATTTTCTTTCCATCCTTTAAGTGGGGTTTGCCAAAGGCATCATAGTACAGGTCATGATCTACATAGCCCGCCTCGGCCATTAAATGCCGTATACTCAAAAAGCCTCTCCGATGCATTTCCGATTTCATTCCGGACATTCTGGTCTGGCAGTGTTCGGTAAGCGCTATTCCCTCCGAGAGCTGTGCTTCGGTTTCCTCAATTCGCCAAATGTGCGTTAAAATCGATGAACTTACGGGTATAGACTTGTAAAGGGGCATACTATTATATATGTATTTTGTACCTTTGTGACCGCAAAATGCGTAACGGTAATGGGCTGATTTTGAAATAGGCTCTTACAAACGAAAGTAAAAAATAAAAAACACTATGAGTACAGAAACCGTTTCATATGTACCTTATAAGGTAAAAGACATTACCCTAGCTGACTGGGGAAGAAAGGAAATTGGCCTCGCAGAGGCAGAAATGCCCGGTTTGATGGCATTACGGGAAGAATATGGTGATGAGCAACCTTTGAAAGGGGCCCGTATCGCGGGATGCCTTCATATGACCATACAGACAGCGGTGCTTATCGAAACTTTGGTAGCTTTAGGTGCTGACGTTACATGGAGCTCCTGTAATATCTTCTCTACACAAGACCATGCCGCCGCCGCAATTGCCTCTGCTGGCATTCCCGTATATGCCTGGAAAGGAATGAACGAGGAAGAATTCGACTGGTGCATCGAGCAGACCTTGTTCTTCGGAGAATCACGCGAACCTTTGAATATGATTTTGGATGACGGTGGGGATTTGACCAATATGGTATTGGACAGATTTCCAGAACTGACCGATGCCATTAAGGGACTTTCGGAAGAAACCACCACGGGCGTGCACCGTTTATACGAGCGTGTAAAAAATGGTACGTTACCGATGCCCGCGATTAATGTGAACGATTCGGTGACCAAATCTAAATTCGATAACAAATACGGCTGTCGCGAAAGTGCGGTTGACGCTATCAGACGTGCTACCGATACCATGTTGGCCGGTAAGCGTGTAGTCGTTGCCGGATATGGTGATGTGGGTAAAGGTACAGCGGCCTCTTTTGCAGGTGCGGGATCGATCGTAACTGTTACCGAAATCGATCCGATCTGTGCTTTACAAGCATGTATGGATGGTTTCGAAGTCAAGAAACTGGAAACCGTTATTGGTACTGCCGATATCGTAATTACGACCACAGGTAATAAGGATATCATTCGCGCCGAACATTTTAAAGCTTTAAAGGATAAGGCGATCGTTTGTAATATCGGTCACTTCGATAATGAAATCGATATGGCCTGGTTGAACGACAACCACGGCAATACCAAAGATGAAATCAAACCTCAGGTCGATAAATATACCATTGACGGGAAAGACATCATCATTTTGGCCGAAGGTCGTTTGGTGAATCTGGGTTGTGCCACAGGCCACCCTAGTTTTGTAATGAGCAACTCCTTTACAAACCAGACTTTGGCGCAAATTGAATTGTGGAAAAACAGTGCCAATTATAAGAACGAGGTTTACATGTTGCCCAAACATTTAGATGAAAAAGTAGCCAAACTACACTTGTCGCGTTTGGGAGCCGAATTGACCGAACTGAAGGAGTATCAGGCGGACTATATCGGAGTTACCGTAGAAGGGCCTTATAAGCCGGATTACTACAGGTACTAAGTATTAGGAAATCCTACGAATTCAAAAATCCTTGCCATGAACGGCAGGGATTTTTTTATCCCACTTAAAAAGACCTGAATTAACTACAAACGCCATTTCCTTGACAACAGGTCTACTGGAAAACCAGTACCAAGAAATACTAAAATTAGGGTATTCCAAAAATTGGATGGTATGTTTACCTTGAATCATATAGTAAACAGTGATGGCGCTTGATGACATTTAATCGATTATAGCCAGCGTCGCACCAAAGCTGTTTTCTTGTTAAGGAAAGCGAAAACTTAAAATCGACAATCGTGTACCGTATTAAAAATAGTCGTTGTGAAGGTTTCTTGTTTATCAAACAAATCCTTCTGCCATAAAACCGATACTATGCATATCATACTTACAGGTGCCACGGGCACTTTGGGATCTCAAATACTATTTCAATTGCTGGCCAATCCTCCGTCAGAGGTTTTTAAAATACTCCTTTTGGTGCGCAAAAGAAACGAACGTACACCAAAAGAAAGGATTCGAGCGATATTAGAAAGCAGTTTTTTGCCAAAAGAGCTCGCTTCCGGTCCCGAGTCGCTTTTCGAAAAAATAGAAGTTATCGATTCCGAACTTTTATGGCAGCCTTCCACTTTTTTGGAAAAAGAAAAGAAGTATCACTTTATTCATTCGGCCGGCTATGTCAACCTTTCTAACAGCGAAAACCGAAAGGAAGAAATATTCAATGAAAATTACCTGTTTACCAAACGTATTTTTAATACGTACCAGAATTACTTGGCTAAATTCGTTTATATCGGCACGGCCTTTTCGATAGGTAATAAAGGTGGTCTTATTGGAAATGATTACCATACTTTCGACAACATCACACACAGAAATCATTACGAAGCCTCAAAACATGCCGCGGAACGATTTTTGATCGCACAAGGGCAAGAAATGAACATTCCCGTTCAGATTCTAAGGCCTAGTGTGCTGGGTGGCAATTACAATGGTACCCCTCGCTTTTTTATTTCCAAATACATGGTCTTTTACCTTTTCGCCAAATTTTTCTATCGCAATTCCTCAAACCATCCCGTTCGTATTACCGCATTACCAGGTCGCGGACTGAACATCATTCCGACCGACTATGCGGCCGCGGTAATCGTAAAAGTTTTGAATACCGATATCAAACAGCTGAATATTGTGCATTCCAAAGGAACTGACACTTATAGCGGAATGGCTAAAATCTTAAAAACCGTAGGCTTTAAGACGTTCAGTATTACACCGAACAATATCGATCATCGCACGGGTTACAAAAATAAGCTAGAGATGATCTATCATCGAACCATAGGAGCGGCCCTTACTCCCTACCTTATTTCGGAACAAAACGAATGGGACACTCAGCTTCTGGAAAGTATTTTGCCCATACCCGACTATTCCTTGGAAACCTATTTAACGAATACCATCAAATATGCCAAGGCGGGGAATTTCGAAGACCAGCAATGGTGATTTTTTCGACTTTGACACGGACAAAAAAGCAAGATACCGACGGGCCAGCACGAAGGCATGTGAAGAATTCTAGTGATCAAGATTCGATTTGACGAATACGGTATGATGGCATGGGAATACGATAATAGGCAGTCATAGCAGCACTGGTATCTTATAGCCTATTTCCAAAAAGACCAAAAAGAATAGCTTAAACTTACAGTGCGACTTCTTCGAACTTTGCTATTAAAGCGGCATATGCTTTAGCATCCTCGGTGGAATGATTTCCATAATCCTTTACAACCTTGAATTTAATATTGTTGCTGCTTAAAAAGTAAGCGATTCTGCCTAACTCATCAGGAGAATCCTTAATCTCGATTTTTGCCATACTGGTAACTTAGGGGAACTTTTAATAAATATTTTAACTTCTAAAATTTTATATTCTTGTTTTAAAACTTAGGCCTTTACAGAATACACCGATCGTCAATAACACGCATTCTACCGATGGGTACGATTAAAGCATAAGCTACAAACGAACACAAGGCGCAATATAGTATATTTTGCAGTAAATTAATATCGCCTTCTGTAAGAAAAACATTATTTCTCGCATTGCACGAATTTACGCCTCGCACAATTATTTCAAGGATTCTACCAGTATATTTCAAATGTGATTCCTGAGATGATTCGCAACAATTTATACGTCTCGATTGGCATATGTATTTTTCGAGGTATGTCCTCCAAAACGGACGGAAAATATTAGAAATAAATGGCTATTGATGTTTTTTTACCAATTTTCTTAAGACATTCATACCTTTTTCCGCATCATTTTTGGCCAAAAAGAGATGGTCGTGAAAATAACCGGCGACAATGTTGCAACTGATATTGTTCTGGGCCAATTCATTTGAAATTATTGCAGTCAGGCCTACGGCCTCCAACGAGGAATGTATCTCTAGTGTAATCCATGCGGCGCTATAGTCGTAACTGAGCTGTAGCTCATCCGCTTTGTGTTTTTCAATAATTATCGTGGTTCCCTCCCTTTCCTTGAATTCACAAATAGTCTGTTCGCGATCAATACCTTGTAAACTCTTAACGGAACAGAATACGTAGATCCCAGAATGCAACCTTGGGGTCATTCCCTTGATAAGCTTGAAAATATCGGTTTCTCCGGCCATGGTATTAAAGTAGGAGTTTCGGATTAAAAAAGCTATCGAAAATACTGCTTGCTATTTAAACGTTCAAAAACACCTGTTGCCCAATAACGCGATCGGGAGCCGAAACATTCAGCAATGGCATCTACACCGATAAGCGTTCCTTTGGCAAGCCTTCCCAACACAGCTATTGGCGCCTGTGTCTCAGGTCCATCGGTTTCCACTCGCCCATCCGTACGGGTCCTGATACCCAAGTCATCGTGAAGAGGTTGCGCTAGGGAGTCATTGATTAAAGCTTTAGGAAGAGCTGTTGTCACTTCTAAAACCTGAGGAGCGTCCAAAACCGAATTAATCATGATGTCGGCGATTACCGATTGGGTACCCTCACAAAGTTTCCATCCTCTTTCAGCTTCCTTGATTTTGGGATTCTTTACAAAGTCGAAGGTCAAATGGCCCGACTTGAGCAGGGCGAGCAGTTGTTGCATACTTGCCACGGGAGGCCCATAGGAATAGCGCTTGAGCCGTTCATCCAAGGCAACTATCTTTGCAATAAGCTCGTCGGATAGTGGCGCGAATGATAGTTGGCGGTACATGATAGGCTGGCAATGGCGCCAGACCTGACCAACACAATAATCCAAACTTACATCCCCCTGTCCGGTAGCCATTTGTACGAACCGCTCCGTCATATGCCGCGTGGTATTGCGCTTCGACAAAATGAAATCATGCTCGAAGTCCTCATCGGATAACCAATTTTTTATGGCCTTCCGGATTTCTTCTTCATCTTTTGAATGATGACTCGTTACTACGCCATATTTCCGAACGATCAGCGGGGTTATTGCATCTATCAAAAATGCTATCGATTGTGGAGGAGTGCTTTTATATATCGCATTTTCCAGGAAGCTTTCGTAAGCAGTCGATTCCTTTTCGGTAAGCGTATAGTACGTATCAATATTTTCGTGGAGCGGTTTTGGGGTCATGGGAAGTCCGTCAAGGGAGAAAGGCACAAGTTGCTTCGGCTCCCTACCGCTTGGGATATAGGCCATTGCCCCTGTAGTTTGGTCCAAAATGTTGAAATGACCTCCTCTGCCTTCGGTAAGCGCCCTGACGACGTCGATCATGGCCAGGCCGAAGCCGCGAATACCCACTATAGATTCTGTATTAATTTTATCGGACTGGATTAAACGCTCCACCGGGTACGGTTCTACGAACACCTCCAAATGATCCTTTCCGTCGATGTAATTTAACCACCCCTTCAATTGTGCATTCAAGTCTATTGGCTGGTGTCCAATTGTCAATACTACTTCATCAGCGGTATAGCTTTGTCCTAAATAGGTATCGATTTTTAACAAATCGCCTTCCACGTCAAGATGGCGCACCTCTTCAGGAATAAAAGTGAGCAGGCCCTCCGCGGCTAAGATATTGGCAATACTCTTATATCTGGATGATAGGTATTCGCCTAACTTTGATCGTAACGGAAACTGGTCTACTGCCGTAGATTCTTCCTTTTCCTCTGAGTAGCCGATCCAATCTTGGAAATCGGGATATTCCGGCAGCGCGAATGTTTCAAAGGTTACTTTGTCTCGAGCTGGAATACCCAAATCTCGCGTTGAAACATTAAGCCAATTGCTGTCGGCCTGATCGAGATTATAAATGACCCCTGCCCCCGGATTAGTGGCAGGTTCGAAAATTAAGACTTTTACCATTTCGCTAGGCGCCGCCTGAGCATATAGCGCTTCTAATGCGGAAAGCCCGCGCGGACCGCAACCTATGATGGCTACCGTGGCCATTTCTATTTTGTCTTTCATGTGCTTATTTTGCAGGCTGTACTTAGTTTTCGGCAACCTTTTCCACTATCAGTGCGTCGCCTACCGCTATAACGCCCTCCGACTTGGGCACTAGGCCAATTCCGAAGGTCGCTGGTAACTGTTGCATAGACCGTAGTTTTGCCAAAGTGGCCAATGGTTCTACCTCGGCGTCTTTTTGCGCAGTTTCGGGGTCTATTGTAGTAAAGACACATCTTTTGGTCATTTCTTGAACTCGAAATCGGCATCCACCGATGTGTACTGCCTTCCAATGGTCCTCCTCAAAAGCTTCGAATCCGTCGATGACGATATTCGGTCTAAAATTTTTCGATGTCACTTTGTCGCTCAAATTCAAATTTAGATAGTTCAAGGTACTGCGATTGATCAAGTGTACAGGAGCCGAATCTGCAAAACCGGTACGTTCCCCGTTACGTCCACCTCTTTCTTTCGCCAGGTTCCTAAAATCGGCCCCCAAATGAATCAATTGAAAATTCCCTTTCAAATAGGTAGAAATAAATTCTGAAGCAGCTGCATCGAAAAGTGTTCCCAAAACGCGATTACGAAATAGTTTCACCTCGATGGTCGATTGGGAAGAGGGTAATGCTATGTTAAAGATTTCCGATGAGGGGGTTTTTACATACAGCTGCCCCTTTTCTATCTTAGTTATGAGGTGAATCAATTCTGGATACTCCCTTCCGGTAACAACTTTATTCTTGCCATCGATGACGGATATTGTGCGATCATTCCTCAAACCTGTTAATCGAACCTCGGCAGTCGGCATGGAAACACCTTTTGAAGATTTTAAAGGATAGTGGTAAATTTCTGAAACAATCGGAGTAGCCATTGTTTTTACGGTAAGTTACCGCTACCATATAGATAATTATAGCGTTTTCAATATTTAATCAAAAAAAAATGCTAAAGGATACATTTTATTTTGCCTATAATGGCCTAATCAATCGTTCGTCAAAGCTAAACAGTTCGCTACTCAGGATTTTAATCTTACCAAATTCGGCATGCAGGGGATTGATTAGGTAATTAAAATCGCCTTGAACAATGGCGGAGGGTACTTTCAAAATAAGGGTTTGGTCGGTCTTGATAAAAGCATCACCTTCACTTTGGGTAAATGCAATAGGCGGATTGCTTTTCCATGCTTTCTTCTTCAATCTGCCCTCGTCATATTTCGTTATTAACGTTTCGGGTATTTCAATAGCGGTCATAAAATAGTCTTTGGGCAAGCTTTTCAAGGCAACATGAACGGCCACCTCAAGATTGGCAAGTGCCCTTGATTGTGCAGTGTACACCATTCGAGTACCCTTGTTGTTCCATCTTCCACCGTATTTTTCAGCACCGATTCCCGAGAGGTCCGCCTTGTATTTTTCTTTGGAAAGCCGATAAACGATCATGCCAGTATGCCGTGTTCCAGCCTGCCCAGCTCGTCTTTTACCATATTGATGCCAATACTGGTATCGAGAAGATCTTTGGGTTTTACGCCACCCAGGGCTATACTTTCAGCGCTCAGCCAATCGAAGAAGCCCTCCTTATATCCGAATACCGATACACCATAATTTAAAAGTTGGTATATGGATAAGATTCGTTCACTTTGTTCTTGCCGAAAGGTCTTGTTTTCCTCTCGGTGACGTTCTAGGGTTCTTGTTGACACATTCAGAAAACTCGCCCATTCCTTTAATGTGAACGGTGATAGACTGGAAACGGCCGAGAAGTCGTGGTAGGGTATGCCCTCCCGAACCATTTTTATCAGCACGTAAGAACGCTGGTCATCGTTCCATCCGAAAGATATGTTTTGACCTTTTTTATGAAATAATTTCTGAGCTGAAGACATAATGTATTTTTATAATAACTAATATACAACATTTGTCATAAATAAAACGACAAATGTTAGTTAAAATTGTGCGTCGAATAGCACTACGGGCACCAACAAATCCGTAATCTCCTAAACCAAAAAACCCCTTCCAAATTGGAAAGGGTTTCGGTCTTTGCTCAAACGCCAAAGACATCTATTTTTAAACGAAAAGCATATTACGCCTCGAAAGGCTCAATGGAAACATAAGATTTTCCACCAGCTTTCTTTTCGAATTTTACAAGACCATCTACTCGGGCATGTAACGTATGGTCCTTACCGGCATAAACATTCTCTCCTGGGTTGTGTCGTGTACCTCTTTGTCGTACGATAATGTTCCCGGCAGTGGCAGCTTGACCGCCAAAAATTTTAACGCCCAAACGTTTCGATTCCGATTCCCTTCCGTTCTTGGAACTACCTACACCTTTTTTGTGTGCCATGATATTTTATTTTTGATCGGTCCTTGATCGTAGTCAAAGGCCGATATGTTTAGTATTACGCTTTACCGCCGTCCAGTTCGTCTTGCCATTTCTTTAGCTCGTCCCACTTGCCTTCAGCTGCAAGTTTTGCCTGTTCTGGCCAAGTATCGGTCACATGGTTACCACGAACATCAGCGATAATCTCGATAATTTTAGCTGGTTTCGCCTTCGATAAATCAGCAAAAGTCGCGATGCCTGCCGCAATCAAAGTTTCGGCGATTTTAGGGCCGATACCTTCGATTTTCTTCAAGTCATCCGCTTTTGCCTTTGAAGTCGCCTTCTTTGGAGCTGCTTTCTCGGCTTTCGGTTTTGATGCAACAGATACCTCTACAGGAGCTGCCTTTCCGTCAACCTTGGCTTTCGATGGCTTTGTCTCTTTTTTTGATTCCGTTTTCTTCGCACCTTTTGCAACGATGCTCTCGATAACGATTTCAGTCAACGATTGGCGGTGACCGTTTTTCTTTTTATACCCTTTACGTCTTTTCTTTTTAAAGACGATTACTTTGTCACCCTTCAGGTGTTTAACGACTTTGGCCTCTACGGCCGCACCGCTTATAGCTGGGGCGCCTACGGTGATGTTCGTTCCGTCATCCAAAAGAAGTACATTGTTAAAAGTTACCTTTTTACCTTCCTCAGTCTGTAACCGGTGAACATACACTTTCTGGTCTTTCGCAACCTTAAATTGCTGCCCTGCCATCTCTACAATTGCATACATAGCGTGTATATTAGTTAGCTCATTAACGCCTAATTTTTCATTAAGCGGATGCAAATATACGTGTAAATAGGTAATCTACAATAGTTTTGAACAGAATTTAGACGCTTTTTTTCCTTTGGTTGTTCGAGCTTTTGAAAAGTTGCATAAAAGCCAAGGTAAGCACCAAGCTTGTAGCGAATCCCATAATCGCTACCGTAAAAAACACAATCGCTTGAAAAGAAGCATATCTATCGTACCAAGTCGGTGACAATTCCTGTAGAAAGGCAGTATTCAATTCAGTTGAATACAGCGCGAAAAAAATCGTAAAAATCAAGGTTGCGACAAAACCGGTAACGACACCCGCTGAAAACCCCATACCGTAACCAAAATTGGAACCCTGCTCGATTTTAAAATATTTGATCGATTCGTAGATTCCGAATCCGGTAATTACGCCATTGAATATACTGAAGAGCGGGTTGGTATGAAGACCCAACAACGATAGTATCAAAAAGTAAGCGATCAAAGATCCTGCAGTAGCAATACCAAACCGTATGGGTAATGGGTGTAATTTCATAATTTTCTTTTGTTTTAAAATACAAAAAAATAAATTACGCAAGCTCATAACCCGAGCTTAATCTATAAAAAAATCGGATACAAGTATCCGATTTCATTCACATTCAAGTATGTATGGCAATCTATCGTTCACCCTATCTTTCGAATCTCGGCCTCTCCGATGACAATACCCTTGTCGACTTCCGGACTGCCCACATAATTGATTTGGGTCTCGCCGTAACATGTAACCTTAAGCCTATCGGAAACGTTTACCCTAAAGTTACTTTCCCCGTAGGCCGTAATCTTCGTAGATTCGTTCTCGATTTCTGAAGCATTTACCTCGCTTTCTCCATAGGCGCGATATACCTGACGCCCTACCGAACCAGCAGTCAATTCCAAATAGCTTTCCCCGTAAATCGCCACGGTAAGCTCTTTGGTAGTCAAGTCATCAAAATAGACTTTAGACTCTCCATAAATAGTTAGTTTTAGGTCTTCCTGATCCATTGCACTGCTCACGCGCACGATTTCCTCGCCTCTAACCGACAACCGATCTAGCTTTTTGTACGTGACAGTAGCAGTTACCTGTGTACCGTCATAAATAGCGCGACTACCCTTCCAGTTATCATTGTTTATCTTTTCCGATTTCGTGATAACCCGCGCCCCGTCTAAATACAAACGCAATGTCTTACCCTCGACCTCTACGTTGATTTTCTCCATGGAGACCTTGGCATTGTTGATCGTCACCGATTCTTCGTCCCCCTCTACAAGCGTAACCTCAATATGTGGACTAACGATTACCTTGTTAAAAGTATCGACCGAAATGTTTTTAGATTGGGCCGTAGTTTCCTGTATGGTAAATGCCATTAACAATACGATGATGCCCGAGTAGAATTGATTTTTCATTTTCCTTGTTTTTTGATGGATTACCTCTTAAAGATAAAGGGATTTTCGGACTGTTACAGTTATGGAAAAATAAATCGCACTCTTAGGCAAAAGCAGCATTGGTAAATACGATATATAAGACTTAGTTCAGGAATCCGAAGGTGTGGTTTGCAGTAAAAAAACTATAAAGAAATACGTGCTCAACCCAATTAAAATCAAAGGAACAGGCACTTATCGTTTCTTTTTATTCACCAACCATACTCCGAAAAGAATAATCAAACCGCCCAATAATTGGTACACGTTTATCGCTTCCCCATCCCAAACACCCCACAAAATGGCCACCAAAGGTATCAAGTAAGTAACCGATGCGGCGAAAACGGGACTGGACACATGTATCAATTTATTGAAGTACATATTGGCCAAAGCGGTTCCCAAGATAGCAAGAGCAGCTAAGTACCAAAGTGCATCCTGCATCGGCACGTCGTGGGCTATCTCATTGAAGAATCCGGAATATATAACCAATACAAGAGCTGGCACAAAGGCAACGGCGAAGCTACCCGTAGTCACGGCGAGGGCACTTAAATGGGGTAGCTTGCTCTTGATAATGTTAATATTAAAGGCGTACCCTAATGCGGATAATAAAATAAAACCGGCATACCAGTAGTTCTGATCGGGCACCAGCTCCATACCTGAAACGATAAGGGCCACGGTACCGAACAGGCCGATAAAAACGCCCAATAGCTGTTCTTTAGCGAACATGGCCCCGAACATAGCGATACCTACCAAGCCCGTCAACAAGGGCACTGTGGAATTAAAAATGGCGGTAACACCACTATCCAATTCAGTCTGGGCCAAGGCAAACAAAAAAGGTGGAAAGAATGAACTGGTCAGGCCACCGATCACCACCCATTTCCAATCTCGCGGGCTTATTGTAGACAGGCTCTTGAATCCTAAGATAAACAAGGTCAACGAAGCGATTACAATACGAAGGCCGCCCAGCTGTATGGGTGAAAGTCCGATGAGGGCTTTTTTTATAAGGATAAAGGAAGAGCCCCAAACCAGGGCAAGCAGTATTAAATAAAACCACTTTTTTTGAAAATCGTTCAAGTTGTTTTAATTTTTGACAAAAGTGGTGATTTTCAATAGAACTAAATGCATCGGTATTTTGTAATTTTACCCAAGTTGTTAATTAGCATTCTATGAAATATTTGAAAAAAATAACGTTCCTGTTCCTATTTTCAATTCTGATTTTATCCTGTAAAGAAGAAAAAAAGGACCCCTCGGCCGAGCAAATGAAGGAAGTACTTGCTGTACACGATGAAGTAATGCCGAAAATGGGCACCATTGCAAAGCTAGTGGGGCAGCTCAAGCCCAAGGTTGACTCCACAGCTCAAGGGAAGGTGTATGAAAAGGCCATGAAAGATCTTCAGGAATCAAATGCCGAAATGATGGATTGGATGCAGCGTTTCGGCAATCGTTTTGATTCGGATGAAATCATGAACGGTAAGGCGCTTACCCCGGAAAAAAAGCGTTGGCTAAAAGAGGAAAAACAAAAAATAGAGGCCTTAAAGCAGAATGTTGAAGTGCACATATCGGAGGCGGAGGCCCTACTGGACGTGCAATAAAATCGGCCTACAACGGCCTCTCAATCCTCCTTCATGATTTCAATCGCTTTTTCAATGGCTTCGTCACCATCAGCGGCGAGCCCATTTATGACACGGTGAAGAAATTTCTGGGTATCCCTTTCATAGCCGATTTCGATATCGGGAGGTATTCCCATTCCCTCGTAATTTTTACCTTGTAAATCCTGGTATACTTCACTAGACAAGCCAAACTCCCAGCCATTGGGGAGCGACCTGTCTAAAATATCGGAAAACACTCCCTCGGTACGGGAGCCGATAGTCGTTATGTTCGGCAATGACATTGCGCTCAATGCCATAATCTCTGTAGCACTTGCCGCTTCAGGACCAATTAACAAATAAATTGGCTTTGTATAGGCATTTTCGGTGCCAGGCTGGGTGACGCTATTAATCGGTGTGAAGCCATCACCCATTTTCCCTTTTTTGGTAAAAACCATTCGTTCTTTATCGTTTAAGCGGGTCAATACCGCCATTCCGACTTCATCTTTTCCACCTCCGTTGAAACGTACATCTATTATTAAGGCATCGGTATTTCCTAGGTCTTTCATAATCGAATCCAAAGATTGGTTGATACCTTCCAGCTCGTCCTTATTATCATTTTCAACAGTTTCTAGTTTTTCAAAGTAGGCCATCCAGTAATCCCGATACGAAAGTGTATCGCTGATACCATAATCTGCCAAACCCATCATCTGGTTTATTTGTAAATACCCGATGTTATCCTTAAGTATACCCCAGCGCAAATTTCCATTTTTGACATAGGTGCCCTTCGGAATATACTTTTTAGCGACCTCAGCCGAAACCTCATGATTGCGGAGCCGTTCCTTTGGCGCTTCCTTAACCGCTTCTTCTTGGTCGTCAGCTGACTGTTCCTCATCATATAACTTCATAGCCGCTTCCTCTATCTCATCGGGCGCATCGATGCCAATATGGCCATCATCAAAAGACTCCAACATTTCATTCAGCACTAAGAACAACTCGGCATCCGTAGTCTCTTGATTGATCTTCGGCCGATACTCCGCGTACATTTTTTCGGGGTCCACCTTTCGCAGCTCAAAGTAAGCATAGTGGTCTTTAAACGTATTCCAAAGCACCTCGAAATTATATTCGGGGTCGTTCGCCTTTGCCTGCGCCGCTTTGTATTCCAGCGTTTCTTTCTTACAAATTGCAGGTGCATCAGCTACTCTAATAAAATAGTAGGTATTGATGCCATTTTCAAGTGAAAGCGTATCGTTCTTTACCTTCAACTTATCCCCGAATTCAGCAATGGAACCTTCCATCATGGGCACACAAGAAATGGAGGTAACATCGGCCAAAAGGTATTCGCCCGCTTCGATTTTCACAATTCTGCCGTAACCCAAAGATTTCCATACGCCATCTACAGTATTACAGTCATTCTTTTTATCGGATTGGCACGAGAACAATGACCCGATAAGGATAAAAAGGGTAAAGTTGCCCAAAAGTGATTTTTTCATGATGAAATCTATTTTTGATCGATGCTTAATACATAAACTACCTCGGGACAGAGTCTTCGAGGTATCAGAATCAAGAACCCGGCCGGCCAGACCTTTTGTCTTGACTCTTGATTCCAACTTCTTGTTTCCGTGTAAAACGTGAACAACTTGATGCCATATCCGAGGCAGCGCCTGGGGCCATTCTAATGGTTTAAAAAGGCAAATTATTCAAATCTACATTACCTCCCGATATGATGACTCCCACCCGCCTGTTTCGAAAGGATTTCTTATTTCTGATAAGTGCCGCCAAAGTTACCGCACTAGAGGGTTCGATGATAATTTTCATTCGCTCCCATACCAGGCGCATTGCAGCTACAATTTCGTCTTCGGTAACCCTGAAGATTTCGGTAACATGTTCTTTGATAATGGGAAAATTTTTATCCCCTAAGGTCGTTCTTAGTCCGTCGGCAATGGTATTGACCGTTTCATTCCCCTCTATCTTACCACTTTGTAGCGAACGATAGGCATCATCGGCTTCAAACGGTTCCCCACCATAAACCTTACAATCCCTTCCCAAGAAGTGGGCGGCCAGAGCAGAGCCCGCTATGAGTCCGCCGCCACCTACCGGGCAGAAAATGGCATGTAGATCGGGTTGGTCCTCAAGCAATTCCATCGCTGCAGTACCTTGCCCGATAATTACATTGATATCGTTCGAAGGATGCAAGAATGTCGCTCCGGTCTCCTCAGCGATTTTATCGGCCATCGCTTGACGCGCTGCGAGCGTAGGTTGGCATTCGTAAATGATCCCTTCATATTGCTTCACCCCTACTTTCTTGACTTCGGGCGCCGAGGTCGGCATCACAATGTGTGCTTTTACCCCAAGACTTTTGGCAGCCAAAGCAACGGCCTGGGCAAAATTTCCGGAGGAGTGGGTTACCACGCCCTTGGCACGTTGTCCATCGGGTAATTGTAAAATAGCATTGGTCGCCCCCCGCATCTTATAGGCCCCGGCCCGTTGAAAATTTTCGCACTTGAAAAACATTTCGGCACCGATCAGCTCATTGATCAGTCTAGAAGACAACACCGGGGTATTGTGCACATAGGACGATATTCGTTTGCGGCATGCCGCAAGTGTTTCTTGTCGCATAATATGAAGTGTTGCCGCAAGATAATTTTTTTATGGCATCCGTACTTCATGCTCTCCCGTTTTTGGTGGAGAAATATACTTTAAATGAAGCCAGTGAACTTTAGTCGCTGGGATAATTTACATAAGTAAAGGACTTGTGTATGATTTTCCAGCGACCCTGATACTTTAAGAGCATAAGATAATCAGTGTAAATCCGTTTTGGTCCGGGCATCATAATTTCGATTTTACCGATGGCGGCATCATTTTCATAATCTATGGAAACGATCCTGCCAATACGATTGCTCTTTTTCCCTTGCTTGATGCCCCCCACATAGTCCTGCCCGTACCAGACCTGCAGGGTATCGTTGGCTACACTATATAGGTTCAAATCATCATGAAACGCACTTTTTACCCTTTCCGGTTCTCCATTGGCCGTGCCCTCCAAGTAATCCAATAATGTACTGGTAATAGCTTCCAAATCGGTTTGTGCCTTTACGTTTTGTATGCCGAACATTAGGAGGGCCGGAATTATAATTTTGTATATGCTCATTGTGGTATGATTTAAATTATTCGTTTTTCTTGTTTTAATGGACAAAATTTTTATTTCGTTTTCAGCAAATTTTCTACTTGGGCCGTTTCCTTTTGGAACCAAATATCAGCCACGCCATCGGTGGATAGCTGAAAGCCTGTGACCATTCCGTTGGTATCCCGTTGAAATGCCAAAGACGAAAAATGCCTGCGGTCTCCCGTGAACAAATCGGGTATTCTTGGGGCCAAACCCACTTGTTCCATCCTAGGATGGGTGATGACTAGTTCTCCATGGTCTAACTTGAGTGAATAATACACATCCAGGTCCGCGGCATAATACTTTCCCGTGAAGGTGTCGAGGTCTTTGGTCCAATCTGCATCGGCCTTAAAGGCAATGAGATGCGAGGTATCGTCCCCGACCACGACATCCATGGTTTTGGGGACGGTATTCGTATCGAAACGAACCGTTACCTCACCCCATGTAATCATTTTGAAGGTATCCTTATTCAAGGGTACGAGGGCGCTTTCATTGCCTGCACCCCTAAAATACCGTAAGGTATCGTTGGCGATGTGCACTTTACGGGTAGTATGGTTGGCCACATCCCAATAATCGCCCTCAAACGCCATGAGTTGTTGCTTTGACAATTTTTTGGAAGTTATTTTAGCAGTGCCCTCCGGCGAGGGGTCTAAAAAATTCTCAATATATAAAGCACTGGCTTCGGTGCCAGCATAGCCGTTGTAGGCTCCATCATTTCCCATAATCACAACGGCAAGGTCATAGGCGGGATAGCGTATCAATTTACTGGCATAACCCCCGACAACCTCGACATGGTATAGTTTTTTAGCTCCCCTAAAATTCCAAAACCGATGCCCTCCTGTGTACAATGCCAAATTGTTTTCTTCGACCCTTTCCCCATCTACGAGCGAGAGGCTGTCGAATTTTTCGACCATTTGTTCCGTACCGATTTTTGGGTCTGCCAGTTCCTTGGCCCATAGACACATATCCCCTACGGTAGTATAGACATCCGATACAAGGGTATGTTCATAATTCATGGTCGAATTGGAGAAGCTATCATCAAGGGCAACATACCCTTGGGCCCTATTAGCGATTGCAGCGCCTTGGGTATCGAATACCGAATTTGACATACCTAGGGGTTCGAAGATTTCCTTGGACACAAAATCGGGGTAGGATGTCTTAGCGATGCGGGCGATCAGGTCTTCGAGTATCATAAACCCGGTATCGGTAAATCGCTGCACGCTTCCGCCCTCAGGTGCCGATTTCGCTTGGTTTCGAATCATGTCATAGGCTTGATTCTTAGTAAATGTATCTTCTTCCCTCCATCCGGCTAAGACCTTGGAAACGTCAGCGTTGTTCAGTCCACCAGTATGATGCAACAGCTGCTGAATGGTTATCGCATTTGGAAAGGATTCCAATTGGGGTAAGTGCTTTCGAATGTCATCCTTTAGCGAAAGCTGGCCGCGTTGCTCTAAAAGCAGAAGCGCGTAAACGGTAAACTCCTTTGCCAGGTCACCGATATGGAATTTGGTTTCAGGCCCTATCGGAACGCCATGTTCCAAATTGGCCAAACCATACCCTTTGGTATAAACTACCTTGCCATCATTCAGGATGCCTACGGCAATTCCTGGCTTGTCGGGGGTATCCCATTGGGAGAAAACGGCATCTATCCGGTCTGGTGTGATTTCCCTTTTCTGATTTTCTTGAGAGAAAGAGGTAATCCCTACAAAGAATAACAATGTGGTGAATACATTTTTCATGGACTTTTCGTTTTTTGATGAGTTATAATTGTTCTAAGGTTTCAAGGATTTTCTCTGCTACGATGGCTGCGGAGCTAGGGTCTTGACCGGTGATTAAACGACCATCTAACTGATAAAAACCATCCCAACCCTTTTCGGAAAACATGAAGTTACCGTCTCCCTCCTTGATGCGCTCCTGAATCGAAAAAGGGAAGGTCTTGTAGTACTCGGCTTCTTTTCTTTCGAACACATCGGGAAAACCGTTTACCTTCTTTCCGGCATACACATAGTTACCATCCTGTGTCTTTAGATTCACGATTCCGGCCGTACCATGGCAAATGGCCGATATGATTCCCTTATGCTGCTCGTATAGCTCCATCACGATTTTTTGGATGCTTTCGTTTTCCGGCACCCCGAACATGGCTGCTCCCCCACCTCCATAATAGACCGCTTTATAATCAGCTGCCTTGATTTCATCCGGGCTTTTAGTCGTTTCCAACGCATCCATAAAGGTATTGTCATACAGGTATCTTTTCTGGAGCGAATCTGAGGTATTGATATAGCCGATCGGGATGGCCCCTCCCTCGGGACTTACAAAGTCAATTGCAAAACCTGCTGCTGTAAAAACGTCATAGGCATGTACGATTTCGGCAAAATGGTTGGAGGCATTGATATTCGAATCCCCATAGAAATGAGCGTTCGAAACAATGAACAAAATACGCTCCCTCGGTTTCTCCGCTACAGGGCCGTTTTTATCCTCTGCACATCCATAAAAAAAGCAAATCATTACTAAGAGTAATACAAAGCCATTCTTTATTCTTCCCATTGCGCAAATGTTTCTAGCAATACTAGGTACTATCGTAATGAAAGTAGGGGTTACTTATAAATCAGGAGTTCGGATTTATAAATCTGGAAGCGATTTAAGATACCTTTAGGAAATGGTTTCCTTGTATTTTGCCGGGGTAGTGCGGGTCATTTTCTTAAAAACGGAATAAAAAGTAGATTTCGAATTGAAGCCGCAATCGTAACCTACCGCCTCCAGTTTAATGGACGCATTCGATTGGATCAGGTTTTTGGCCTCCAAAACACGGTACTCGTTGATGAATTGGGTAAAGCTCTTTCCCAAATTATCATTGATCAGTTGGGATAAGGTGTGGGGTAGGATATTCATTTTGTTCGCAACATCCGAAAGCTTTAAGTCCGCATTGGTATACAGCTTTTCTTTTTCCATGAGTTGTCTTAGCTGTTTTTTGAGGTTTTCCGCTTCCGTAGCTTCTATTTTTTTGTTGGAATACTTGATAGATTTCGTAAAAATAGCCCCTTTGGTCCGCCGAAAATGAAGCAAAAGGAACAATAGATAAAAGATGAAGGAAAACGTTAGTGCCCCAACGATATAAGAGGTATAGGATACTGTTTTATAGGCCAGCCAGATGATAAAGTTCCCCACGAAGACACTGAGCACCCAGAAATCGAGACTTGACAATTTATCCCCCTTCCTGAAAATCTTAGAAATGGTGTGCCGTATAGACCAACCTGTAGCTACTATATAACCCAACCAAATGGTATAGATTATAGGCATCCAATGAAATAAGGCTAGTCGCGGATTGTGCGTTTCAGGGAACAAAAACCCAATGGAAATCGCTAAGCTTGCCAATACCAAGAAGTGTATTTTCCAAAAACGGATTTCAAGATTAGCGGAGTCCAAAGATTTGATGTAGAAATAGAGCGCGGGACCGATCAGGATACATGCGATCAAGCCGATTTTGATAAATAATAAGTGTAAGTCGTCATTGAAATAATAAAATACCGACTTACCTACCCTAATGGCGAGCATTAACAGTAAAAATCCAAAAAAGAAATTTGAAATGTTCCTGGGCCTTTTAAGAAAGAAAAAATAAAAACTGATGAGCAGGGCATTGAAGACACCCAAGGCACTAAAGAAGAACAAAAGTTCACCGGAAACGTTCATGATCACTTCACTTTGTAGAAGATGCTATCAAATGTAGCAAAAAATCGAAGCTTAGGGATCGGGGAAAATTTCAAGTTACTTCCAACGCAGGGTTTCCATTATGGTCAGGATGTCGTTTTGGAGGTAAACCGCCGCGGGGTAAATGGAGTCATAGTTGGGTTTGGCGTAGAAATACAGCGAACCTGTTACAAAATGGTTTGTGCTATCGGTGGCGTAGAACTGGGCTTGGGAGGCGGCATCTCCAGTAACGCTATAAAAATTTCCATAGACCTTTGCTTCCTCATTCATGAACACTTTCTCATCAATGCCATCTGCCTTAACCGCATGCTCATAACTAAACTTTTGCGCATCGCCCAACAATTTCTCTAAATTACCATCGATCTTTCTGTAATTCATGAAGATGGTGCCCCTCATTTCCGGATAATCCAAGGTGAGCGAATGCGAATTTTTCTCCTTTAAGCGGGCCATTTTATTGAATTGAAATTCAAATTGGTCCTTTTCCAATACTCCTAACTGGGCCTTCGGGTACTCCAAACGCAATTCGGCGCTCGGTTTCGGTATGGAATCCTCTTCTTTACAGCCCACCAATAGTACGACTGCCATGGCACACAACAATGCTTTTAACCTATTCATGTGGCATCGTGATTTTAATTTGCTTCAACCGTTTTTTGTCCAAACTTTCGACCTTAAATTGGTATTTATTAAAATGGATGGTATCGCTCTTTTTGGGGAAACTCCCCGCGATTTCAAGTACAAAGCCCGCTATCGTTTCAGACTCGCCCTTTTTTTCTTCGAATTCTTCTTCGTTTTCGATTTTTACGACCCGATAAAAATCCTTTAAGGCCGTTTTTCCTTCAAACACATAGTTGAAATCATCCAATTTCGAATACACCAAATCTTCATCATCGAACTCATCGCTGATATCCCCGACGATTTCCTCGATAATATCCTCTAAGGTAACGATTCCGGAGGTACCCCCATACTCATCGACCACGACGGCCAAATGATTTTTCTTATCCTGAAATTCCAAAAGCAAATCGTCTAACTTTTTATTCTCCGGCACAAAATAAGGCTCGCGAATGAGCGACATCCAATCAAAGGTCTTTCTATCGATATAGGGCAGTAAATCCTTAACATATAATACACCGAGCACGTTATCCATATTATCGGAGAAAACCGGAATACGGGAATAACCGTGTTTTTTGATTTCCGCGATAACCTCTGGAAATTTCATCAACTCGTTCAAGGCAAAAATATCGATACGGGGCCGCATGACCTGTTTGGTGTCGGTATTGCCAAAAGAGACGATACCTTTCAGTATTTTTTGTTCCTCCTTGGTCGTATCACCATCGGAAGTGAGTTCAAGAGCTTGCGATAATTGATCGACGCTCAGGTTCGATTTTTCCTTACCCAATTTATTGTGCATAAACAAAGTTCCAGACCGCATCGGAAGGCTGAGGGGCGAAAAAAGCACATCCAAAACCTTTAAGGGGTAGGCCATAAAATTTGCAAAGGCGATACTGTTTCTATTGGCGTATACTTTAGGAAGAATCTCGCCGAACATTAAGATAAGGAAGGTGGCCACGACAACCTCGAGCAAAAACTGTATGTCTATAAATCCGAACAATAGGTAATTGATTGAACCGAATAGCACTTCTCCGATATCACTGAACAGCAGAACCACACCGATATTGATGGCATTGTTCGCGATTAAAATGGTCGCCAGCAACTTTTTGGGCCGATTGAGGAGTTTTGCAATAATATCGCCACGGGAGGTCTTTTTTTCCTCGATTTCCTTCACGTCGGTAGAGGACAGGCTAAAGAAAGCCACCTCGGCACCAGAGATTAGGGCGGAGCAGACTAGCAGCAACACCAAAACAGCGATTTTCACCGCAAAAAAACTATCAAGAGCCGTAGAAAAAAATATTAGACGTAAAGGGTCGGGATCCAACAGTTGCTATTTACAAGTTAAAACGGAAGATCATCTTCCTGTTCGGCCGTAGATGCCTTTTCAACACCAGCAGAACCGGTAGCCTCGGGCTGTACTGGTTTTTGCGTTTGTGCGGCATTCGCCTGACTCTCCTTTTTCGTGCTCAAAAAGGTAAAATCCTGCACCTGAACCTCCGTGGAATAACGGGTATTACCATCTTCGCCCTGCCATTGTCTTGTTTTTAAGCGGCCCTCTACATACACCTTATCGCCCTTGCTCAAATACTTTTCGCAGATTTCAGCGGCCTTATTGCGTACCACGATATTATGCCAATCGGTATTGGTAACTCGCTCCCCAGTAGTCTTGTTCGTATAGGTTTCATTGGTAGCTATTGGAAAACGGCCAATACAGCCACCGCCCTCAAAGTAATGCATTTTTACCTCGTCTCCCAGATGCCCTATCAGCATCACCTTATTCAACGTTCCACTCATAACTCAAATGTGAATAACAAAAGTACTAAAATTTAAATGCTTTCATGAACTCTGCAATCAAAACGGGGACAGCGTATTTTTCCAAATCCTTTAATGGAATTCCCTTCGAAATTACTGCCGTCGTCTTTACGATCCAAAATCGGGTATGAAGGTGTTGGTGCGATAGTTTATGAACGATTTCCTTCTCGTTGTACAAGTTTATTTCATTGATAAGATCGGGCTGCAAATTAGACGGAATACTTTTTTTAAGCGTATCCAGACCAATACGCGCTTCTGACTCCACCAGCGGAAATTCATATAGGTTTTGCCAAATACCCTTGCCCGTACGCTGGTTCAAAATACTTACGGACTCACCTTGCTCATTTTGACCCAAAACCACTAAATAATTGAAAAACCGATTGCGAACCTTGGTCTTTCTCAGTTTTATGGGCAGCTCATGCACTTTGTTTTTCTGTAGGGCGACACAACTTTCATTTAGGGGGCAATGCAGACAATACGGCTTTTTAGGAGCGCATTGTATCGCGCCGAACTCCATAATGCCTTGATTGTATTCTCTAATTTCCTCCAAGGGCATCACTTCCCGTGCCAGTTTTTTGAAATATTTCGGTCCCCCACTATCATTTATGGGCCTATCCACCCCAAAATAACGAGCCAGCACCCGAAATACATTACCATCGACTACAGGTTGCAACTCTCCGAAACAGATCGATGCAATAGCACTTGCGGTATAGTCGCCGATGCCTTTTAACTTGATAAGCTCGGCATACGAATCGGGAAATTCGCCGTTCATTTTGTAAGCGACTTTTTTAGCAGTGGCGTGCAGATTCCGGGCTCTTGAATAATAGCCAAGACCTTGCCATAGTTTCAGTACCTCTTCTTCGGGAGCGTCCGCCAAATGAACGACCGTAGGAAAGTGCTTAACAAATTTGAGGTAATAGGGCGTGCCCTGCGCCACCCGGGTCTGCTGCAGCATGATTTCCGAAAGCCAAATTTTATAGGGGTCTGTAGTGCTTCGCCATGGCAGTTCCCTTTTATTTTCGGCGTACCATTGTAAGATTTTTTGGGAAAACGGCATAGTAATTGGTCGTAAACGGCTAAAGTAGTGGTTTACAGACTTAAAATTAGTAGTACAGGATAAAAGAATAAATTTAATTTATATATTTGCAACCCCTAAAACAAACTATACTATTTTAACATGACGAAAGCGGAAATTGTAGCAAAGATCTCGGATAAACTGGGAATGGAAAAAGGAGATGTTCAGGCAACTGTGGAATCCTTTATGGAAGAAGTTAAATCTTCATTGGAAAGTGGCAATAATGTGTATTTAAGAGGTTTTGGAAGTTTTATTATCAAAACCAGAGCGGAGAAAACAGGTAGAAACATCTCTAAGAATACGACAATCAAGATTGCTGCCCACAACATTCCAGCGTTTAAACCGGCTAAGGTTTTTGTAGAAGGTGTTAAGAGTAACGTACTCATAAAATAATAAATAACTAAAAGTAAAACTTTATGCCCAGCGGTAAAAAACGAAAAAGACATAAGGTAGCTACCCATAAGCGTAAAAAGCGCCGGAGAGCTAACCGTCACAAGAAAAAGTAGTTGTCTCAACTACTTTTTCATTTTAATACGTTCTTTGACAGAGAGGTTCGAAAAGAGACCTCGGCAAGTCGCTACGACTTGTTTACAGCATTGTTTAATCTATCCGCTCCCGATGCAATGGGAACGGACATAAATACAATCAGGTGAATAGAGAATTAATCGTAAGATCTAGTTCAGATGCCGTTGATTTTGCCCTGTTAAAGGATGGGAAACTCACCGAATTGCATAAAGATGAGGACAACAACAATTTTGCCGTAGGGGATATATTCCTCGCTAAGATACGGAAGCCCGTAACCGGTTTGAATGCCGCGTTCGTAAATGTTGGTTATGAAAAAGATGCCTTCTTGCATTACCATGACCTTGGGCCGCAATTGTCCTCGATGCTAAAGTTCCTTAAGGGCGTTAGCACCGGAAGAATCAAGGATTACAGCCTAAAGAATTTTCCGTTCGAAAAAGATATTGACAAGAATGGTGTGATTACCGATGTAGTCAAGGCCAATCAGTCGCTTTTAGTGCAAATCGTTAAAGAACCTATATCAACCAAAGGTCCACGAATTAGTTCGGAGCTTTCCTTTGCAGGCCGTTATATTGTTATGGTGCCTTTCTCAGACCGTGTTTCGGTCTCACAGAAAATTAGCAGCAAGAAAGAAAAAGACAGGCTTAAACGATTGGTGATGAGTATCAAACCCAAAGGTTTTGGGATTATTATACGTACCGTCGCCGAGGGCAAAAAAGTCGCGGAACTGGATAAAGATCTAGAGAACTTGTTGTCTAAATGGACCACAATGTGCAACGCATTAATCAAAGCGCACCCCCCTTCAAAGGTGTTGGTAGAGGTCAATAGGGCCTCGAGCATACTTAGGGACGTTTTCAACGATTCCTTTACTGGAATACACGTTGATGACCAAACGCTTTGTGAACAAATTCAGGACTACGTGCAAGAAATCGCACCGGGAAAAGAGTCCATGGTAAAACAGTACCAGTCATCTGTGCCCATTTTCGAAAAATTTGGGATAGAAAGGCAAATAAAGACTTCTTTCGGCCGAACTGCATCAATGAGCAGGGGTGCCTACCTTATCATAGAACATACCGAAGCGCTACACGTTATCGACGTGAACAGCGGTACGCGTTCGAACAAGGCCAAAAATCAAGAAGACACTGCACTGGAAGTAAATATGCTTTCAGCCTCTGAAATCGCACGGCAGCTGCGCCTGCGCGACATGGGGGGTATCATCGTTATCGATTTTATCGATATGGTGAAACCACAGCACAGAAAAAAGCTTTTCGAACATCTTAAGGAAGAGATGAAAGATGATCGGGCCAAACACAAAATATTGCCACCGAGCAAGTTTGGTCTTATTCAGATTACACGTCAACGGGTGCGCCCCGAGATGAATATAAAAACGACAGAGGAAAATCCGAACAATGGCGGTGGCGAGGTAGAAGCCCCTATCGTCTTGATCGACAAGATCAATGTAGATCTTGAGAAACTGTTGAAAGGCCCTAAAAAGGATAGTAAAATCTCATTGAACATACATCCGTTCATTGCAGCCTATATTACCAAAGGGTTTCCATCCATCCGTTTCAAGTGGTTCTTGGAACACAAAAAATGGATCAAAGTACAACCGAGGGATGCCTATACATACCTTGAATACCGTTTTAAGGATAAAGACGGAAAAACCATTTATTGAATACAAAAGCGACCTTCGGCAACGGGGGTCGCTTTTTTTATGGCTATCTTTTCACTCCATAATACCGCTATCCATTGCAAACCAATTCGAACAACTATACCGTGCAGGAAGCTACCCGTAAATTGGAAAGCTATTGTGCTTATCAAGAACGCTGTCACAAAGAGGTGCGGCAAAAGCTTCGCGATATGGGAATGATACCCGAGGCCAGCGATTTGATCATAAATCATTTGATCCAAGAGAATTACCTGAACGAAGAACGCTTTGCGCAAAGCTACGCACGGGGAAAGTTCACGATTAAAAAATGGGGGAGAAACCGAATCGTAAATGAATTGAAATTCAGGGGTATTTCTAGATTTAATATCAAAACGGCACTAAAGGAAATCGACGATACCGTATATCTGGAAACCTTGGACGCCCTTGCCCGAAAAAGGGTTTCGCAGATCAACGAAACCAATCTTAAAAAACGTCGAAAAAAACTGGCCGATTATTTATTGTACCGCGGCTGGGAGAGCCATCTGGTCTACGGAAAAGTGAAAGAACTGGTGGGATAGGCTTCTCTAAAGATGTTGACTAGCGTTGATCTACAAACCTCAGTTCTATTCATCTATTAAAATCTCAAAACAAGACAACCGTTAATTCCAAGTGAAGCCAGCCTTGCCGACCAGACAGGGACCTGTCGAGACCTAATTGAAAGATGCAGCCATCGAAAGACCCCTCAACTGCGCTCGGGGAGACATAATGGATATTTACCCTCGTAAGAAATTGCCAATCAGGTAATTAATAATCAAATTTAAATTACAGGCTATTAGTAAAGTACCGAGAAACTTAGGAAAGGAAGTTTATACTATCGTTTAGCGCGGTATTCTTCAATCAAATTTTAGCGGCCAGTTTGTTCGTTCGCTCAATGGCTTTTCTGTTCTTCCAGTCGATCCATTTCTGACCCCGGACCTTTCGCATCATAATATCGAAGGTGCGGAGCCCGAAGACGTTGTACACGCCTTTAACGAAGTTCATAGGCCTTTTAGGCCACGACCGTAGACTCATCGAAAAACCTTCAGTGTGGTACTTCATATAATGCCAGTAGCCCTCTGGCATAAAAAGCATTTCGCCATGTTCCAAAAAAGTCTGGTACCCCGTTGCTTTTTCCAGAACCGGCCACTGTTTGAAATCGGGGTTCGTAAAATCGATACTTTCGTGTGTAATCAAGGAATGCGGTACTTTGTACAGGTATTTGGTCTCGGATGGCGCAAAAAGAATGCACTCCTTCCTTCCCTCAAAATGAAAATGGAAAATATTCGACATGTCGATATCGTAGTGCATAAAGGTGAAGGAATCCCTTCCCCCGAAAAAAAGCATGGGTAATTTTTTCTTGATGGTAACTCCAAAATCCGGGATGGAAAAGTCTTTTTGCAGTTGAGGTACTTCCTTAAAGATATTCCATAGAAAAATACGGTATTTGGTCGGTTTGGATTTCAGGAGGTCTACATAATCGGTCATCTTCATCTCGGCATGCGGCTCATTGAAGCCGTCTTCGTGATGTACTGGGCGGTCATCGTAAAGCGGTACCGTTTTTTCGCCGGCGACCTGCTTGATGTAGTTAAGATTCCACTTCTCGATTGCGGGCCAATCTTCGACCGCCTGTTCGATCACGACGGGTTTTTGAGGCCAAAAGTAGTGCTCGAGAAAGTCTTCTTTAGAAATGGACTTCACCCTGGGTATGTCCTGTATCTTCAATGGGGTTCAGGTTTAGATTGCGTTCCAAATTTAGGGAACCTCATGGAAAATTTCTCTTAAAATAATGTAAAGAAGCGCAAGTATCTAGCCCTTCCCGGATGCCTTGGCCATCTCGTTCCGTTCAATGCTATGCCCGGGGCGACTCCACTTTGGCTTTTCACCTAATGGTTGTAGCTCGGAGTCGGCGGCCTCTACCGTTTTGGGCTGGGATACTTTGGTAAATGGCTTTTGGGGATTCAATCCCAGTAGTTTGAACATGGCCATATCCTCATTTACATCGGGATTGGGGGTGGTCAACAATTTATCGCCGGCAAAGATGGAATTCGCCCCCGCGAAAAAACACATGGCTTGTCCTTCCCTGCTCATTTCAGTGCGCCCTGCCGACAAACGCACTTGGGTCTCCGGCATTACGATACGGGTCGTGGCGACCATACGGATCATCTCCCAAATCGATACTTTTTCCATATCGGCCATAGGCGTGCCCTCAACAGGTACCAACGCATTAATAGGTACCGACTCGGGCTGTGGGTTTAAGGAAGAAAGGGCGACCAACATTCCTGCCCTATCCTCGACTTTTTCGCCCATCCCGATAATACCTCCGCTACACACCGTTACGTTGCTTTTACGTACGTTTTCAATGGTGTCCAAGCGGTCTTCAAAGGCACGGGTAGAGATGACATCCTTATAGTAATCCTCGGAAGTATCGAGATTGTGGTTGTAGGCATACAGCCCTGCCTCGGCCAAGCGTTTGGCCTGGTTTTCGGTAATCATGCCCAAGGTGCAGCAGACCTCCATATCGAGTTTGTTGATGGTGCGTACCATTTCGAGCACCTGGTCGAACTCGGGACCGTCTTTTACGTTTCGCCATGCCGCTCCCATACATACCCGTGAGCTTCCCGAAGCCTTCGCGCGGAGTGCTTGAGCCTTAACATGGGGTACGGTCATCAAATCGTTTCCATCGATATCGGTATGGTAGCGCGCCGCTTGCGGACAATAACCACAGTCTTCAGGACAACCGCCGGTTTTTATGGACAATAAGGTGGACACCTGAACCGTGTTCGGATCGTGGTTTCTCCGATGGATGGTCGCGGCATCGTAGAGCAGCTCCATCAGCGGTTTGTTGTAAATATCCAGAATTTCGGCTTTGGTCCAGTTGTGTCTTGTTTCGCTCATAAATGGGATTGTATACTGATTCAAAAATAACCTTTCGGTCTGGTAAATGCCAAAATAGTTTTGGCAAATTGTAAATGGGGGTGCTTTGGCACCTTAGTTAAGCTGATTGCGATGGTTGTGGTGGGCAGTCTTCACAGACGAGCGCTAGAGAGGTGCATGCTGTGCTGTGCATGGGGTAGGCACTCCTCGAACAAGGGCTCTAGGATGAAAGTTGATAAATCGTTCTTATTTCTCAAAATCCTTTAAGACAGTTTTAAAATCAATCCATTCTTTATCCTCATAAAAATTGATTTCAATAGGATAAGCGTCATGTTTTTTTAGAGTTCCATTTAAAATTTCCATAAATAGATTTTGATTCTTACTATAATATGCGAATTCCTTTAAATTATTTCCAGTTCTGCTGTAAACATGAGTAAATAAATCAGTAAAGTTCATTGAGTTTTCAATTGCGTCTTCTAAAATTATCATTCGGTTATTGATTTCCGTTGATGGCATTCCGTTATTTTTACTACCGTCGTATTTCCAAGATACGATAGTTAAAAAAGTTAATTCAGACATCACTTTACTTTCCGGTAACTCATTTATTAATTTCACTATCACAGGTAAATCGCCTTCATAGTATCTACCTATAATTCCTTTTGCCTTATTAGGCTTTTCAATTTGAGCTTTACTCTTCCCAAGTCCAAAGAATGAAAGCATAAATATCAATATTATTTTCCGAGACACCTTGTTCTTATTTATGCCAATGCGTATGCCAAATATCTTCTAAATAAAGTTGATAAAACGCACAACATTAGGCTATATATTCTTACCCAACAACACACTCACCGCATTCCCCCCAAACCCAACGGCATTCACCAACACACGTTCCAGCTTTTTCGGTTCGGTATCGTACACCCTAAATGGCACCCCAACAAACTGCTGCCGCTGCAGCATCAACACTGCCAACTCAACACTGAGCATTCCGGATGCCCCGAACGTATGTCCGATTTTCCATTTGTTGGTGGTCAAAGCAGGCATATGGTCACCAAAGACTTGTTGTATCGCCTTATACTCCGATAAATCCCCCTTCACGGTACCGGGCGCATGCATCACAATGGCATCTACCTCAGCAGGAGCGATGTTCCCCAAAGCCATTTTCATCGCACGTTGAAAGCAAACGGCATCCGCCGAAATCGAAACATTATGTTCCAATAGTTCTGTGGCATAGCCTATGCCTTCGATTAGGGCCATGGTATCCTTCGAAATTCCCTTTTCCAAACAGGCCACCGCGGCGCCTTCCCCCAAAACCATGGTGTTTCTTTTTTTATCGAGCTGCAATGCCTGGCAAGGGTAGGTTATGATGGTATCCCGTGATTGGGCTTCGACTGGGTCCGTGCTGAGCGGAGTCGAAGTGCTCAGCCTGACATTTGAATATACTTTTAACGCCTTCATTTGCGCTATCGTAAAAGGAGTGAGAGGTGCCTCACTCCCGCCGACCAAAAAGGTATCTGTCATACCGCTTTGCAACCAGGCCACACCATTCAACAAGGCATGCAAGGCGGTGGAACAGGTGATGGAATGCGAGATTTCCGGGCCTCGGGTCTGCAAGTCATGTGCCACCCAGGAGGAGATATTGCCCAAGGTGGTGGTCGGTGAAGATAGCGTTGCCGTCTTTCTTTGTTCTAGGAACTCCGAATGATACTGCTCAAGTAGGCCCGTAGCACCCCGCGAAGAGCCAAGGTTAATACCGAAGTTATCCCCTGAAGACCAATCTGCCATCGCGACCGCTTTTCGGGAAGCATAAAGCGCAAAAAGTACGGAATCGTCGAGGTTACGATAGTTCGTATCCGATTGTCTTAGTCGATGGATTGCGGCTTTGGCAGCATCAGGTAAGCGCGCGACCCATTCTTCCGTATGGCCCACCTGTTCCCTTCGCAAAAACGGTCGGGGATTAAGATAGCTTTCCCAAACTTCTTCAGGGGAGGAACCCAAGGGGGATATCGAAGCGATGGAACGGATGGAAATGGGTTCTTTCAAAATCATCAGTTTTATACTATATCCACTGCACTTTGAATAGCACCGTAGATTTTCTGTAATTGTTCGTCCGTCGTAATATAGGGCGCCAGAATATAAATGGTGTTCCCCAAGGGTCTTAAAAAGACGCCCTCGCCCATAAAATGATTGAAAAGTTTGTCGCGCAGATTCCCATACCGTTCCATTTGCACATCGAGGTCCAAGGCATAAATAACACCACACTGCCGCGTACGTGCCACTTTCGGGTGTGTGCTGATCTCCAAATCAAATTTTTGATGTGATGCCTGAATCCGCGCGATGTTGTTTTGCATTGCTCCCGACTGCAACAATTCCAACCCTGCCAAAGCAGCCGCACAGGCCAACGGATTGGCGGTGTAGGTATGCGCATGAAAGAGTCCCTTCCCGATATCATCACTGTAAAACGCATCGTAAATATGTTGGGAGCAGGTGGTGATGGCCATTGGTAAAAGTCCGGCCGTCAACGCCTTGGAAAGACAAATGACATCAGGTTTGGTTTCAATATGGTCGGAGGAGAAGTACTTGCCCGTTTTTCCAAAGCCGGTCATCACCTCATCGGCTATGGTCACCACGGCATGTGCTTTCAACAATTTTAAAATACGATTCAATCCCTCTGCATCGTGCATTTGCATGGCGGCGGCACCCTGCACCAAAGGTTCGTACACAAAGCCTGCGATATCGTTTTGTTGCAGCCTGTTTTCCAAATGCGCCAAGGTGGTTTCGATGTTGTCAGGTGACGGCACGGGAATGCGTTCCACATCCAAAAAAAACTCCTCGAACGGCCCGTTGTAGACCGACAGTCCGGAAACGGACATGGCCCCGAACGTATCGCCATGAAAACCCTCTTCAAAAGCCAATAATACCTTTCGTTGTTCCCCTTGGTTAAAATGGAACTGCAGGGCCATTTTAATCCCCACCTCTACCGCCGTTGATCCATTATCGGAAAAAAACAACTTCGATTGGTTTTCAGGTAGGATTTTCATCAATTCCTCCGAAAGACGTACGGCGGGTTCATGCGTAAAGCCGCTAAATACCACCTGATCTAAGCGTTGCATTTGCGCATACACTTTTTCTAGTATAAAATCATTGCAATGGCCGTAAACACTGGTGTACCAAGAGGAAATTCCGTCTACGTATTCCTTTCCGTCCTCGTCAAAAAGGAGTGCCCCTTTGGCCTTCACCACCGCCAACATTCTTGGATGCAGCTTGTGTTGCGTCAACGGGTGCCAAACATGTACTTGATCTCTTTCGGAAAGGTTTTTCAAGATAGAATAGGTTACAACTGAACCGTTGCTAGAACGATTTTCACAAAGATGGTAAAATCATCCCAAAATAGGCCACGTATGTATTTCCGAAATTGTTAAAGTGTCTCCAAAACCCCTTTGAACAAATCGGCATACTTTTTAATGGTCGCCTTGTCAAAGCTGGCCTCCTCCTCGATTCTACCGATCAATGAAACCCCGGTTTTGTGGAGGATAATATTCTCGATATGCGGATTCTTATCACCACTGAAAATCAGGGCGACATCGTATCCCTTCATCTGCAACCAATTAATGGTCAGCAAGGTATGGTTGATACTGCCTAGATAATGCCGCGAAACCACCACAACTTGATAGTTGGGCATAATCATATCGAGAATCGTATCCTCGGCATTCAAGGGCACCAATAAGCCACCGGCTCCTTCGATGACCAAATGGTTCTCGGTCTCAGGCTCCTGTATTTTATGGGCCACGATTTCGACGGCGTCTACTTCGGCCGCCGCATGCGGACTCATAGGGCTGGTCAGCTCAAAAGCACTTTTGTGTATTTTGGTCTTGGCATTTGAAATCAGTTCAGCCACTTTATGGCTATCAGTGTTCTCAAGTTCGCCCGCCTGAATGGGCTTCCAATAATCGGCCTCCAGGGCCTCTGCAATTATGGCCGACGCCATGGTCTTGCCTACTTCTGTTGATATTCCTGTGACGAATATTCGCTTCATACTACATGGGGTTAGTGATTATACCACAATTTAGGCATTTGTATTTTCTTTTTTCGAAAAAGGGGAATAGTTTATTGAAAATACCCTTTCTCCCGTAATATACTTCCGATTTTTTCGCCTTGCAGTTTGGGCAAACAATCGGATTTCCGAAATCATCCTGGGCATACGCCCTTACCTCGTCGTAAATGGCAATAGCCCTATCCTTGTCACTAAAATAAACTTGGAGCTTCACCCCACCGATTGCCGCGCTAATCAAAGGGTCGGAATTGATGGTGTTCTCATCCCTCAGAAAAACCGGAATTCCCTCAGACTCCAATCGGCCTTTTAGTATCTGTACATCCGCAGGGTATTCAAATGTCGCAATCGTGTAGAAAGTTTGGCTCATGCTTCGTGAATGATTTTGGATAAACAAGATAAGACTCTGGTCATGTCTTCTTTCGAATCGTAAGAATGCAAACAAAATCGCAACCTTTCCTGGCCCGTCGGTACTGTTGGTGAAAGTATCGCCCGCACGGCAAAACCTGAATTTTGTAACTGGTCCGCAATGGATTTCACCCAATCGTTTCCCGGCACAACACAGGAGTGAATAGCCGATTGACTGGGAATGAAATAAGACCCGAGCTTCAATTCGGACAGCTGGAGGTTAAAATAACGGATATTTTCTTGCAATCGTTTTCGTTGTTGCTTACCCTCCACTCCCGTCATCAGCTTGTACGCGACCACCAGTGTCGCAACGGAATGGGGCGAAAGACCTGTGGAATAGATAAAACTTCTGGCAAAATTCACCAAATAGGTTTTCAAGTCGGCACTGCCGACAATAGCGGCGCCATGGCTGCCAAAGGCCTTCCCGTAAGTGATGATTCGTGCAAATACCTTTTGTTCCAAATCGAGTTGTTGCACTAGTCCGCCTCCTTCTGAACCAAAAATGCCTGCTGCGTGGGCCTCATCAACCACCAAATAACAGTGGTTCGCTATCGAAAAGGAAGCGAAAGCCTCTAAATCCGGTGAATCGCCGTCCATAGAATAGACCGATTCGATGACGATGTAGATTTCAACATTCTCTTGGCGCTGTAATTCATTTCGGCTGCGCTCAATGCCCTGTTTTAAATCTTCTAAATTATTATGTTTGAATTTATAACTTTTCGCATGGCTCAGTCGTATTCCATCCCGGATACTCGCATGTGCCAGCTCATCATAGAAAATGACATCGCCGCGCCGGGGAACGGAACCAAAAAAACCCAAATTGGCGTCATAGCCCGAATTGAAGATCAAGGCCGATTCGGCCTTATGGGTTTCCGCGATTCGCGCTTCCAGCTCGGAATATAATTCATGGTTTCCCGAAAGCAAACGGGAGCCCGTAGCCCCATTTTGAGTAATTCCCCTTTCGGAGAGCAAGGCTGTGGTTCGTTTAGAAAGAGACTTGTTTTTCGAAAAGCCTAAGTAATCGTTCGAAGAAAAATCGATTCCCTTTTCCGGTGAGACCAAAAAGCGCAGTGTGTTGTTTTCAGTCCTTTCCTCTAATTTCCGTTGTAGCTTTTTTGGGAACTCTGCCATTTGCTAAAGGTACTATTTACTTCTAAAAAACAGGAGGCCAATCTGGTGTTTGGGTACCGCTTAATCTGTATATTAGTTCTCAAAATATCCTAAACAATGAAATTATTTTATTCAATGATATGGTTGTGTGCCACCAGCGTCGGTTTTGGCCAGGTCAATACGTATGAGATATCCTTTGAAAATGCCGTACACCATGAGGCGGTGATTACAGCTAATTTTCCTGACATCCCAACGGACACGCTATCGGTTCGGATGAGTAGGACTTCCCCAGGGCGGTATGCGCTTCATGAATTTGCCAAAAATGTATATAATTTTAAGGCTTTTGATGGTAATGGGAATCCATTAACCGTCATACGACCCAACCCCTATGAATGGAAGATCTCAGGGCATGATGGTTTGGTTCGAATCAGGTATACGCTATTTGCCAATCGTGGGGATGGCACCTATTCCCAAGTAGACGAAACACATGCGCATTTGAACATTCCCGCTACGTTTATGTATGCCCCACAATTACGGGACCGTGAAATAAATGTACACTTCAAGTCAAGGGAAGATCTTGGCTGGAAAATCGCCACACAACTGCCCGAGGTCTCGGAAGGTCATTATATGGCCCCCAATCTTGCTTACTTTATGGATTCCCCAACCGAGCTCAGCGCGCATCACCTTCGCGAATTTGAAGTGCCCGATACCAACGGAAATAAGCAGATTATTCGACTCGCTTTACACCACAACAGTACGGAAGATGAAACGGACACCTATTTCGAGAAAGTCAAAAAAGTGGTGTTGTCCGAAAAGGAAGTATACGGTGAGCTACCAACGTTTGATTATGGGGAATATACTTTTTTGGCCTGCTATATCCCGAATGCTTCCGGGGATGGCATGGAACATCGTAATTCCACTATTTTGACCAGTACCCGAAGTCTGGCCGATGGGGGAATGGAACGGAATATCGGAACGGTATCCCATGAATTTTTTCATGCGTGGAACGTTGAGCGCATTCGTCCCGAATCTTTGGAACCTTTTGATTTCGAGGAAGCCAATATGAGTGGGGCATTATGGTTTGCCGAAGGCTTTACCAGCTATTACACGGGCTTGATCCTATGTCGCGCCGGATTGATTTCTCCGGAGAAATATGTTGAAGGGCTTACGGGAACCTTTAATTACGTATGGAATTCCCCCGCAAGGCAATTCTTCAATCCCATCGAAATGAGCTTTCAGGCGCCCTTTGTCGATGCGGCCACTTCTGTTGATCCAGTGAATCGCGAGAACACTTTTATCTCCTATTATTCCTATGGCAGCACACTAGGATTGGCGTTAGACCTATCCTTACGCGAAAAGGGGCTGCATTTGGACGATTATATGAAATTGGTTTGGGAAATTTATGGAAAAACGGAAAAGGCCTACACCATTGGGGATTTGCACCAAACGCTGAACCAGTATGCGGGCCAGGTGTTCGGAGATACCTTTTTCAACACGTACATTTATAAAAGCGGTATGCCGGATTACAAGAAATTATTGTTCTCGGTCGGAGTTGCCCTTAAGCAGGATAGTGAGATACCGTATATGGGCATTTCGGTTGAACTGGATGGGGATGGCAATGGCCTGATCAAATCGAATCCACGGATGGGGAGTCCGGCTTATAAGGCAGACCTGGACAAAGGAGACGTTATCTTGGCCATCAACGATGCACCTTTTCCAAAGACGGAAAAATTCGAGGCTTTTCTAAGACAGTTTCAAGTCGGCGATAGCCTATCGATTCGCTTTGAAAGGTATGGCATTGAAAAAACCACAAAGGTGATTTTAGAACAAGATCCCGCCTACACCATATTCCTAGCGGAAAAAGAGGATTCCATGCCCCCCGCGGATGTATTGCAAAAAAGAAAGCAATGGCTTAACATCGAATAAATGGCTATTAGCTATACCAGAGCGACTACCGAAAAGGAGTTGTACCAGATATTGGACCTACAGCGACAAAATATGGCCGAGGGCCTTTCTCGGGATGAACTTGTAAAAGAAGGCTTTATTACCGTTGGCCATACCTTTGCCATTTTAAAGGAGATGAACGACGCGTGCCCACATATCATCGCGAAAGATGGTGATGCCGTGGTAGGGTATGCCTTGGTGATGTTGCGCAGTTTCAGGAACGAAATTCCCGTCTTACGGCCCATGTTCGATACCGCGGATGAATTATTGCCCGAAAATAACTATGTGGCCATGGGTCAAATCTGCATCGCAAAATCAAACCGCAGACTAGGAATTTTCAAAGGCATGTACCAGTATTATCGACAACAGCTACAGAATGATTACGATTGTTTATTCACTGAAGTGGCCACGGCGAACCAACGCTCCCTGCAAGCACATAAGGCCGTTGGTTTTGAAGTGTTGAAAACCCAAATCACCGATGGCGTTTCATGGGAACTGGTAAACTGGGATTGGACGTCTTAATCCTCACCCAAGTCGTACCCTAAATCCTTCTCTTTGGCAATTCTTGGCAGCCCTTGGTTCATCCATTTTGGGGCGGGAGCGCCTTTTAGAAAGTGGTCGAAAAATTGCATCATCCGGATGGATAAATCCTGTCGGTTCTTGATTTGGGTAAGATTATGTGCTTCTTTATTGTACACCAAGAGCCAAGCCGGTTTTTGCAGCCTGCGCATCCCCATGAACATCTCGATTCCTTGGTAGTAGGGTACGGCACCATCCTCATCGTTATGCATCATCAAGAGGGGCGTTTCTATATTGGGAATGCCGAACAATGGGGAGTTTTCCAAGTAAAGGTCAAGCCCTTCCCATAAATCCTTGCCTATTCGGGTTTGCGTACGCTCGTATTGCACTGCCCTGCTTCGACCCGAACCCCAACGTATGCCGCCATAAGCAGAGGTCATATTACTGACGGGCGCTCCTGCCATGGCCGCCTTGAACTTATTCGTTTTGGTCACCAAATAGGCGACCTGATAGCCGCCCCAGCTTTGCCCTTGTATGGCCATGTTCGCACTATCGATATAGCCTAACTTTTCTACCGCTTCGACCCCTGATACAATGCAATTGAAAGCGCTTTCTCCTGGTTGACCGTCCTTGTAGACTATATCCGGAACAAACATGATGTAATCATTGCTCACCAAATACGCCGCGTTCACCGTTGACCTGCTTGGGCTGGGAGATACATGTCTGTTGTAGGTATCGGAACGTTTTTCATAGAAGTAGGTAATCATGGGATACTTTTTGGATGGGTCGAAATCCTCCGGTTTGTATAGGAGCCCGTCCAGAGGTGTTCCGTCATAGGCGGTCCATTGAAACTGCTCTACAGTGCCCCATTTGAAGTCTTTCTCATGCGGATTCAAATCCGTGATTTTCTTATTACTCTCAAAGCCGTCCGTTGTAACCAATATGTCCGGAAACACTTGAAAATTCTGTCGCGTAAAGGTAAATACGTCCGCTTCCTTTGCCTTGTTGTAATTCGAAATGAGATATCCCGAAGGTCTTAGCTTTTCGATCAGTTTGCCTTTACGCAAGGTATACAATCCCGATTCTTTTGTGGTCTTGTCGAAACTGGTGATCAGCAATCTACCGTCTAGATAAGACGCAAGATTTTCTTCTTCGGGGTCTAGGTTCAACAGGCGGTATTCAATATTTTCCAAACGGCCGTTTTTAGTTATATTGATGGGCGCTTTACTATTGTCTGCCGTGAGCTTCCAAATATCGAATTTATCATAGACCAGGGGATTCCCGTCCTCATCAAAACCCCCAAACCCATAAGGATAGGGCAAGGACGGATGGTCATCATCTTCATCATGGAAAGCGACCGCAAGACCAGCAGTGAGATTTCTTTTCTCGGTCGTGCTCAAATCTATTGAAAACCAATCTTGGGCATCCATGTCGAAATAAATGGCAAAAGCGTTATTCGGCAAAACCTCTGGGTTATAGGTGACACCTTCAAGCAGCAATTTTTGATCGCCAGTATAGGAATCGATGACATAGATATCCCATTTCCAAGGAAAGGCCCAAGACCTTTCCAAGGCGTAGGCATCATTGGTATTCCCAAGGATAAATTTTTCTTCCTTTCGCGCATCTACCGCTACCTCTTTCAATAATTCTCCCTGTATCGTTACGTACGATTCGTTCGAAGTATCATAATACATGAGAAAAGCCTTTTCCTTCAGTTCTTTCTCCCGCACTTTTTGTTCGGGCTGCAACAATTTGTCTTGCCAGTTCCAGACATCGACCTGTGGTATTTCATCATCCAGCATCGTTGTATCACGGTCATAACTCACCTCTGGCTTTACACCAAAATAGAGTCGTTTCCCGCTTTCCGAGAAAAATGGGGCTTTATCCTTTCCCAGAACCCAACCTTTTTGGATGCGGGAAGCGGCACTATCGACCAATACGGTTAATTTATTTTCGTTGAGGTAATTGAGTTCAAACTTTAGGGAGTCAACAGCGGTAGAGTCTGCTGATGACATATAGGCGAACTGATTCCCCTTTTCATCTACGGCCAAATTGGAATAAGAATACTTCGTCGTATCGATGGGGGTCCGTAGTCCGTTAGCGACATCGTAGGTATATACGCCCAAATCCCATTCCTTCTCCTTTTCCTGTTTTAGCGCGTATATGAAGGAATTTCCGTTTTTCGGAACGGTAAATTCCTTGATTTGATGGATGGTGTCCTTGCTTTTGGTTTCAAATCGATATACTAAGGCGTAATCCTGTTTAAAGGCAGGATTAACTTTCTGCTTTGTAGTATCTTTTTTTTGTGTGGAAATGGAGTCCGTTTTGGTTTCCGTACTGTCTTTTTTCCCTTTTTCCTCCTTTAGTTCCTTGTGCTTTTCCATGACCAACCATCCTTCGTATTTCTCCGGAAGTTGATAGGCTTTCACCCTTGGAATGGAATCGTGGAGGCGGTTATTTTTCACATCGTAGATGAATAGGGCATCTTTGGATTGCTTGTCTTTTTTGACATCGTCTTTCTTTTCTTTCCGAATCGTTTCGTAGGCTGGTTTTCGCTTGAAAACCACATAATTTTCATCTGCCGAAATCGCCGTTTCATACCCACGGTCAAAAATTGCAGTGTTCCCTGTTTCGGTGTTGTAAATCTGTACATGGCCATCTCCTCTTCCGGTAAGCAATTCGATTGTTGAAACGACAAGCTTTCCCTCATCCGATATTTTCGTGTCGGCGACCCGTTTCCATAAATCGTAGTCGTCATGGGTAATTGGTTTTTTTTGTGCGGATACCACGGAAAGTGCACCTATGGTAAATACGAAGAACAGTCTTGCAAGCATAGTTCGGATGATTAGATTAAACTATTTCAAGATAAGGGAAACGAGTGATACTTGTCAAAAGAAAAGCCCCAAATTCAACAAATTGAATTTGGGGCACTTTATGGTAAAATAAGATATTGCTAATCGGCCAGGACAATCACTTTATTGTCCTTCATTTCGATCGTACCGCTCGTGATGGCCAGAATGGTCTTGCCATCCGCTTTGGTAAACTTATCGGCATAATCTTCATGAATTTTAACATCACCGTCTACCTGCACATTCCCTGCCTGAAGTAAGGAAACGATCGGGGCGTGATCTTTTAACATCTGAAATTCACCGTTGACTCCCGGGACTGTTACCGAAGTAACCTCGCCTGCGAACAAAGTCGCTTCTGGTGATACGATTTCTAAATACATTCTTTTAATTATGAGTTATGAGTTATGAGTTATGAGTAATTCCGAACTCGTAACTCATAACTCTGAACTTTTTTTACGCCTCAGCCAACATTTTTTCACCAGCTTCAATGGCTTCTTCGATAGTACCTTTAAGGTTGAAAGCGGATTCCGGGAAGTGATCCAATTCGCCATCCATGATCATATTGAATCCTTTGATGGTCTCCTTGATATCTACCAAGACTCCTGGGATACCAGTAAACTGCTCCGCCACGTGAAAAGGCTGTGAAAGAAAACGTTGTACACGTCTCGCACGACCTACGGCCATTTTATCCTCTTCGGAAAGCTCCTCCATCCCAAGGATGGCGATAATATCCTGAAGTTCCTTATAGCGTTGCAACAACTCCTTCACGCGTTGTGCACAATCGTAATGCTCTTTTCCTAAAACGTCCGGAGTAAGAATTCTTGAGGTGGAATCCAAGGGATCTACCGCTGGATAAATACCAAGCTCCGCAATCTTTCGCGACAATACCGTTGTGGCATCCAAGTGCGCAAAGGTCGTTGCCGGTGCCGGATCCGTAAGGTCATCCGCGGGCACGTACACCGCTTGTACCGATGTAATAGAACCTCTTTTGGTCGATGTAATACGTTCTTGCATGGCACCCATCTCGGTCGCCAATGTAGGTTGGTACCCTACCGCAGAAGGCATACGGCCTAAAAGTGCCGATACCTCAGAACCTGCTTGGGTAAAACGGAAAATATTGTCTACGAAGAAAAGTACATCCTTACCTTGTCCTTCGCCGGCCCCATCACGGAAATATTCCGCTATGGTAAGACCAGAGAGCGCCACACGGGCACGTGCTCCGGGAGGCTCGTTCATTTGTCCGAAAACGAAGGTCGCCTTAGAATCTTTCATGGCCTTTTTATCGACCTTGGAAAGGTCCCATCCGCCATCTTCCATGGAATGAAGGAAATCTTCTCCATACTTGATAATACCGGACTCCAACATCTCGCGAAGCAAATCATTTCCTTCACGGGTTCGCTCCCCTACTCCTGCGAAAACAGATAGACCACCATGGCCTTTTGCGATGTTGTTGATCAATTCCTGAATCAATACGGTTTTACCAACACCGGCGCCACCGAATAAACCGATTTTACCACCTTTTGCATAAGGCTCAATCAAATCGATCACTTTGATACCTGTGAACAATACTTCGGTAGACGTAGTAAGATCCTCGAATTTCGGTGCTTCCCTGTGAATCGGAAGCCCGTCTTTTCCAGCTTTGGGCAAATCCCCTAAACCGTCGATAGCATCACCGATTACATTAAAAAGTCTTCCATACACATCATCGCCGATAGGCATTTGAATCGCCGCACCGGTCGCAATTACATCTGTTCCCCTGCTTAAACCGTCGGTAGAATCCATAGAAATAGTTCGCACCGTGTTTTCACCAACATGCGATTGTACCTCAAGCACTAAGATGGTACCATCTACTCGGGTTATCTCTAAAGAATCATAGATTCTCGGAAGGTCTGCACCTGAACCAAATTCAACATCGACTACCGGCCCGATAATCTGAGAAACTTTACCTGTAACTTTTGACATATCTGTTTGTATATTAGTATTATCACAATTGAAAAACACCAAATATCACGCTGTTTTTCAGGCTGCAAAGATATGTGATAACATTCTAAAAAAGAACAGTTTTTTTCTTTTTTTGACCAATGCAAAAAGGCACCTGAAATAGGTGCCTTTTTAACGATAATTTCATAGATTTTTATGGATTGATTGTCCAAGACAAATAGTAAATCGAGCCTATTAAACCAGAGCCAACGGCCTGAAAGTATTCGTCTGCCAACAGATTAGACCCGCCAACCTTAAATACGGATTTGATCGAGGGAACCGAGTAGTTGATTTGTGCATCCAACACGGAATATGCCGGGACATCGCCATCGGCGAAAGAAGCCTCCCAAAAGAAACTATCGCTCCATCTATAGTTTATACCAAATCCAAAGTTTTCGAATAAATCCGTCTTTCCAAAAGACAATTTTACCTTATGCTCTGGGGAATTAAAGTTAACCCTGACACCTCTTGCTCTTAAGTCTTCGGCATCTTCAAGTTTAGTGTACGTATAGTTTGCGCCTAGAGCAAAACCTGCCAACTTCGTGTCAATCCCAATAGAACCTCCATAAGAAGTAATGTCTTCTTGGGTGTTCGTGTAGACCTGATAGACTTTAAAATCACCATTTTGCAATGCCAACAAGGATAGACCACCATCACCAGCTTCTCCGTACAATGGAACTAAGGTCTGCGTTTGAACTATAAACTTTTTGTAATTGTTAAAATAACCGCTCGCATCAATAGTGAATTTTCCAAGCTGTGCCCGATACCCTAATTCGTACGCCGTTATTTCTTCAGGCTCTATAATTGGTGTATTCACTGCAGTTGGCGTACCGTTCTCTACAGATGTCCTTGAAAATGCATTTTCATAAGCAGCTCGGCCAACAACGTCAACAGTTGGCGAACCGGTAATTGCCTGTCCGGGTTCACTGACGTCATACGTTCTCACATCCCTATCCAAGTTATCAGGTGCCGAACCTACCAATACGGCATTTCCAACATTTAAGCCGATAAATAAGTCTTGTGTTGTCGGATTCCTAAAGCCCTGCTGAACAGATGCTCTAACATTATGGTTTCGATTTTTACCCAAGGTCCCGGACAATCCAAATCGGGGCGATAAAAAGCCATCAAAGAATTCATTCTTATCGTACCTACCGGAGGCGGTTACTTTTAAACGGTCATCTGCAAATTTCTTTTGAATTTGAGCATACGCACCAAATTCGTTGTATGTAATGGGGCCATCAAAATCTGTAAAAATGGTACCTTGAGAGTTCAGCTCATACTCCCTAAACGACCCTCCTACTTGAATGTCGGCCCAATCTTCAATCAGGTGCGCCAAGTTGTAATTGCCATTTGCATGTCTGAATTTTGTATTGTCGATAAATTTAGCACCTGTCAATAAATCCCCATCTGCAATAACGCTGTTGAAGGCACTCTGAAAGGCAGCCGTTCCCGGAATCAATCGACCCGTATCCGCAGCAGCCCTAGCAGCCGCATGCGCCTGTTCGTCAGTTGCCAGTACTCCAGAACCAACGCCTAATTTCGCCCCGATAAACGTTTGGGCATATTCAGTAAACCATTGCGTATCGGATTTCCAAGCCCTGTTGGTATTAATCGCTGCAAATCTAGTATCGTAGGAATCCCCGGAATTTTCCGATACGATATACGCACGAACAAAGAAGTTGTCATTTTTCAACTCTATCTTGTGCTGTTGCATCTTAAAACCCTGAACCGCGTAACGGCTGGCACCTTGATAAATAGTCGTTCCTCGACCAACTCTACCGTTGTAAATCAATTCTAACTTAGTCCCAAACGGGCGATAGTGTAAGGACCAATCCGCCTTGACACTTTGTGCATTATAATTAGCCAAATCAACTTCATCGTAACCCGTTCTGCTAACAGTAGCAGACCCCACTGTGCCTGTGGGCAACCCGGCCGCAGCATCAAAGTTCAATGTAGTGGATACCTCATCACCATAAACATTCAACCCATTATAATTCGGATCTGTTCTATCTGCCCCAGGGTTTCCTATGTCGTTCGTTCTATTGGCGTGCCAATCTTCTCCTTGTAAGTATGAAAAACTGACTTTAGCTGCAAATTTATCGCTAAAGGCGTGTGCGGCACGAATACCAAAGTCGTAATAGGTATTATCACCCGCCGCTTCCTGCGAAGTCAACCCTGTTTTGGCGTAAGCACTGATCCCTTGAAAATCCCAAGGGTTTTTACTCCTCATGAACAGGATACCATTAAAGGCACCCGCTCCATACAATGCGGAAGATGCACCTGGTAGTATTTCTACACTTTGTACATCCAACTCGTTCATACCCACAAGATTCCCCAACACGAAATTCAAGCCTGGCGCTGTATTATCCATTCCATCGACCAACTGCAAAAACCGAGTATTCGCAAAAGTGGCGAAACCACGAGTGTTCACTGATTGAAACGTTAAACTGTTGGTATTGATGTCAATTCCTTTTAAGTTTTGAAGTCCACCATAAAACGATTCCGCGGTGGTCTTTTTTATATCATTAATACCAAAGCGCTCAACTGAGACCGGTGATTCAAAGATTCGCTCCGGTGTTCTCGAAGCCGAAATGACCACTTCGTCCAAAAGGGTCTGAGAAGATGAAATCGTAATGGTGAGTGCTTGGTTGTTTGAAGTAACTTGGGCGGTACCCTCACTATATCCGATACTGGTTATTCTAAGTTCAAAGGGAGGCTCCTCTTCCGTATTCAAGGTAAAATTACCATCAAAATCAGTCACCGTTCCTTCTGCTTTGCCAACTATTATTATGTTAGCACCGGGTACGGGTTCGTTGTTTTCATCAACGACATTTCCAGTTACCGTTGTCTGGGCAAAAGCCAAGGTTCCAAACAACAGCAGGGGTAAAAACAATAGTGTTTTCATGTTTAGTTTGAGTTAGGTTTTGTAAAGTTTGTTACTAAGTTACCGGCAAGATACCGATTTTTTTAAACTGAAAATCATAAATTCAAAAAAATTATGCATGCATAGTACTTTATTGGTAATTACATCCGCCCAGAATTATCATATTCCGAAAAACACAAAAAGGGCCACGAATTGTATTCGCAGCCCTTTTAAAACTTAATTTTCTTTCGAATTATTCCACCGTAACCGATTTCGCCAAGTTACGCGGTTGATCTACGTTGCAATTGCGCATTACCGCAATATGGTACGACAATAATTGCAGCGGAATCGTGGTAAGCAAAGGAGTTAAACTCTCTATGGTTTCGGGAACTTCGACCACATGATCGGCCAAATCCCTCACTTGGGTATCGCCTTCGGTTACGACAGCGATAATCTTCCCTTTACGGGACTTGATCTCTTGAATGTTGCTCACTACCTTTTCATAATGGCCTTTTTTGGTGGCGATTACGATAACCGGCATCTGTTCGTCGATCAAGGCAATCGGCCCGTGTTTCATTTCAGCGGCAGGATATCCTTCAGCGTGAATGTAACTGATTTCCTTCAACTTTAAAGCACCTTCCAAAGCCACGGGAAAGTTATATCCTCTTCCCAAATACAGGCAATTGGTAGAATCTTTATAGACATCGGCAATAATCTCGATCAAAGGGTTCGATTCCAAAGCCCTTTCCACTTTCGCGGGAATGGTCTCCAACTCGGTCAGGAACTCATGGAATTTGGATTCGGAGAATTCCCCTTTCTCTTTGGCAAGTTTTAAAGCGATCAAAGTCAATACCGTTATTTGCGTGGTAAATGCCTTGGTAGACGCGACACCTATTTCAGGACCGGCATGCGTATATGCACCGGCATCGCTTGCACGGGCTATAGATGAACCTACCACATTGCAAACACCGAACACGAAGGCGCCCTTCTCCTTGGCCAGCTTAATGGCCGCGAGGGTATCGGCGGTCTCGCCCGATTGCGAAATGGCGACCAATACGTCCTTATCGGTAATCACCGGATTTCTATATCGAAACTCAGAGGCGTATTCCACCTCCACAGGTATCCTAGCCAAGTCTTCAAAAATATACTCCGCCACTAAGCCTGCATGCCACGAGGTACCACAGGCAACGATAATGATACGGTTCGCATTGACGAATTTTTCCAGGTTCTGATCAATGCCCGCCATTCGTATAATGCCTTGGTCGGCGAGTAAACGACCCCTATAAGTGTCGAGGATAGCCCTTGGTTGCTCATAGATTTCCTTGAGCATAAAATGATCGTAGCCACCTTTCTCTATTTCCTCTAAATTCAATTGCAATTCCAAAATATTGGGATAGGCAATGGCATCATCCTTTATTTTTCTCAATTTGATTTCCTTACCCAAACGTACGATAGCCATTTCTTCATCCTCCAGATACACGGCATTGTTGGTAAATTCTATAAATGGGGAAGCATCGGAGGCGATAAAGAATTCATTCTCCCCAATTCCGATGGCCAATGGACTACCTAATTTCGCTACGACGATCTCATCTGGTTTTTTTCTGTCAAAAACTGCGATGGCATAGGCCCCGACTACTTGGTTCAGGGCAATTTGAACGGCTTTGCCCAGTTTTACACCTTCCGTTTTCTGAACCTCCTCTATCAAATTGACCAAAACTTCGGTATCGGTATCGGATTCAAAAGTGTAACCCCTTTTGATCAATTCCTTTTTAACGGATTCGTAATTCTCGATAATTCCATTATGGATGATGACCAGGTTACCTGAATTGGAGTAGTGCGGGTGCGAATTGACATCGTTAGGCACCCCGTGGGTCGCCCATCTTGTATGCCCAATTCCTAAACTACCGTTTAGGGAAATAGTTTTCTTTGCCTTCTTTTTAAGCTCCTCGACCTTACCCTTGGTCTTGGCAAGATTAATATTGGCACCATCGTACAAGGCTACCCCGGCGCTATCATAGCCGCGGTACTCTAAACGTTCCAGTCCTTTTATGATGATGGGGTAGGCGTCTCTATGGCCTATATAACCAACTATTCCACACATAATCTATACTATTTATTGAGGTTAAATTCGATGCAAAAATATATGAAACGAATCGATATCGTATACTCTCTTGGTTATAGAACGTATAATTCCTGCAACTGGTACATCTTGGGAGAACAAAATTGGAATATTTCTAGGCGGAAATTTTCAGAACGCCTCGGAGCAGAAAAAAGCAACGAATACTAATTGGCTTCTGTATAGAAAATTTCCAATTTTAATTTTTTGGTTTCATCCGGTACTTCTTCACCGCTACCAAAAAGGACGGTTCCAGCAGGAGAAAGCGTTGAAATTATAGGTAGCTGTTTTTCCAAACCTTCTGCGACCATTGCATTTGCAATACCTATAAAACCTGCATCGCCAGTCATCGTAAGCCCTAGGGTAACGTTAGCGGAATCCCTCACCACAAGGTTATTGATGTGATCGGTGATTTTTATGCTATACCGTTCGGATTTACCTTCCGCATTACGCTGAACAATACCATCATAATTTAAAAAGGTGCCGAACAAGCTTTCTTCGACACTCTGCTCGGTAGCAAAATTAATTAACGGAAAACCGGTCTCAGTATTATATAAATAGAGTCTTTCAGGCTCTCGAGAAGGTTGGTCATCGCCCGTAGGTGCCGCACCCGCGTTATCAAGGGTAGTACGATCTACGTAAAACACAAGATTTGCCTCGTTAACAATCCAATTGTTCGCTTTTATCTGATTGATTGCCTCTGAGAAACCGTCGTCGTCATTATCGAATAGTCGTATTTCAGCATAGGAGCCAGCCCCGCCTTTTAAATAAATTCGGGAGGCATTCTCGGTATTGTCCAATTGATTTTGAACCTGTGGAGGAAAAGCTTCATTGATAAAAGTATTTACCGCATTGCCTCCTTGGCCTTGCACTAAATTCAAGACGTAGGATCCCTCATCCATAATGATTTCATCATCGCTCACATCAGTAGGAGTATCATTGGTATCTACCCTATTGTATGTATAGGTTACGGTTATGTTCGCCTGCTGCAGATTTAATAAAAGGAGCATCTCCTCGCCTGTATCCGCATTTACCGATAAGTGTATTCCTCTTAAAAATTCAGTAAAATTCCCTTGACTCAATAGCTCGGAACTTCCCTCTTTATCAATAAAATTTTCTTGAAAAAAATCAGTATCCAATGCTACCCTTATGCCTGGGGCTATTCTAGTTGCCACTTGAAGTGATTCCAATTCTTCGGTGTCCGGATCTTCTTCTTCGAAGACCAACATTTCTTCATCGCTTATCGCTACCTCGCCTTCAAAAAGAACGTCGGAGACAAATGAGGGTGAAAATCGCTGCGTGGAAAAGTATTCCTGTGATTCTTGGAAACTCGTATTTGGATCTAAATCCCTCAAAAAGTAGGTTGAACGTTCTACCTTTAATGTAAAATTATTGTCCCGGTTGCCATAAATACTGTCCAAATCGAACTGTTGCGGAAAGGTATTCGCGGGCATGGTAGCGGTTACCTCAAAAGATGAAGCATCCAAAGGGTCGGTACCGTTTGCCGTTTCTCGACTATTTCCTACGCCATCTCCGTCGCTGTCATTCGTAGGGTCATCCGGGGCAGTATCAAATACATCATCGACACCATCGCCATCGCTATCCCTTTGGGCATCGCTCTGCGTCAAATAAGGGATGTAAAGTATTACTTCGGTTACCGTCTCGTTTTCACCCTCATCACCCAGCGCCTGTGTAGGCGTACTCCCATCTAAATTATCTTCGACCGTTTGACTAAAACTGCCGAAAGTGGGGTTGAAGCTAGACAAACGCAACTGGCTTGTAATTCTAGCTTCGGTCTGCCCATAAAGGGGATCGTTGTATATGCCCAATTGATACAGCGGCAATCTGTTTGTTTGAACAGCCTCTATCTTTTTGTTGAAGGCGAAAACATCAAATTCGGCTCTAGCCGTAGTAAATGGCTCATTTCCGATGATTCCCGCACCGATGGTCGTCGGATCATTCTCGCAAGCGACAAGGGATATCAAGACCATTAAACCCGCCAGGGTCGGCCACTTCAATCTATTCAAAAAAATCATTCGGGCTATTTTAAAACTTCCGTGTTATAAAAATTCGCGTAGGCCTCTTCGAACTCTTGTAAAGAAACGTACGGCAACACCGGTTTTTCAAGGTTGGAAATATGGTTTTGTAAATCTTCTGGAATTTCTTCCGATGCTAAAATAATCGCATCAGAATAATCTACTGCTACCTTTAACAAATTATTATAGTTGGGCTCGGCAAGTTGACTTATGCTCTCCTGCGAAATACCGTCAAAAGCTATTTTTTTGACCATATCTTGATCCAGTTCTCCCTCGAACGATTTCTTGTAGACCGAAGTCACGATCTTGCTGTCGGCGAATAAAGGCTCATCGGCATACAGCTTTCTTAAATAAAGCGGCAAAAGCGATGCCAACCAACCATGTACATGTATGATGTCTGGATTCCAATTCAGTTTTTTCACCGTTTCTACGACACCTTTTGCAAAGAATATTGCCCGTTGGTCATTATCGGGAAAAAGATTTCCTTCCTTATCGAGAAAGGTACCTTTCCTCTTAAAATATTCGTCGTTATCTATAAAATATACTTGAATGCGCTCTTTGGGAATCGATGCTACTTTGATGATCAAAGGCATATCCATATCATTGATGACCAAATTCATCCCCGATAGGCGAATGACCTCATGTAGCTGGTGTCGTCTTTCATTAATATTGCCGTACCTCGGCATAAAAATACGTATCTGACCTCCATTGCCGTTGACCATCTTAGGGGTCTCGTAAGACATGAGTGAAACCTCATTCTCAGGTAGGTAGGGAACTAATTCTGAAGATACGAACAATATCTTTTTACCATTCATAAAAAATGTATTTTGAAATTTGCCCAAAAGCAAAATGCAAAACTACGAAAATTATGTAGATTAGCCGTATTTATAGTAAGTTTGCTCGCTTTTAAATGAAATGCATGTTACTATTCAAGACCGCCGCCGCATTAAAATCACACTTATCTTCTTTAGATCAAAAAGCCCGGCTCGGATTGGTACCCACCATGGGAGCCCTGCATCGAGGTCATGCGGCTTTGGTCGAAAGGGCATTTCGGGAAAATGACTTCGTGGTCGTAAGTATTTTCGTGAATCCCACCCAGTTCGATAACGAAAACGATCTAAACAATTATCCTCAAACCTTGGAGCCCGATATGGAGCTCTTAAAGGAGATTTCGAAAGATATCATGATCTTCGCCCCCACGGTAGCCGAAATCTACAGCAATAAAGTGGCCGCTAAAACATATGATTTCGAAGGCCTTGACCGCGTAATGGAAGGTGCCTTTCGCAGCGATCACTTCAACGGGGTTGGCACTATTGTAGAAACATTATTACGTATGGTGGCGCCCGACAAGGCCTACTTTGGTGAGAAAGACTTTCAGCAGCTGCAAATCGTTAAAAATTTAGTAGCCTCGCAACAACTACCGGTGACCATTGTAGGCTGCCCAATTGTCAGGGAATCAAGCGGATTGGCTTTGAGCTCCCGAAATGAGCGCCTCTCGAAAACGTTGCGGAAAGAGGCTTCCTTTATTTACAAAACCCTGGTAACTGCCAAGAAAAAGTTTGGCACGAAAAGTGCAAAAGAAATTATGCAATGGGTTAGCGAACAATTTAAAGCGCACCCTTTGCTGGAATTGGAGTATATCGAGATTGCCGATTCGGAAACCTTGACGCCGATTCTAAAAAAACAACAGAACAGAAAATATAGGGCCTTTGTAGCCGTTTATGCTGAAGATGTTCGCCTTATAGATAACATCGCCTTAAACTAATTTGGTATAATTACCTTTGTGTCATGCAAATTGAAGTTGTAAAATCTAAAATACACCGTGTAAAGGTTACTGGTGCCGACCTCGACTATATCGGCAGCATTACCATCGATGAAGATCTGATGGATGCCGCCAACATCATACAGGGCGAGAAAGTGCAGATCGTAAACAACAATAATGGTGAGCGTTTAGAGACCTATGCCATTCCCGGGCCTCGAAAAAGCGGTGAAATCACTTTGAACGGTGCCGCTTCGAGAAAAGTAGCCGTAGGCGATGTATTGATTCTGATTACCTATGCCCGAATGGATATCGAAGAAGCAAAGCAATTCAAGCCCTCGTTGGTATTCCCAAATGAAGAAAACAACCTATTGAATTGATTTGAACCATACCTTAAAAAAAACACTTAAAACAATACTCCCTATTGCCCTGGGAGTATTTTTGCTTTGGTACTGGTACAATTCGACAACCCCCTCAGAAAGGGAACAAATCGTTTTCTACATTAAGCAGGCCGACCTGCTTTGGGTGGGTATCTCTATTTTTTTAGGCATCTTATCGCATGTTTCAAGAGCCATCAGGTGGAACTACATGTTGCAACCTCTAGGCTATAGACCTAAACTCGCCAACAATGTGTTCATTATATTAATAGCTTATTTTGCCAATCTGGGCGTACCCAGAACAGGTGAAATCTTAAGGGCTACTGCGCTGGCAACCTATGAGGGCGTTCCATTTGAGAAAGGTTTGGGTACCATTGTTACCGAACGGGTAATCGATGTGATCATGTTGCTGATCATCATTTTGATTACTTTGTCTTTGCAGACCGATATTATCATGGGCTTTCTTCAGGAAATAGGGCTTCCTTTCAACAGTATTCTACTTTTATTGGTGGCAGGCACGGGGGCGATGGTCTTTTTTTTCCTATTTATCAAAAAATCGAAACATCCCATAGCCAAAAAAATAAAAGGATTCGCCATGGGTCTTCTGGACGGTCTGTTCAGTATTTTCAAAATGAAGCACAAATGGGGCTTTATTTTTCATACCTTACTTATCTGGGGCTGTTATATCGGTATGTTATGGGTAATCAAGTTTACGGTGGCAGAAACCATAGACCTTTCCTTAAGTCAGCTTTTGGTGGCCTTTGTAGCAGGAACATTTGCAATGATGTTCACCAATGGCGGTATCGGTCTGTACCCTATCGCGGTAAGCAAGGCCTTGGCGATCTTTGGTATCAGCAAGGTATCGGGAGATGCATTTGGTTGGATTATGTGGATTTCCCAAACAGCGCTCATCGTGCTATTCGGGGCAATATCCTTTCTAATATTACCGTTATTGAACAAAGATAAATAGCGTCTCTTTCGCATAAAAAAGTTTACAGTATGCAACGTCTCATCACCATTTTCGCTCTTCTCATGTGTCTCGGAATCAATGCCCAGGTAACACAGGAAATTTTCGAATCTTTTAAATTACAGGAGCGAAGGAACGTGCGCTACTATTTTCCTGAAGAGATGGAGGACTCTAAAAAATACCCCTTGGTAGTCGTTTTGGATGCGGAGTATCTTTTCGATCAGGTGGTCGCCACGTCTAAATTTTACAGTCAATTTCACGGAATGCCCGAAATGATCGTGGTGGGCATCGATCAATTGGAGCGAAGTGTTCGCCTTGACGATTGTGCATTTGAAGAGGATAGCGGGTTGCCCAGCGAAAAAGGGAAGCAATTTTTTGAATTTTTGGGAATGGAAATCATTCCTTACATCGATTTGAATTACAATACGGCACCCTTTAAGATGATCATTGGGTACGATATCACTGCAAATTTTCAAAATTACTGGTTGTTTAAAGGCAATTCCTTGTTCAACGCCTATGTAAGTATTTCGCCTACCTTGGCGCCCGAAATGGAAAACAGGGTTCCCGCCCGATTGGCAGAGCTCAACCAAAAGCTATTTTACCAACTTATCGTTGAGGATGAAAAAAGCCGGTATATTCCAAGAATCAAAGAAATGGACAAAGCCATTCAAGCCATCAACAAAGAATCGTTACGCTATTATTTCGACGAGTTCGAGGGAGCGGATCATATTTCCATAGCCGCCTATGGCATTGGTCGCGCGTTCGATAATATTTTCAAGATGTTCCAGCCCATTAGTCCTAGAGAGTATCGGGAAGATATCCTTACTTCAGAAGAACCTGTATATCAGTACCTTCAAAACAAATATGAAAGCATTCAAAACTTATTCGGACTCACCAAAAGGGTAGAATTGAACGATGTCATGGCCATCTATGCTGGTATTCGCAAGAAAGAAGACTATGACTCCCTAAAACCCTTGGCGGAATTGTGTAAAGACGAATTTGAGGGCACGATGCTCGGTTTTTATTTTGAAGGGGAATACTACGAGCAAATGGGTGATCCCAAACAAGCCTTAAAAACCTTCGAAAAAGCCTTTGGTATGGATGAAATCGACTTCCTGACCAAAGAAATGGCGTTGGAAAAAATCGATGCCCTGAAAGCTGATTTTGGGTTTTAAAACAAGGACCCAAAAAAGTCACGTTTAGTTCAGGTTTTTGAATAAGCGGTCCATTTCGTAACCTTATCGGGTTTCAAGCGTGAAACATTCCAATTTGCGCTACCATTTGAGATTCCATATTTCATAAGAGGCTTCGAAACCTCGTAGTGGAATACGGTACCCATCTGACCTACTCCTATCCCTTAAAACAATGATGTTTTATGGGTTTTTGTAAATAGTGTTTACCGAAGATATAGGGGATTTTATAATGCTTTATGGATATCGTTAGTAATATGAAGAAGCTGAATAGCCAACGTTAGGTTTTTTAAATACCGCGCTTTGAAAACTACAAAGACTGAGCAGTTTAAAAACGAACATTAATTAAATCGCTAGTGGTGTTAAGATGAAAATTAATCTACTCATACTGATTGGACTATTCTCCATTCAAGGAATTTGTCAAAAGGATTCTATTCTTTTTACAAACCAAGAACTTATTCTCTACAACAACAGCGGGACTTTTAAAGGCAAAGAGCTGTATAACGCAGTAAAAGATTTAAATGACTTGATCGAGCGCGAAAAGACAGATGAGTGTGGCGTTGACTATGACTTTTTTTACAATCCGCTTTCTTTGGTCGGTGAGTATTATAGCTATGAATCCGGTCAAGGCGGAACAATTGCTTGTGGAGTGCCCAGCAACACTTTAACTGTTCAAACCATAGACCTAAATAATGGTCAAGCGATTTCCCTGTCAGCTATTTTTTCAGAAGAAAGTATTCTTAAGGCCCTGAAAGCCGATCAGTGGGTAAAGAAAAATATGGAAGAAAGAAAAATAGACTTTCGATCAATCGATTCTTTTGAAGCGTTTTTGGCCGTAATGAATAGTTTTGGTTATGTAAACTTCACCTCGAATGGTTTTGCGATTTTGGACTATGACCCGAAAAAAGGGAAGGCATCGGTAAGATTGGTAGGAGCAGAATATATGGGCTATAACCATTACAAACATTTACAGTTGGGATTTTGGATAAAACCAAGGGATTCGTATGGTGACCTGTTTGAAACTAACACTTATTTTACAATAGGTGATTACCAAAATGGATTGAATAAATAATACCGAAAGTATTGCAGGAGATACCAATAATGCTATTTGAAAAAAGGTTTTTTGATGATAATAGATTAAGCAATGCATGAAGCACCGATCTGAAACCTTAATAATAGGCACACACTAATTTACCTTTGCAAACAGCTACCTTTTCAACTTATACAAAAGCTTGCCACCGTAAGACCCGCTTGCTGTTCTGAGATGTGGTGAAACCAAAGCCCTCAATCGACTCCGATTGGAAATAAAAATACATTATGCTGCGACAAACCGCACTAATATCCAGCTAATAAAAGGTTTGCAGAACGACCTAAATATCACGGGTATTAATTTTCGGTTACCTTTTTATAACGCCATGTATCATACAACATCATTTCAAACTTCTTGTTACCTTTAAGGCCAATTTCAATCGAATAAATGGCCAAGACCAAAACAGCTTTTTTTTGTCAAAATTGTGGGACGCAGTACGCCAAATGGGTCGGACAATGTTCGGCCTGCAAGGAATGGAATACCGTTGTCGAAGAGGTCGTTCAAAAAGAGGAAAAGAAGGGTTGGAATGCGCCTTCGAATAGCAAACGGAAAATTGCGAAACCCCTCCGTGTTAATGAAATCAGTACGGAAAAAGAACTTCGATTGGATACGTTCGACCTCGAATTCAATAGGGTTCTGGGCGGCGGACTTGTACCTGGGTCGTTGGTGCTTTTGGGCGGGGAACCTGGTGTGGGCAAAAGCACGCTAATACTTCAAATCGCCCTAAAATTACCTTACAAAACCTTGTATGTTTCAGGCGAAGAAAGCCAAAAGCAGATCAAGATGCGGGCAGATCGTATTCATCCTGCAAGCGAAACCTGCCTAATTCTTACGGAGACCAAGACACAGAATATCTTTCAACAGATAGAGGCTACAGAACCCGATATCGTCGTCATCGACTCTATTCAAACCCTGCACTCTGATTATATCGAATCGGCAGCCGGAAGTATTTCACAGATACGGGAATGTACGGCCGAATTGATCAAATTCGCCAAGGAAACCAATACCCCGGTCATCTTGATCGGCCATATTACCAAAGACGGTTCGATCGCGGGGCCTAAAATCCTGGAACATATGGTCGATACCGTTTTACAGTTCGAGGGTGACCGCAATTACGTGTACCGTATTCTACGTGCGCTTAAAAACCGCTTTGGTTCTACCGCGGAGTTGGGCATCTACGAAATGCAGGGCAGTGGCTTACGGCAAGTGAACAATCCCTCCGAAATATTGATTTCAAAAAACGATGAGGGTTTGAGTGGTACGGCAATCGCCTCGACCGTTGAGGGCATGCGACCGCTGATGATAGAAATTCAGGCCCTCGTGAGTACGGCAGTTTATGGCACCCCGCAGCGTTCTACCACGGGTTACAATGCCAAACGCTTGAACATGCTTTTGGCGGTTTTGGAAAAACGGGCGGGCTTTAAGCTAGGTGCTAAAGACGTTTTCCTGAACATTACGGGGGGTATCTCCGTTGATGACCCGGCAATTGATCTGGCGGTCATCGCAGCCATCCTCTCCAGTAATTCCGATATTCCCATTGAAAAAGGCATTTGTTTCGCGGCAGAGGTGGGACTTGCAGGTGAAATTCGTCCTGTACAACGCGTAGAGCAGCGCATATTAGAGGCCGAAAAACTGGGTTTTACAACCATTTATGTCTCCAAAAACAATAAAATGGGATTGAAACACACCAAAATCGAAGTGAAATTAGCCACCCGCATCGAGGATGTGGTGGGTGATTTATTTGCTTAACGCTTATCCCTCATGATACGGGCAAAAACAAGAATAATCAGAATTACGGCAATAATTAAAACGAACTGCCCTATGCCTACCTTTAAAAAGAACATATAATCGGCAATTTATGGGGATGGATTTGGAATCTCTTCGTGAATGGCCTCGATACCGGCCAATACCTCATCACTAAGGGATACGTCGATACTTCCGATATTTTCAGCAAGCTGTTTTAGGGTGGATGCACCAATGATATTACTCGTCAAGAAAGGTCTGGAATTGACATAGGCGAGCGCCATTTGCGTAAGGGAAAGGTCGTTTTGCTGCGCAAGTTCGTAATATTTTTCTGTGGCGCGCACGGCATTTGCCCCACTATACCTATTGAATTCAGGAAACAATGCCAACCTGGAGTGCTCTGGTTTTCGGTCTCCCAAGTATTTTCCGCTTAGCATACCGAAACCCAAGGGAGAATACGCCAACAGTCCTATTTTTTCCCGATGTGCCACTTCGGAATTCCCCACTTCGAACAATCGGTTCAACAAACTATATGGGTTCTGAACGGTAATCATTCTAGGGAGTGTGACATGTACTTTGCTTTCCTCCAAACAGCGCATAATACCCCAAGGTGTTTCATTGGAAAGGCCGACATGCCTTATTTTTCCTTCGCGTATCAAATCGCGTAAGGTCTCTAATATTTGATGAAAGTTGTCCTCCCAAAAATCGGTAAGGTCGTACGGATAGCCGCGCTTTCCGAAAAAATTCGTCTTTCGGTCCGGCCAGTGCAGCTGATACAAATCGATATAGTCCGTTTTTAAACGCTCCAAACTCCCCTCTACCGCCGATATAATCGATTCTCTTGAAAATCCTGGCTGTCTCACGAACTTGGTGTCCTCTCGCTTTCCCGCAATTTTGGAAGCTAGGATTACCTTCTCTCGATTTCCTGTTTTTTCAAACCAATTCCCAATGATTCTCTCGGTATCGGCATAGTATTTTGGTGCTACCGGAACGGGATACAATTCCGCAGTATCGAAAAAATTGACGCCGTGCTCAAGGGCGTAATCCATCTGTTCGTGTCCCTCGGCTTCGGTATTCTGGTTGCCCCAGGTCATGGTACCCAGACAGATTTTACTGACTTTGATATCGGTGTGGGGAAGGGTACTGTACTTCATGCAAGTTTCGGTTTACGACTGCAAATTTAAGCCTTTTCGCGAGGTTCACCTTCCTTGAAGGTTCGATTTGACCGATAACCCATTCCCCAAAGATTAGAACTCACCGAAAAAATCGGGCTTTCAACCAAAAATTCGACACTAAAAACAGTATCTGTACGTTAGTAAACAACCCGATCTGTAAAGCAACCCCATGCGACAAGGATTAGGAACCATATCTTAAAAACCGACCAATGCCCGACTTACCGAAAAACAAAGGCTCTCTAAAGAACCTGTTTTGGCTATTCGCACTTTGCTGCATAACTTCGATTTTCGCTTACGTATTGCCCGAAAACCTTATACCTGAAGCGCCGGCTACCATCGAAAATCGGCCACTTATAGGTCCACACCCATTGACCGGAATTTCAGACAACGTCGTAGTCTGTAGTGTTGACGGAACAGAGTCGCATGAAATCTACCTCTGCGGTTTGAACGACGAGCGTTTGTTGACGACAAACATCCCGGACCTCAAACAAATCGTTTGGGCCAAATTCCTAGAGGGCAGTTGCGCTGATGCAAGCCCCAATTGCTCCAATAGCGCTCCAAACTGCACTTGGGTACAACAGAGTACCGATACCCAGTTCAACGTGGCCGAGCCCGGCGATTATCGCATCTTAGTGCAATACAATGACAACAGCAGCGAACGATTTTATTTTAAAGTGTACGGTAACGGACTCAATCCGACGGCCGTTATCCAAAATATAGATTGCGGCAGTCCCGGCAATATCTCGGTGAACAATGTACCTTCGAACTACGAATTCAGTATCAACAACGGAGCGTCCTGGCAATCATCAAACGTATTTTCGATTAGTTCTGTAAGCAATTACTCCATACAAATCCGTCGAAATGATGGAAATGACGGCTGTACCTTTGAATTGAACGATTTGGCCGTGGCCAACAACAGCATCGATGCCACGACTACAGTACTGCCCATCACCTGCAATACGGCGAAAGGAGGTATTGAAGTAGCAATTGCCACCTCCTCTTCAAATTACATTTATACTCTAACCCAAGGCGGTAACCTTATTAACGATTCCGGTCCTACAGGAAGTAATTATACCTTTTCCAATCTTGATGCAGGAATTTACGATCTCGAAATTACCTTGGCCAGCGTTTCCAATTGCGTGTGGAACGGCACGGTAACAGTTCCCAATTTTCAGAATATTCAGCCCAATGTGGTCGTCACCAAAAATATTGATTGTTCGGATGGTGTCCTGAACGTGACTCAGTCAGGCGGGGTCTCCCCGTTTGAATATAGTATTGACGGCGGGTCGAGCTATTTGTCTTTTTCCGCGGGAAACCAGACCACCATACCCATCTCGGTAGCCGGAAGCTATTCTGTATCGGTACGTGATGCCAATGCCTGCGTTATCATCGCAGATCCTGTACAAGTAAATTCCGAGCCGGAAATAACATACACTGTTACCCCGAAAGATATTAGCTGTAACGGAACGGATGACGGAAGCATCACTGTAGACGTCACTAATACCCAGGGGTATTCGATTACGTATAGCATAGATGGCGGCACAAGCTATCAGACCTCCAACGTCTTTAGCAATTTGGCCGCCGGAAGTTATACTGTGAGCATCCGTAAAGAAAAAGCAGGAGGTTCCTGTGATATCAACGCAACTTCGGTCAATGTCGATCCTAGTCCGACTTTTACGGCTAGCGCGAGCGTCACACAACAGATTGATTGTACGACCGGCTCGGCCACACTATCCGTCGGGATTGATACTGGCGGGACGGCACCTTTTGAGTACAGTTTGAACGGTGCGGATTTCCAAAACGCGACCGACTTTTCGGGATTAGGTGCGGGTACTTATACGGTGACCGTCAAGGACGCCAATGATTGTACCACGACCGCCGACCAAACGATTAATGCGGGATCGAACCCTTCGGATGTTTCCTTTACCGTAAGCAACCGCAATTGCACGTCAGGAGAGGCCGATGTGCAGCTAAGCGTTACAGGAGGAAACGCGCCTTTTACTTATAGCATCACAGCGCCGATGACGCTGACCGCTCCGGATGACACTTTTGAAGGTCTGGCCCCCAACACTTATACCTTTGAAATTACGGCAAATGATGGTTGTAAAATCGTTCGAAATTACACCTTGGACGGCCCTATCAAGTTCAGCTCGACCGTAACGGTAAAAAATAATGTTTCCTGCGCGACGCCTGGTACCTCTGACGGCAGCTTGGACATTACAATTACCGATTTCGACACTACCTTCGATGTGGTGATCGAAGACGGCACGGGAACCCCGACCGGATTTAGCGTTTCAGGTGCGACCAGTTCTCCCCTAACCATCTCTGGACTACCCGCAGATACGTATACGATACGCATCAACGACCAGTCGGGACCTTGCCAACAAGTAGAGTCCGTAACTGTTGCGGCTCCCGCCTCAGCCCTTGCCGTAGACTCAATAGCACTTACGCATATGAATTGCGGCACTCCGGGTAGCGCTACCATCGAAGCCTCGGGCGGATGGGGAAGTTACCTCTATTTCGTGCGCCAACCGGATGGAACCGCAACCCCTGCACAAAGCAACAAAACCATAATCGGACTAACCCAACCCGGCATCCATACCGTTGTGGTTACTGATGTGAACGGGTGTTCCTACGATAGCGAGACCTTTGAACTGTTGGATCAAGGTGGACCAACATCAGTGGTAGACGCAACTGCCTCGAACTACTGCTACAGTACCGCCACCAAAGGCATTTTAAAAATCGATGTGACGGATGGCGAAGCCCCTTATTTCTATACCGTGAACAATGGTACGCCCCAAGCGGTTCCAGGAGGTACGTTTACCTTGACCGACCTTACACCAGATGCTTATGAAATCAAGGTAATTGGCAACAACGGTTGCGAGACCATCGTTGCCGATACGGAAATCGCCGGACAGCTTTTCGCCACTGCGCAAATTACCAAACCTTTAGGTTGCGGTGCATCGCCGGATGCTATTATTCAAGTTACACCCCAAGAGGGCTATCCCGATCCCGATTATAGCTACGAGGTAAGCATTGATGGAGGAGGATTTACAGCCACTACAGTGCCCTATTCCAGTGGGACCGCGGGTTCCTTCGTTTTCAGGGTTACCGATAGTAAAGGTTGTTCTGCGGAAACCGATCCTGTAATCACTGAGGTAGCCCCAGCACTAATCGCTACTGAGAACATCTCCGATACCGCCTGTGGTACAGATGGTACCGGCTCGGTAGAATTGGTAGGTCAGGGAGGTACCCCACCTTTTCGCTACAGTTTTGAAGGAAGCACCTTTACGACGAAGAGCCTCTATACCGGACTAGACGCTACTGATTACAACTACACCGTTAGGGATGCTTTAGGCTGTGAGGTAAACAAGACGATAACCATCGGTGCCGATGATGCCATCACGGCCGATGTCTCCCACACCGATATTACCTGCGACCCGTTGAATGGGGGCACCCAGTGGGGCAATACCAATATCAACAACGTACAAAACGCTACGGGCCTCATCACTATAGAATTGGTAAGGGTTCGCAACGAAGCCGATTATTTGGCCACAGGCTGGTCCAGAGTATACCGCAGGCGCGAAAATATCGATATGTCTACCCGTCCCGGAGGATGGAACGAACGCATGCATTGGCCGCAATGGTTCTTTGTGAGAATTACAGACGAGAGAGGTTGTACCTATGAATCTGATTTTTATAAGATCGACCAACCACCCTTACCCTGGTTTCAAAAGAATCAAGCCGATTTGGATCAAAGTTGTGCCAATGGCGCCACATTTGAAATCGAGGTCGGTGACCCGACCGGGCTCGTTGGTCCTTTTGAGTATCGTATTTGGCCTTACGATCCGGATAATCCTCCAGGTTGGAGAAGCTTTGAAGTCGCAGCGGAAAACGAAGCGCTGGGAGAAGATACTGATGTGGGTGCCTTTGAAAGGGATTTACGGGTAAGCGGCCTTTTGTTCGGCGTGAATTATGGAATTACCATTCGTGACGTCAATACCGGCTGTCAACGTTGGCGCAATTTGGGTGCCATTGCCGCACCATCTGACGATTCCACCTTTGATGTAGTCACTGAGTTTCAAGGAAAGGTATGTCGTGAAGACAATAATGGGGAGGCAAGATTTACCATAACCGGAGCTGGCGATAACGATTCGGACGGTACGCAACGGGTAGACTGGCGTATCTATAATGCCCATAGACCTACCAATACCGCGTTCCATCAAAATGGCACCGCTAATGACGGAGGTCTGGGTGGCGATATTATCGTTGATGTCAACGGCTTAAGAGGCGGCTGGTACGTGATTGAAGTTACATCCGAATCAGGTTGTGTCTCAGGAAATCGATTCCCGATCTATACTCCTAAAAAACTAGTACTGGAGCTTGATCAAAATGTTCCGGCAACCTGTACGACAGGGAATCAAATCGGCGTAACGGCCACCGGCGGATGGAACGACGAAACCAATTACAATCGACGAAACAAGCTGTATCAGAACTGGCATCCTTATGAGTACGCTTTTGTGGTCAATGGTACCGACCCGAATACGCTACCGGCTTCGGAATGGCAAAACCAGCCTTCCAAAGAAGTCTTTCCAAGCGCTTACGATGGCACGAACAATAGCTATCAGGTCTATGTTCGCGATGGCGGGGGCTGTATCAAGGGCTTGTCCGGTCCTATCACCCTCACCCGAGATGCCCAGCCGCAAATCACGGGAATCGATGTACCGAACAGGTGCTCCTCAACCAACGAAATATATACCGTAAACGCCACTATCGTTGACGGCGAGGGAGCGAATGTATACATCTGGGATGGTGAGGTGACTACCGCCATAACGAAAAATCTAGGCCCTGGCAACCATACCTTGGTCGTGCGGGATGAAAATGGATGTATCGCCACCGAAAATATCTTTATCTATCCCCAAATGGTGGCTAAAGCCAATATCACCCAAGCAGTACAGTGCATTCCTGCAAATAGTGGGGAAGTGACCTTGGACGTATATGGCGGTTCAACGGATTATACCTTTGAACGTACCGATAACTCGGAAACGAACACCACCGGTGTTTTTACGGGACTGACGCATTCAACTACCTATTCGTTTACCGTTACCGACAACCAATCGGGTTGCCCGGCACAAACGGTGACGGTTACGCTCGATGCCCCTCAGACACCGGTTTTTCAAATCCGGACACCGGTTCAGAATTTAAGCTGTTTTGGAGCCAATGACGGCAGGGTCATCGTGGAACAGGTCCCCGGTTCGGATAATCTTGACGTCGCCTACGAATACAGTATCGATGGAAACCCATACCAAGTTTCCAATATTTTCGAAAACTTGGCCCCCGGATCCCATACGGTAAGCGTGCGTTCGGCGAAAAACTGTATACAGACCTTACCGGCCTTTACCATAAGCCAGCCCAAAGCATTGCAATTGGCCACCCCGACGATCTCCCCGTTCACTTGTACGGCGAGCAATACCCTCGGGCAAGCTACGGTTACGGCATCCATCACCGATGGTCTTGGTGACGATACCGGTACGGCTCCGTACAACTACAGTTTTAACGGCAGTAGTTTTAGCGGTAACAATAGCTTTGACCTTCCCTATACCAATACCGTGCAAACGGTGATCATTGATGTCATCGATGCAAATGGATGTACAGACCAAACCACGGTCAACATTCCCGCGGCCCAAAAGGTAACAGCCACAATTACCGAAACACAGGCCATGACCTGTGTTAACGATGCCATCATCAACGTGATGGGCGCCAATGGTACGGGTATCCCGAACTATGAAACCAGAGAGCTGCCGTCGGGCAACCTGATCAATGGCACGGGCCATGGCACTATTACCATCCTGGCCGGAAACCCAGGAACCTATACCTATGAACTTACCGATACCGCCACGGGCTGTAGCGCAAGGGTCGAGTACGTCATCGCTCCGTTCGATAATATATCAGCCACGGCAACCAAAATAGCCGATATTACCTGCCGCGGGGAAGCGAACGGGGAATTGGAGTTTACCGTAACTGGTTTTGGTACTGATTTCACCTATGAGGTATTCAACGTCAACAATACCACGACACCCTTCATAGCAGCAGGCCCATCTAGTACGGCAACAGGAGCTACTAGTATTGATACATTACCTACGGGGACCTTTTTCGTAAGGGTTACCGATGGCGATACCGGCTGTACGGCAGATACCGAGCATATCACCATTCAATCCCCCACTTTTGCCTTAGACTTCAACTGGGCCATAACGCAACAATTGAGCTGTAGCCCAGGAAGCGATGCCCAAGTTACGGCCACGCCGGAAGGTGGTTGGGGCGGTTATGAGTTCCGTTTGGTAGATCCGGCAACCCCAGGGGTTCCCATTCAGGATTTTGCCGCGAACAATATTTTCAACAACCTCACCTCTGGTATCAATTATGAATTGACGCTCAGGGATGGACAAGGTTGTGCAAATGTGACCCAGACGGTTTCCGTCCCTGAAATAGATGTCATCACCATTACCCCGGATGTCATGAACGACCCAAGCTGTCCGGACGCTACCGACGGAAGCATCAGTGTGACCGCGACCAGGACCAATGGCCCTTCAAACTATCAATACATTCTGAACAATACCGGCACGGGAGTCAGCAGTGTGGCACAAAATGGCAACGTGTTCAACGGTCTGGCCGAAGGAACCTACACCGTTACCGTGACCGATGGCCGCGGTTGTGATAATACGACCGGAACCATCACCCTCACCGATCCGGCCGAAGTAACCATAGATGCCACCATTTCGATAGCACCGAGTTGTACGCCCAATTCGGCGGAAATCACGGTATCTGCCGGTGGCGGAACCAGTGGCACTTACGAGTATAGACAGGTTTCCCCAACACTAGGGGCATGGCAAGCCAGCCCGGTATTTTCAGGGCTAGGTCCCGATACTTACGCTTTCGAAGCAAGGGATGCGGTGAACGTAGCCTGTCCGTCGCCACTACAGGTAGTACGTACCATCACGCTCATCGAACCATTGGAAGTAGCGGTTGATGTTTCGAATACGACCATCAATTGTAACGGGGAGAGCGATGCGGTTCTGGTGGCTACCGCCTCCAAAGGATTGGGCGGATACCAATACCAACTAGAGGTCAACGGAACCTTACAGGGAACCCCGCAAGATTCCGGAATTTTTGAAAACCTCGGGCAGGGCACCTATCGTATTTACGTGACTAGCGGTGCAGATTGTACGGCATACTCACGGGAAATCCAAATAGCGGAACCACCGCTACTGCAAGCGACTTTGGGTACCGTGACCCATGTAAGCTGTTTTGGAGAAGACGATGGTACGATTACCGTTAATGTTAGCGGCGGCGTTGCCCCGTACAGTTACAGTATTTCTTCGGAACCGCAGAAATCGGTTGAGGCAAATATATTTGAAAACTTGGCAGGCGGCGATTATACCGTTATCGTTCAAGACCAAAACGGTTGTCAGGTCGTAGTCGAAGCGATTCCCGTTATCGCACCTACGGCACCGCTCGCAGCGGATGTCGTTCGCGTGGAGGATGAGGAATGTTCTACGGACAACAACGGCCTGATCGAACTGAATCTCTCTGGAGGAACCGCTCCCTATGCTTACAGCGTCGGCAATCCCAATGGCACCTTTACGGATGTGTCCGGGGCTAACCTGATACTTTCCGATTTGGATGGCGGATACTATGAAATATACCTTCGTGATGCAAACGGCTGTACCCTTCCCGTAGTCCAGGAGGTACGCTTAGGGGTAGACCTCAGCGCTAGCCACGAAACCGTGTATGAATGTCTGGACGGCGAGGCGCACAGCATCACTACAGTGAGGGTGTTGGATGAAAGCGTGCAGAACTACTATTTTGCCCTTGATGCCGCAGACCCGTACATGCCCACCGCGACCGACCATACCCAGGACAGTCCGATATTCGAAGGCTTGAGTGAAGGTGTACATACCATAAGTATTGTACACGAAGGCGGTTGTATCGAAGTTTTGGATACTATACAGATTTCCCTACCCGAGACCGTATCGTTGACCTTGGAACAGGGAAGCATCAATGAAATTTTGGTTTCCGCATCCGGCGGCGACGGGAATTATACCTATTATTTTGAGGCAATGCCCCAGGCCACTGGCTCCTATTACATAAATCGTGACGGCCTGTATACGGTTCGGGTCACCGATGGCAAGGGATGTGAAGCGGCTGTTCAGGTAAATATGAATTTCATCGATATTGAAATCCCGAACTTTTTCACACCAAATAACGACGGTTTTAAGGATGTCTGGAGCATAAAGAACAATGAGGCGTTCCCGAATATGTTCGTATCCATTTTTGACAGGTACGGCAGAACCATCAAAAAATTCATCGGAAACGGAGATTGGGACGGCACCTACAACAATACCGATTTACCGGCAGGCGATTATTGGTATGTCATTAAACTGAATGGCGAAAATGACGAACGGGAATTCGTGGGGCACTTTTCAATCTATCGATAGTATTTTTATTGCGACAAATCCCAGGGTAGATAAATGCACTGCTGAGACCGTCCTTCAAAGAGGCATTATATGGGACTAAGCGATCTCGACCAAAATCGGACAATGGTCGCTATGCTTTGCCTCCGATAATATGACCGATCGTTTGAGGCGGTCCTGAAGTGGTTCGCTTACCATTCCATAATCCAACCGCCAACCCTTGTTATTGTTTCGGGCGTTTGCGCGATAGCTCCACCAAGTATAGTTATCAGGCTCTTTATTGAAATGCCTGAAGCTGTCGATAAACCCGCTTTTAATCAGGTTCCCGATCCATTCGCGCTCCACGGGTAAAAAACCTGAAACGTTCTTGTTCCGCACGGGGTCGTGAATATCTATTGCTTCATGACAAATGTTGTAATCGCCAAGCACAACGAGATTGGGTCTCTTTTTTCGCAATTCATCGAGGTACGCCTGTATCTCGGCCATATAGTTCAACTTGAAATCCAAACGGTCCAAATTGGTTCCCGAAGGCAAATACATGCTCATAATCGAAAGATCGCCATAATCGGCCCTGAGATTTCTTCCCTCAAAATCCATCGTTTCGATTCCTGTTCCATACTCAATATGGTCCGGCTCGGTCTTTGACAGGATGGCAACCCCACTGTATCCTTTCTTTTGCGCACTGTACCAATAGGTAAAGGGATATCCTGCATCCTCGAAGACCGAAAGGTCCAGCTGGTCTTTTTGCGCTTTTATCTCTTGTAAACAAATCACATCGGGATTTACCGTTTGTAACCATTCAATAAAACCCTTTTTCAACGCGGCACGAAGACCATTTACATTATAGGACACAACTTTCATACTTTCTTATATCTACAAGAACCCGTCTTGGACTCTATCTGAAAATCAAAAATAGGCAACTTGCCTATTTTTTTGAGTTTAGAGGATAGTCTTTTTTCCGATTTACGCATCTTTGCAAAGAACTTGACCCTATTGGTCGTTGCGCCGTACAATACGCTAAAATATACAAATGAAAAAAATACTATTGCTTTTATTAAGCCTAAGTACTTTGGGCGTCGCGGCTCAAGCCTACCCGTCATTGGATAACCCCCATGAGATAAAACTAAATTTAGGTTTGTTCTTGGCCACGGGGTCTGTAGAGGGTTCGTACGAATATTTTTTCTCTGAGGACATCAGTATTGGCGGCACCCTTTATGTGGATAGTAAACCTACCGATTTCAATGGGGGTTTTGGTATCGGCCCTAATTTGAGGGCGTATTTTTTCGGTTTTTCGCCTAGGGGAGGATTTTTTGCCGAAGTGTTCGGCCTCTATTATACCGGCGAGGACGAGGTAGATGAAAATGAATTGCTCGAACGCGATATCGATTACAGTACCGCGGCCCTTGGTTTGGGAGGTGGTCATAAATGGGTGACCAGAAGCGATCGCTTTACCCTTGAATTTCATGCCGGGATAGGACGAAATTTCAATACGCCCGATTTCAGATCTGCCTTTATGTATAGAGGAGGCTTATCGGTTGGGTATCGATTTTGATTTGTTTTGCCGTTTCAAAAAACGTATGGTGACTTGTATTGGCATATTTTTTGAGCAATAGCTCGTGAAAACATCACTATTCATCATGAAAAAATCTATTTTATCCTTTTGCCTGATTGCCTCGCTTGGCGTCGGACAGGCGCAAGATGTTGATCCGTCTCAAGATAGAAATGAGTTAAAGGTCAACGTTTCAAACCTTATCGCCCTTGCTTTCGCCGATGTAGCTTATGAACGCCTATTGAACGAAGAGTCATCGGTGGGTATTGCGATACTCTCCAATATCAACCAAAGTAGTGATAACGATTTCTTGGACGCGTATCGTGAGTTTTCGATTACCCCCTATTACCGTCAGTACTTTTCCCGAGGCTATGCCAAGGGATTTTTTGTCGAAGGTTTTGGCATGTACAATACCGGAGACGATAGGGATTTTTTCGGAGACGATATCATCAGCGATACTACGTACGCCGACTTCGCCCTTGGGGTGTCGGTCGGAGGTAAATTTGTAACCCGAAGAGGCTTTATGGTAGAAGTATACGGCGGGCTTGGCCGTAATCTGCTTAATGCAGACTTCTCCCCAAGCGTTGTTGGGCGTGGTGGTGTTTCGCTAGGCTATCGATTTTAATGGCTATTTTTAAGGCCTATTCGAATATATGAGAGGCCTCTGTTCCCTTTTTCTTCTTCTATTGGTTGGATGTGTTCTTTCCGCACAGCAACCTATTCCCAAAGACAGCATTACCCAGCTAGATGAAGTAATTCTCTTAGATGCCCTAAAACGGAAAAATACGGTAGGCATCATTCCCTCAGAAGTCATCGGGCCAAAGACGTTTCAAAATTATAGTCCGGTGAGCATGGTGTCCGCTATCAATCAAACTCCGGGAGTTTATATATTCTCAGGGGCACTGAATACCAATCGTATCACTATCCGCGGCATTGGTGCCCGAACGCTCTTTGGCACCAATAAACTCCGTTTGTATTATAATGATATTCCCGTAACGAATGGAGCAGGAACTTCCGAGATAGAATCTTTTGACCTCGAAAACCTTAGCCAGATTGAAGTGGTAAAGGGGCCAAAAGCCACCTCTTTTGGCGCGAATTTAGGCGGGGCTATCATTCTTAATCCAAAAGAAGCCTTAGGGCGCTCGACCAATTTTTCCAACAATGTTACCATCGGGTCTTTTGGGTTGCTGAAGAACAATCTCTCTTTCAACCATTTTGACGGAAAACTGCGGCTAGGACTTCAATACGGACATACGGAAACAGAGGGCTATCGTGAAAATAGCAACTTCGAAAGAGATGGTCTCTTATTGAACACCTCATACCAAATCAATTCGAGAAACACCATTTCGCTACTTCTCAACCACATCGATTACACGGCACAGATTCCCAGTTCGCTCGGTGCAACGGCGTTTGCGGAAAATCCGCAACAGGCCACTTTTACATGGAGGGCATCGCAAGGGTTCGAGGCGAACAACAGTACTTTGGTCGGAGTATCTTTTTCCCATGAATTTACTCCCGCACTTAAAAACACAACGAGCATCTTCTATAGTTATCTTGACCATTACGAAGCACGACCTTTCGGAATTCTGGACGAATTTACCAACGGATACGGCTTCCGCACACGTTTCTCCGGTAACCTCAAGATATCCGATATTCTAGCCGAGTATCATATCGGGGCGGAACTTTACAAAGACGAATACCGTTGGAACGAGTTCGAGAATTTATACCAAGAAAACAATGGTAACGGAAGCCTTCCAGGAGACCTATTTGCAAGAAATAAAGAATTTCGGGATCAGCTCAACACTTTTACAACAGTACTTCTCCCTTTTACGGACACCTTTTCGATACAGTTAGGGCTTAATTGGAATAAAACCGATTACGATTATAGAGATCTTTTCAATTCGGGTGCGGAAAATAAAAGTGCTATCAGGAACTTTAAGGCAATCGTGCTTCCTAGTATCAATATGCAGTATGATTTTACCGAAAGTGGCCAGCTTTACGTTAACGTAAGCCGCGGTTTTTCCAACCCCGGTCTAGAGGAAACCTTGACACCCGATGGGGTAGTCAATCCCGACATCGCACAGGAAACGGGAATCAATTATGAATTCGGCGGACGTTTCAATCCCCTCGCCAAAAAATTCAAAATCGATTTTACGCTCTACCAAATGAACGTGAGGAATCTACTGGTTGCCGAACGGGTAGACGATGACCGATTTATTGGAAGAAATGCTGGAAAAACGAAGCATCAGGGATTGGAACTTGCTTTGAGCTACCTACTCGATATTTCACCGAAAATCAAACTTACCCCTTTCTTGAATTATACGTTGAACGACCATAAATTCATTTCCTTCGTTGATGGCGATAACGATTTTTCAGGCAATCCGCTGACCGGAGTGGCCAAAAATCGCATACATGGTGGACTTCAAACAGACTTCTTCAACGACTTTTATTGTAACATCACTTATCAACATGTGGGTGCCATTCCCTTAACGGATGCCAATAATCTTTCCAGCGATGCTTTTAACTTGGTGCATACCCGATTGGGGTATCGTAAAAAACTGTCCGACAAATTTGTTCTGGGATTCGATTTTGGAATCAACAATCTATTCGATATCGTATATGCACAATCGGTATTGATCAATACCCAAGGCTTCGGTGGTAATGAACCGCGCTATTATTATCCAGGTGATGAACGCAATTTTTATGGGAGTTTGCGGCTGGGGTATCGCCTTTAAACCCCAGTCTGGACCAGGCGTTCGGTTTTACTAGTCGATCGAAAGGCCCACATTAGCGAGACGCCTTCACCTACTCCATTTTCATCAGCCAAGACTTCATATCCACTTCTTTGTGAATAATCGCTTTAACCTCCGAGATGGCAACCCTTTGCTGTTCCATGGAATCACGATGGCGAATGGTAACAGTCTTATCCTCTAACGATTGATGATCCACGGTAATACAAAATGGTGTTCCGTTGGCATCCTGCCTTCGGTAACGGCGGCCCACGGCATCTTTTTCGTCGTAGAGTACATTAAAATCCCACTTGAGGTCGTCGATGATTTCTTTGGCCAAATCAGGAAGACCGTCCTTTTTGACCAGCGGAAATACGGCTGCCTTGGTCGGCGCCAGTACGGCAGGTAATTTTAGTACCGTTCGTGTTGAACCGTTTTCCAGTTCTTCCTCCTGCAGCGCATTCGAGAATATGGCCAAGAACATACGATCCAGACCAATGGAGGTTTCGATAACATAGGGTACATAGCTCTCCTTATCTTCGTGGTCGTAGTACTGCAGCTTCTTCCCAGAGAATTTTTCATGCGCCCCCAAATCAAAATCCGTTCTGGAGTGAATTCCCTCCAATTCTTTAAATCCAAAAGGGAACCTGAATTCGATATCGGCCGCGGCATCGGCATAATGCGCCAGTTTTTCGTGATCGTGAAAACGGTAGTTGTCTTCACCCAATCCTAAGGAAAGGTGCCACCTTAAGCGGCTCTCTTTCCATTTTTCATACCATTCCTGTTGGGTTCCCGGTTTAATGAAAAATTGCATTTCCATCTGTTCGAACTCGCGCATCCTAAAGATAAATTGTCGGGCGACGATTTCGTTGCGAAACGCCTTTCCGGTCTGTGCGATACCGAACGGAATCTTCATACGTCCCGTTTTTTGCACATTCAGGAAGTTGACGAAAATACCCTGGGCCGTCTCCGGGCGCAAATACAGGTCCATCGCACTTTCGGCCGAAGCACCCAGTTTGGTACCGAACATGAGATTGAATTGCTTTACGTCCGTCCAATTTCGAGAGCCTGACATGGGGCAGGCTATTTCAAGTTCCTCGATGAGTTTTTTGACATCTGCCAAGTCCTCTTTTCCCAACGAACGTCCTAAGCGCTGTAAAGTCGTATCTACCTTTTCCTGATAGTCTTTGACCCGTTGGTTCGTTGCTAAAAATTCTTTCTTGTCAAAGGCGTCACCAAAGCGTTTGGCCGCTTTTTTGACTTCCTTTTCGATTTTGGCTTCGATTTTGGCGGTGTAATCCTCTACCAACACATCGGCACGGTAGCGTTTTTTGGAGTCTTTGTTGTCGATCAAGGGGTCGCTAAAGGCATCAACATGACCCGATGCCTTCCAGGTTGTAGGGTGCATAAAGATAGCCGCGTCGATACCAACGATATTATCGTTGAGCTGTACCATGGCCTTCCACCAGTACTCCCTTATATTCTTCTTTAGTTCGGCCCCGTTTTGTGCGTAATCGTACACTGCACTTAGACCATCGTAAATTTCGCTGGATTGAAATACATACCCATACTCTTTGGCGTGGGATACTACTTTCTTGAAAAGATCATCTTGATTTGCCATGCGGCAAAAATAGAATAATATAGTGCTATTCGCCTAACAGAGCCTTTGGAAAATGGAAATTATTTTAGCTGGAACTCGCTTGAGGACAGCAGGCGTTCATCTTCGAAGATATTAATTGTATACGTGCCTTTTTCCAAAGAACCCGACGGAAGCGAAATTGAACTGCAAACCTCCCTTTGGTTCCCATCGAAGTTGAACTCCACTCGCTTACTATATACATTACCATTTACCGTGATGGTATTGGCATTGTCCTCTATAATCTGCATTGTTGGCCCCAGAAATTGGAAGTAGATTATCTTTTCGGAGCCGGCAGCGGACATATCCTTACCGACCACAGCGCAACCATCCAATTTTTCAACGACCGACGCTTTATTGGTCTGTATGCGCTTACCGCCCTTCACCCGAGCGCCATTACCCCTGGAGTTATCGATTACAAGGTATTTTTTGACTTTCAGCTCTTCGTTCAACTCTTTCATCTTGCGTCGCTGTAAAGACTCCGCCTCCGCCAAAGAACTGCTTTTGGCACGAAGCACTTGTATCTCTTTCTGGGTTTTTTCGTATTTGTCGACTAGAACGGTATTCGTATACTTTAGCAGGTTATTTTTAAGCTTCAGGCTATCGTTCCTCGCCTCCAATTTTCGAAGTTCGGACTTGAACTCCCTTAGTTTTTCAATGGTGAAGTTGAGTCTGCCCACAGAATCCAACAAGCGTTCAACACTTTGTTTCGACTTTTGAATCTCGATTTCATCGACCATATTACGCGCCTCAAGCCGATCAACATCGGCCTTCATCAAGGTAAGGTCCTTGACCAAAATCGCTTTTTCTTCCTGTAGAAAATTAATTTGATTTTTGGACTGGGCGTAGCTGTAATAAAAGGCAATAAGAATGCCCAGAATTATAGCTGCCAAAGCGGCTAGCGTGATATTATTGCTGAATTTATTATCTTGACTCTCCATCAAAAAAATTAGCGTTAAGCGGGTACTTAAATAGGTTAGAATTTGGGCATACGTAATCTGGCAAATATACTAAATGATATCAATACGGTTATCCTACCCAAGGTCTGTTTTGGTTGTAATACCCATTTATCCCGAGGAGAGGAACACCTCTGTACCCTTTGTCGGAACGACCTACCACTCACCGATTACAACTTTAACGTAGAAAATCCCGTTGACCGTATATTTTATGGCCGAATTGATGTGAAAAAGGCAAGTTCTTTCCTTTTTTTCAGGGAAAACAGTATTGTGCAACGGCTAATACATCATTTAAAGTACAGAAATCAGCCACAAATAGGTGCTTTTCTTGGTGATTGGTATGGGCAGCTGCTTCAAGAGGGGCATTCGCCAATCACAAGGATCGATTTTGTAGTGCCCGTACCCTTACATCGCCGGAAACTGCGAAAGCGGGGGTACAATCAAGTATCGCTTTTCGCAAAAAAACTAGCACATTACCTAAATGCCGAACTCGCCGAGAACGTACTGAACAAAACGGCCAATACGAGAACACAGACCAAAATAGGAAGAATAGGCCGATGGCAAGGGAACAAATCGCTTTATGTTCTTGAAAACCCCGAAAGATTGCACCATAAGAATGTACTCCTAGTAGATGATGTCATTACCACCGGGGCCACGATGGAAATCTGCGGACGAACCTTAATGGAGATTCCCGGTATCACGCTCTATATAACCAGCATATCGGTCGTACCCCTGACCTAAATACTAGCGACACGTTTACCATCTTCATTTGGAAAATAACATATATTTATGATGGTCCAGGAACGGATGCCAATCGGTTTTTACAAATAAATCGTTTCTTTGCGTATTGAATCACAACGGTATGATACGACGTATTTTGGCGGGTTTCTTTTTGTTTTTTATGGTTGCCGCCCTAGTGCATTGTGCGAGACGTGGCACACCCACGGGTGGCCCGAAAGATGAACAAGGGCCCGTGCTGATAAAAGCCGAACCGGAGAATATGACCATAAACTTCAAGGCGAATCGGATCAGGTTATATTTTGATGAGTATATTAAGCTTGAAAAACTACAAGAACAGCTCATCGTTTCACCTCCTTTAAAGTACCTCCCGGAAATAAGTCCTCAAGGGGGCACCAATAAATATGTGGAAATCAAGATTAAGGATACCTTAAAGGAAAACACCACCTATACCCTAAACTTTGGCCAAAGTATCGTTGATAACAACGAAGGCAACCCGAGCCCTTTTCTTACCTACGTTTTTTCTACGGGAAGTTATATCGATTCGCTGGAAATACAAGGGGTTATTAAAGATGCATTCAATCAAAAGGCAGACGAGTTCGTAAGCGTCATGCTCTATGAAATCGATACCGCTTATACCGACTCAACGATTTACAAACGCCCGCCAAACTATATTACAAATACGCTCGATAGTACGGTTATTTTCACCATCAAGAACATAAAGGAAGGTCGCTATGCGCTTTTTGGTTTGAAGGACGAAGCCAAGAACAACATCTTTGATCAAAATACCGATAAAATCGGTTTTATAACCGATACCATCAACATTCCCACGGATTCTATTTTTTTATTGAACATGTTCAAGGAAATTCCCAACTATGCTATGTCGGTTCCTAGTTATGCGGCAAAGAATAAAATCAGTTTTGGATATTATGGCGATATATCCGGAGTGCAAATAGCACCGTTGAGCGTTATTCCCGACACGGTGCGAACGACCCTTTTAAAAGAAAGGGACAAGGATACCATCAACTACTGGTTTACCCCTTTTGAAGCTGATAGTATCCTATTTACGGTAACCAACGAGCGCCTTAAGCTCATCGACACCTTTAATGTAAAAGCCAGGAAAGTAGAATTTGATTCTCTTCGGCTTCAGTCGAATGTGAGCGGAAGTATAGGTTTCAATACTGCTTACCAGATCATGGCAAACACTCCTCTGACCCGATTGGATTCTTCAAAAATCAACATCATAACTTTCGATTCCATCGCAATCGATTTTAAGGTTACGCTGGACAGTCTTGAAAATAAAGTGGACTTCGATTTTAAGACCGAACCAAACCAATCCTACAACGTCACCTTACTGCCCGGAGCGGTTACCGATTTCTTTGGAATCGAAAACGACTCTACCAACTACAACCTAAGCACCAAAAGTTTGGCCGATTATGGCAATCTGAGCCTAACCATTGATGGTAACGTAACCTATCCCATAATTGTGCAGCTCACAAATGAAAAGGGTGAAATACAACGGGAAATCTATGCAACCGAGGAGCAGCTCTTTGAATTCAATGCTATTAATCCTGCCTCCTATTTGCTGCGGGTAATTTTCGACACCAATGCCAATCAAAAATGGGATACCGGAAATCTTCTACAAAAAATACAGCCTGAGCGGGTGGTGTACTATCCCGGACCAATTGAAATGCGGGCCAATTGGGAAAAAATAGAGACATTTACCCTAACAGAGTAAATTGATCCCTATCGTCGAGAAATTTCAATTTTTCCCTAGTAATGGTGATGTGTTCTTTGGATAAGGTAGCAAATACGACTTCCTCTTCCTCGGAATACGCGATTCGCTCGCCCAAACAATCATAAACGGCCGAATGACCGGGATACTCATGACCCGATTTATCGGTTCCGACACGATTCAAGCCGATACAATAGGCTAGATTTTCGATGGCCCTCGCCTTCAAAAGTGTATCCCAAGCGTTTATTCGAGGTAAGGGCCAATTGGCAACATATAATACAACATCGTATGCGTCGTCATTTCTGGCCCATACCGGAAATCTAAGGTCATAACATACCATTGGGCAAATACGAAAATCTTTATATAAAACGATAAGTCGGTCATTGCCGGCGTTATAGACTTTGTCTTCACCGGCTAAAGTAAATGTATGACGTTTATCATAGGCGTGATAAGCCCCGTTCGGTTTTACGAAAAAAAGGCGGTTCGTAAAATTTCCATTTTCATAAAATGGAAGGCTTCCTATCAGTGCGGCGTCGCTTTTCTTAGCATTTTGCTGCATCCATTCCAAAGTTAACCGCCCTTCTTCCCGGTCTAGGTTTTCAGGGGTCATGGTAAAGCCCGTTGTAAACATTTCCGGAAGTAAAATAATATCTACTCCGCTACAATTTGCTATTTTATTTGAAAAGTAAGCGCGATTCGCTGTTGGCCCCTCCCAAATCAATGGGGCTTGAATTAGGGCTATTTTCAGTTCTAAGGCCATCTTTATAGAAATTTCATTGCTAAGTTAGCATTTCCATCGGTCTTGTTCTGTAACCGACAATTCTTTTAAACTACCCCACTCCTTGGTACTTTATTCTAATCGAAATATACCTCGGCCGTCTTTGTTTTCGTCAGCTCGAACAAGTGCTTTAGTTGTGACTTCAGAATACGATCTTCCGATAACGGTGGTAGGTTGTTCAAGGGAAAAAAATCGGCCCCCTGCATATCAAAACCATGTTTCAGCTCGCCACTGATTATTTTACAGAAAAAAATCAGCTTGTAGACATAGAAGGGTTGCGGCGGATGCGGATGACAACGCTTGTCATAGACAGCCAATAGGCGTTCGACTTTGGCCCGAATACCTGTTTCTTCTTTGATTTCCTTTAAAACCGCTTCCGAAGGCGTATCCCCGATATCGGCCCAACCCCCGGGAATCGTCCATTTACCATCCGTACTTTCCTTGGCCATCAGGATTTCATCATTTTTGTTCAACACGAAACCGCGCACATCGACCTTTACCGTAGGATAATCTTTCTCAGGCATGAAAAATTCCTCTAAATCGGCCAGAGGTTGTTTGGAAATCGAGGCCATTAATTTTAAACTGATTTCCCGCAATTCTTTATACCGCTCTTTTTCGTACCCATTTTCTGCATACACCAAACCGGTATCGGCTAGGGCTTTTAAACGTTTGATAAGTGTTAAATCTTGATTTTTCTCCACGGAGGCACTTCTATATAATGATGTGAAATGTTTATAATTATCCTCAAGTGAGAATAAAAAACCAAACAAAGGGTAATTTACGATATATACTGGAAAAATCCGTTGTAGTATAAACTTCCTCTTTGTACAATCTTTGTACTTTAAAATAAACCTACTTAGCATCTAAAAATGGATAGTACAGCAATCATAGGAAATATAGCGGCGCTTTTGACGACGACGAGCTTTTTGCCGCAGGCCATCAAAACGATAAGAACGAGGAATACGGCTAGTCTGTCCTTCCCCATGTACCTGCTATTTGTTACCGGGGTAACACTTTGGCTAGTCTATGGCGTTATCAACGAACAAATGCCCATTATCGTAGGCAACTTCGTAACCTTGGTTCTGGCAGGCATCATTCTTGGTTTTATGGTGAAAGGGCAGCTTACCAAGAAGTTGTGATTCAGCGATGATCACAAATCATATTCCGACTGCCTTTACCAACAACTTTTGGCAAAGGGGCGGTCATTTTATCCTGTTCATGTATCGCTCGGCCTTGTCCGCCAGCCCTATTAAAAATTCAACGAGAATTTATTTAAGCGAGTCCCTCCAGTAAATCGATCAACTTTGGCTCACCCTTTAATTTAGCGTGGTCCAATGCTGTATTTCCCCGTCCGTCTTTAAGCGACTTGTCCGCACCATGTGCCAATAAAAGTTTTACGATTTCCAATCGATTGAAAGTAGCTGCATAAATCAGGCTGCTGGCACCCATGGGATTTTGCGCGTTCAGGTTCGCTCCCTTGGCGATAAGTTTTTCGGCGATTTCAGTAAAACCCTTAAAACAAACTCCCATCAAAGCCGTGTTGCCCGATGCATCTTTCGCATCGATTTTGGCACCATTCTCCAATAACACTTCGGCTATTTCCCCATGATTGTAGTACGTGGCCAAAATCAATGGGGTGCTACCGCGCTGATCTATAGCGTCTACAAGCTTCGGATGTTCCAAAAGCGCACTTTTTACGGCGTCTATATTACCATTGCGTATGTCATTAAAAAAAGTATCCGTATGCTTCATGGGGTCCAAATTATCGAAAAACCTTCAAGAATCAAACAATTCTCAGGGCCTATACAACATAATCTCCTCCATAGATAATATCGATAACCACATAATACAAAACAAGTTTACAACTATGCATTTCAACGAACATTTTGGTAGCTTTACAGATACACTCATTTAAAATAGATAGCACAATGGATAATAGTAAGAACAACGACTCCCACGGTGAAGCTTGGGATATCAACGATTCTAGTAAATGCCCCTATTTGGGAGGCACATTAAAGCAGGCCGCCGGTGGTGGAACCACAAACTTAGACTGGTGGCCCAATCAATTGCGATTGAATGTACTTCGTCAAAATTCGGAACTGAGCAATCCGATGGATGAGGACTTTGATTACGCGAAAGAGTTCAAATCTTTGGATTTGGCAGCGGTCAAAAAAGATATCGTAACGGCCTTGACCACATCACAGGATTGGTGGCCGGCAGATTACGGCCATTATGGGCCATTTATGATTCGCATGGCGTGGCACAGCGCGGGAACCTACCGCATTGGCGATGGCCGAGGCGGATCTAGCTCAGGGTCACAGCGTTTTGCCCCACTGAACAGTTGGCCCGACAATGGCAACTTGGATAAGGCAAGATTGCTTTTATGGCCTATCAAGAAAAAATACGGTAAAAAACTATCTTGGGCAGATTTAATGATCCTTACAGGAAATTGCGCCTTGGAATCCATGGGTTTTAAAACATTCGGTTTTGCCGGTGGCCGGGAAGACATTTGGCAGCCTGAAGAAGATATCTATTGGGGTTCTGAAACCGAGTGGATGGGCAATGAAGAGCGATTCTCTGACGGCGAGTATGAGTTGGAGGCAAATCTTGGGGCTTCCCATATGGGCCTCATCTACGTAAATCCTGAAGGACCCAATGGAAAATCCAATCCGCTGGGAACGGCGAAATTGATTCGGGAAACTTTCGGCCGTATGGCCATGAACGATGAGGAAACCGTAGCGCTTACCGCAGGCGGGCATACGTTCGGTAAAGCACATGGCGCCGCCAATCCGGACGAGTATGTTGGACCCGAACCGGCCGGTGCAACCATTATGGAGCAAAGCATGGGATGGAAAAATTCATTTGGTACCGGTGTTCTGGATGATGCCATCACCAGCGGCATTGAAGGTGCCTGGACACCCAACCCGACCGAATGGGACCACGATTATTTTGAAGTGTTGTTGGGCTACGACTGGGAGTTGACCAAAAGCCCGGCGGGAGCGAACCAATGGAAACCCACAGCAGCTTCGGCAGCTAGAAAGGCGCCGCGTGCAGGCGATGCCACAAAAGCACAAGATTTGATGATGACTGATGCCGATATGGCAATGAAGATGGATCCCGATTACTACAAAATATCAAAACGTTTTCATGAAAATCCCAAAGAACTCGAAGACGCCTTTGCCCGTGCTTGGTTTAAATTGACCCATAGGGACATGGGACCAATAGCGCGCTATTTAGGACCTGAGGTGCCAAAAGAAGAACTTATTTGGCAGGATCCTGTGCCGGCGGTCGATCATGAATTAGTAAATACTGCTGACGTTACCGAATTGAAAAAACGATTACTCGCTTCCGGATTGTCCATTTCAGAATTGGTTGCGACGGCTTGGGCATCTGCATCGACGTATCGTGATTCCGATAAGCGTGGCGGCGCCAACGGTGCCCGTATTCGTTTGGCCCCTCAAAAAGACTGGGAGGTAAACAATCCTGCCCAACTGTATAAGGTTCTCGGTGTACTTGAAGGCATCCAAAAAGAATTCAATGGCGCCCAGTCCGGCGGTAAGAAAGTTTCATTGGCGGACCTAATTGTTCTAGGCGGAAGTGCCGGTATCGAAGAGGCTGCAAGAAATGCAGGTCACGACATCAACGTACCCTTTACCGCAGGTCGTACCGATGCCACGGCCGCCCAAACGGATGTTCAATCGTTTGTAGCACTTGAACCTAAGGCCGACGGATTTAGAAATTATAAAAACCCCGACTACAAGACATCTGCAGAAGCGATGATGGTAGATCGTGCCCAGCTTTTAAAATTGACCGCTCCGGAAATGACCGTGCTCGTTGGAGGAATGCGCGTCTTGGATACGAACTTTGATAAATCCAGGCATGGGGTATTGACAAATCGCCGCGAAGTATTGAGCAATGATTTCTTTGTAAACCTGTTGGATTTGGACGTGATGTGGGAAGACACTTCCGACGACGAAACCCTTTTTGCAGGTCGGGACCGCAAGTCGGGAGAAATTAAATGGACAGGTACCCGTGCGGATCTTATTTTTGGTTCCAACACAGAGTTGAGGGCTTATGCCGAAGTATACGGATGTGAAGATTCTCAGCAAAAGTTCTTAAATGATTTTGTTGCAGCATGGACCAAAGTGATGAATTTAGACCGATTTGATTTGGCTTAAGCACTTAAATCCAATAGCTAAATTTCTATACTGAAAAAGGTAGTCCGGCAATGGGCTGCCTTTTTTAATGCTCCAAATGCAAACCGATTCAAACATAATCCGTTTCCAAATTCGAGTAATTCTTAATTGTATCTGTTGAGCTATTGGATTTGTCCGAAGCCTTTTTCAAATTAAAATATCGACCCTATCCTATTTAGGCCTATATTGCTTGTTCTTACTATTTTAAGAAACACTATAATCTCTAAATAACTCAAAAATGAAAAAAACTATTTTACCAATATTGGTATTAACCTTGGTAAGTTTCGGAATTATCAATACCGGTCTTACAGACGATGAACGTAAAATGGCCACGGAACATCTTACACAAACAAAGGAACGTTTAACCAGTACCCTAGACGGACTTGATGAAGAGCAGTTGAACTTTAAACCAACGGCGGAATCGTGGTCGATAGCGGAGTGTGTCGAACATTTGGCCATTGCCGAAAATATGTTCAATGGCATGTTGAAAGGTGCCCTAAAAGAACCTGCCAATACCGCTATGAGGGATAGCGTGACCATGAGCGACGAGAAATTAATCGGCTTTATCTCTGTAAGAGACACCAAAGTGAAGACCCCGGAACCTTTCGAACCAATGGGTAAATTTGGCTCCCACGAGGAGACGCTGGAGGCCTTTATGTCTAAGCGTGACGAGCATATCGAGTACGTTAAGACTACCGAAGACGATTTACGGAATCATTACGGAAAACTACCCTTCGCCACCATTGATGGCTTACAAATCATTCTCTTTATGAGCGGTCATACCGAACGTCACGTATTGCAGATGGAAGAAGTAATCGCCCACGAAGACTTCCCGATGGGAGAAGAGGATGACGACGATAACTAAGCCTAAGGGCCCTCATTTAAATACCCTACTTTCTAAACCTGTCTACGTATTCCGTGGACAGGTTTTTTTATAGTTAATCGCGAAGGCCGGGAGAAAAATCCTCGGGAGCAATTTGAGGTTGATTGACGGTTCCGGAATCGCCAGAGTCATTAAAGACAATCCATTCACTGCTCGTGTAGATGGGGTTTCCTTCCGTAATTTCCACACGTCGCAACGCCCTGCCATCTTCAAATTCGTGGTCGGTTCCTGTCCCATCTTCGCCCACTATGCCAAAAGTATCTATGACCGTTCCAAAGGGATCTATCAATTCGAGATTGTCATCACCATTGGAATCCGCAGGGCTATTGGTACCTACGCCCAAGTCGGGAGCAAAGCCATACACACTTTCAAATTCAGCTTCATTAGGTGAGACAACCAAGGTACTTTGTGGTGCTATGACGAATGCGGATAGGTCGATGGTCGAGCTGACTTCAGTGTTGTCATTCGTATAGCGTCTCAACATCCATCCTTTTAACGATAAGGCTTGCTCATCAGAATTGTAAAGTTCTACAAATCGCGCCCCACTGTTGTTATCGGGGTCGGCCAGTTCGGAAATAAAAATCGTCGTAGCCGTAAACTCATCGACCAAATCGGCGCAGCGCTCATTATCGAATTCGATATCGGCTAGGTCCCGAATCGCCAAAAAGTAGTTGTCGTTTTCGCGTAAGAGAACACCTGTGATGCTTCCATTTTCTTGGGGTAATAGTTCTGCCTGAAAATCAGAAAAGCCGCTATTTACTAAAATCAGTTCGTTATCATTACAATTGGTCAGAGTGCGTTCCGTTTCCTCCTTTGGAACCGCAAATGATTCGGACAACTGCTCTTCTAGAATTTCCACATCGTTCAACCGTACCAAGGTGTTGGTGAGATTTTCTTCAACATCGGTAATATTGATGCTCGTCGGTACCATATCCGTTACTTCTTCGCAAGAGACGAAAATATGGTTGTCTACAATCGCTGCCGGAAGCCTTCCTACCGATACATTCCCAAAAGATGTAAAAACACCTCCTATCTTAAAGACACCCTTGCTCCTGCCCAGATACAAGCCCTTCAGATTTATAATAATTTTACTCCCGATTGGGTAGAACAAATGGGAATCGCGCACATCCAATTCTATTTGAAAGCCTTCTTTGGGATCGACCGGGCTGTCTTGAAAATAAAGAACGCTAAAAAAATTGCCCGCTTCATCCGATGAAACTACATAGCCCTCGATGATGAGATCATCTTGAATTTGAAACGTTTCATCTTGGTATAATGCCTTAACTTCAGCGTAGGTGGTATTTGCTATTAAATCAGTTGAACAGCTCTTTGTCGGCAGGTCAAAATTTTTGTCTTTCACACAGGCGAAGAGTAAAAACAGTCCAAAAAGAACACTAGGAGCCTTTTGACAAATCGATGCTTTTGTAACCATAATTACTTATTCCATTTAAAATACGCCCTAAACCTGATATCCTTTAGGCCTCAAGACAATAATCAATATGTTCTAAATTGCTAAAAGCTATACGCCACATTCAAAAAATATGTTCTGCCGTAGCCGTACCAATATTTTGGGGCAAATGAGGGTGTCCCGCTAAGATTATCCCGTTGCAGCTGCCCAAAATTTCCATTTCTACTTTGTTCATAACCGCCCGTTCTGAACACTGTATCAAATACGTTATTGATACTGGCGAATACGCTGATATACTTTCCGTTTTTCAACCACGATTTACCGCCGACCAAATTCAGCAGGTAAAAGTTATCCAGCCCCGTCTGTTTCAAAATGTCGTTTATATTTTCAGGGGTGGCTTCCGGAAACCGCATTCCCGTTTCCGGGTCCAACAAAAAACTCTGTGTTCGGGTTATGGCCGAAATATTCGCATAATTGTTGGCCATGTAGTTCAATTTGGTACTCACCCACCAGTATTCGGGATCCCTATAGTCAATGCCGAAAGCAAAGGCTTGCTGCGGCCCTTGGGCCAATTTGTAGTCTTTTATTTGAGCCGTTCCCAAATCGATGTTTCCGTCCGGATTTATCAAATCCTCCTCCGCCCCGGCCGTATCGAAATTGATGGAAAAGTTGGGGTCGCTGGCATACACATACTTGCTCACTGCAGCGACTGCTGTCAACTTCACGGCCGAAGATAATTGATACTCCAATCCAAGTTCGGTACCAAGATGCAGCTTATCCAAATCGGTCAATACTTCCTGCACAAAATCGGAACCCACGCCCGCATCAACAAAAAAGAAATTGATATCGGTGGTATTCTGAAAACGGGTATAGAATCCGGAAAGTCTTCCCGTGAGTTTGGGAAGCCTGATAAAATAGTTCGCATCAACGGATGATACCGTTTCACTTTGAATATCCGGTACGATTTGATTGTTTTCCCTAGGGTTGATAAAGACGTTTTGCAATACGGGCGCGTCGGTTCTGTATGTACCATGGGTTGTTAACCAATGTCGACCATTAATCTTATAGGTAAAACCTGCCTTGATACCGTAATTGTTGAATTTTACCGTCTGGCTCTCCCCAAAAGAATTTTCAAGAAAGCGCTCGTTCCGAAATAACCCTTCGCGTTGGTAATCGGTGAGTACATATTGCCCTGCCAGAAATGCGTTCCATTTCCTGCGTTTATATCTCAGTTGTGCGAACATATCGCTAAGAGAAGCCTTCATACGGTACCGGTAATTGAATATATCGCCTGTCCTTTTTTGAACCTCCCCTTCCACGTCGTTCAGGGTATTGGAAAACGGATCGATATCCGAGTGAAAATCAGCCCCGAACAAGTCGTCTAGTTTCGCGTAATTATCGGATGTAAGGCTTTTATGCGAGAGCCCGAAGTCTGCTTGAAGGCCCTCAGAGATCATTAAATTTCCAACGGAATTCAATAGTAATTGCTTGTCATCGATCACATCGTTATAGAGTACATAGGCGGCCTGCTCCCTTGTGTTTGCCGTGTAGATAAAATCCCAATTTAATTGTGGATTTTCCAGAAAGCCCTTTCTGGCTGCGGACGCACTGATAAAATTGGCGCCAATGGGGCTATTGACATAAAAGCTCGGGAGGTATCGGTAATACGTAGGGTCAGGGTTGGGGGCGTTGTAGTAGCCCAAGCGACTTCTGGCGTTCGTACCGAATTGATAGGCCACTCCTGTATTTAAACTAAACTTTTCCGATTCAAAATAATGGTTGAGCATGACAATGGGCTCGGCGATTTTGCGCTCCCTAGAATTTCGGACTTCACCCTCCTGTTCGCCCCAGTAAGGATTGTATTGTTTTCCTACCAACCCGAAAACCTCTTCTGTAATGGCAGAAGATCGGCCTCGTCGGTTTTGGGCGTATATCCCGGTAAGGTTAATACTGTTCTTTTTGTCGATACGATATTCAACAGCTCCGAAAAAGGAAAACGCATCGTACAAAGTTCCATCGATATATCCCTCCTGAGCCCACCTTCGAGATCCTGAAACGCTATAGGCCAGACCATTTTTTTGAAGCTTGGACGTATGGGTCACCATTAACCTTCCCGCATAGGTACGATTGGCCGCAGAAGTAGAAAGTCGGGTACCTGGTCTGAGACCGGAAGGCCGCGTATCGATATTGGTATTGGCCAGTATTCCACCGAAAGTGAAATCGGATGCGGCCAAACCGTTCGTAAATTGCTGGTTGCGGGTAACATCGTTGAGTCCGCCCCAATTGTTCCATTGCGGTCGGCCATCGAACAATTTGTTCATAGCGATACCATTAACCAACACTTTGCCGTTTTGAGAATCATAGCCGCGAACACGGAAGAATGCTTGACCAAAATCGAAGGCGGCCCGGTTTAAAAAGACATCTCTCGTAGCTTGAAGTAAACCCGAGGAATTGGCACTGACCTCATCGTCTAACAATTCTGAATCGGTTAACGTTATCAGATTGTCGGCCTGTTCTACCGTGATATCGCGTTCGAGATAAATATTCCCCAAATCGATAGCTTCTAGGCCAAAGGTTACGGGAATTCTTTGGATTGTATAGTCTTTTGCCGAAAGCGTAAGAACGACAGCTTCCGCACGAGGAATTTTTAGAGTAAAATAGCCTTCCCTGTCGCTTTCGGTGGAAATTTGTGCCTGACCTAAGGTCACGGCTACTCCCTGTATGGGCGTTTTTAATCGGCTATCCACAATGCGGCCATGCACCACAGCTTCTTGGGCATTACATGGCGCTATCGTAAAAAGAAGAAATGCCGAAAGAATAACGATCCGCATGAAAAAGGTTGGGTTGACGATGATTGCGGTCAAGATATCGATAACCTTCACATTCGAATGAAAAATCCTATATAATAGCCTGTTTTTTCGTTAAATTGATGTTTATGGATTCTAGTTGCATGAAAATGAGAACATTATTGTTACTACTGGTCCTACCTATCTTTGTTGGTGCACAGGAAAAGAAACAGTACCATGTAAGAACCATAGCCTTTTACAATGTAGAAAACCTCTTCGATACCAAAAACGATACACTTACGTTCGATGATGACCGTACTCCGGAGGGAAAGGACAACTGGACGGAAGAACGGTACCGTCATAAATTGGCGAATATTGCGAAAGTGATTTCCGAAATAGGGGCCGAGCGTACCAACACCTCCCCTGACATTATCGGATTAAGCGAAGTTGAAAACAAACAGGTTATCGAAGATTTGATCGCTCATCCCATCTTACGGGAAAAAGGGTACGGTATCGTGCATTATGATTCCCCGGATGAACGGGGCATCGATGTGGCCCTACTTTACAAAAAAAGGGTATTTCTGCCGACTTCTTTCTCCAGCCATAGGCTGCTCCTATTCGACGATGAGGGATTTCGAAATTATACACGGGACCAATTGGTCGTAGGCGGTCTTCTCGATGACGAGCAATGCTACTTTACCGTAAACCATTGGCCCTCCCGTAGCGGCGGTGAGGCGCGAAGCAAACCCAACCGAATGGCCGCCGCCAAATTAAACAGGCGTATTACCGATTCGATTCTAAAATTGAACCTCTCGGCCCGTATTATCAGCATGGGCGACCTAAATGACGACCCTATCGATGATAGTTTGAGAAAAGTGATGCGAACAAGGGGGAAAAAACAAGATTTGGAGGAAGGCGATTTGTTCAACCCCATGGAGAAGCTATTTAAAAAGGGAGTAGGTTCTTTGGCTTATCGGGACAAGTGGAATCTCTTTGACCAGTTTTATTTTACCCCCAACCTCCTGGAAAAAGAGAATGGGCGTTATCATTTTTGGAAAGCCGCGGTTTTTCATCCCCCTTATTTGCTTTCTAAAAAAGGGCAATACAAGGGCTATCCTTTTCGCACCTATGCCGGCGGAAGTTATACCGGCGGTTACAGCGATCACTTTCCGGTATACATGTATTTGATTCGGGAAGGGCCTCCCCTAAGCCCTCCTAAGGAGGGGAACTGAGCGTGTTTTTGATTAAAACCTTAACCTACTTCTCGCGGGAGGACAGATTGGAGCATCGGCGCAGGAATGACAATTAAAAAATTTAATTGAACCACTGTCCCCAAGGAATACGGCTGAGGAAACAGACGAGTCCCAGTCCGTAGAAAATGGCGATATTTTTGAATTTCTTGTTCCCCTCGATGAATTTCTTATGTCGTGACCAACCGACGGTAATCAATACGATGGCAACGATATTGATAAAAGGATGTTCGACTGCCAGCAAACGTGATGGTGCATTCAGGCCGCCCATACCCAAGGTTTGAATGGCCTTAAAGCCATTGGCCGAAACAAAAAAAAGAATCAAGCCGATCACCAATTGCATATGGGATAGGATAAGTGCGTAGAGACTTAATCGAAAATCTTTTTGTGGGGTAAATAGCTTATTCCCGAACCAACCCATAAAGGCGTTGGCCACCGCAAAAAACAATACGGCCAATACCACATAGGCCAAATAGGAGTGCAGGGTTAAAATGGTTTCGTACATGATGGTCTGTTATTTTACAACTAAATGTACTGAATTTTGAGCATAAAAAAACCCCGACCTGAATGTCGGGGTTCTAAAAATAGAATTTTCACAACCTAGTCGAAGATATACCTTAGACCGATTTGAGCTTGCCATCTTGATGACTGAATCCCGAAATCGTCCAATTCCTCTAAGTTAGGTGAACCATCTGCATTAATGACACCATCGTTTACGCTGAAAACAGGAGTATCACCTGTTGATACCGTTTGTAAAGGGCTTATATTGCTTCTAATAAAAGACCGCTTACCCCATTCTTTATTGATTAGATTGGTGAAGTTGAAGATATCGGCAGAAATTTGAAATGTATGCTTCTTGCTGCCCATGTTAATGGAGAAATCCTGAAGCAATTTTAAATCTACAATATGACTCCATGGCCCTTGGGTTGCATTCCGCTCCGCATAATTACCGCGATTTTCCCTTAAATACTCCACACTGTTGATAAAAGTTTCAAGTCGCGCCCACTGAGCGGCTTGTTCCGCCTCGTCACCAGAAAGTTGAATTTCAGATTGGTTGGCAGGAATGTAAATAAGCGCATTGTCCCTAGAATCGTCGTTAAATAGGTCACGCCCTTCCCGATACGTAAAACTATAAGGTTGGCTTTGTGAACCTTCATAAAATAAACCAAAAGTGGTTTTTAGGTTCTCGTTCCAGTTTAGTTCATAGGAAAGATTGGCCGAAATTCTGTTCCCTAGGTTAAAGTCGGAACGGGTAACAGGCAAATTGGAGTTTTTACCGTTCACTGTCTGAATATTTCGCCATTGCGAGCTGTTTTGGGAAGAAGTTCCATCAAATATTTTCTTTGACTCGCCGAAACTATAGGAAATCTGTCCCGCAAAACCGTTCTCAAAAGGCTTTCGAAGCGTAAACGATGCGTTGTAAGCACTACCCTCGCCGGTATTCGAGGCTAGCATAATACGACCATAGGTATCATCGATTTCATCACCTCTATCATAAAAAGGTCGTCTATCGGCACCTTCATATCTTCCAATAGGTCCTCTCAAATTCAGATTCTCATAGTAGATATCAGTGATGACATCAGTATAAAGGAAATCGGCGGAAGCAATCAAGCCCCAAAACGGTAAACGTTGATCAATGGCTACGTTGTACTTCAATACCTGTGGAAGCCTAAAATCTTTCGCCAAAAGGTCTACATTACCACCTACACCACCAGTGCCAGGGGCAACGCTCTTAAACTGATTGTTGATGTCGGGCTCAAAGGCCTGGCCTGCTCCCGGGCCAAAAAATGTGGCATCAAAAGTGAAGCCGCCAGTAACTCCATTATTATTATAGGTGCCACCTGGCCAGACTAAGGGCAATCTTGAGGTGAAGACACCAATACCACCTCTGATTTGAGTGGTTCTATCACCATTTACGTCCCAGTTGAAACCAAGCCGCGGCGCCAAATAAGCGCTGGAAGATATTGTTTGGCCTACTCGTGCACCTTGTAAATCCTTTCCGGCACTTTCCAGCAAACCAACGGTACGCGTATTGAAATCCTCATTTACAGTACCATCATCCCAATAAGGGACGTCGACCCTGATACCAACCGTCGCTTTAAAATTATCGGTAAGCTGTATATCGTCCTGTAGATAAAAACCGGCTTGAAACGTCTTGAAATCCGCAGATCCAGAAGATTCATCTCCTACCGTACCATCGCCTATCAACGAATACCCGTGCTGGTATTCATTAGCAACTTGATTTGTTAAAAACTGATTCAAACCTGAGGAAAGTAGATTGTCATCATCGTCAAATTGGTCTTCAAACGTATAACTACCATAATTGAAGGCAAAAAACAGGTTCTTGATACTGGCCCACTCCAAGTTTGCTCCAATGGTGAAGGTGTGCTTTCCAGCGTAAATTTCAAAATTATCGGAAATGGTAGTTACATCCGAATTTAAAAGGTTCGCCGTGGAAAATGGTTCAGCACCAAAGAAAATATTCGCCCCTCCATCTTGAATAGTAACTGAAGGAAAAGGGCTCCCTGAAGGATCTCTATCATCACGTACCGAGGTATAGGACACAACGAGGTTATTGGCAAATTTATTACCAAAACTGGAACTGAGCTCCAAGGCAGTCGAGTTGGTCGTCGTAATAAATTCCTCAGACCCATTTATAAAGCCAATGTTTCTATTTCCAGAACTTCTCGCCTCCAAGTTGTCACCCTTTACATAACTATGTCGCAAAGATAATTTGTTGCTGTCGTTGATATTCCAATCCAGCTTCGCCGTTAACTTATCACTCAATAAAGTTCTTGTGTTGTTGTTGAAAATACCTGGATTATAGCCATAGGTCGACTGTAAGAAGTTACTTAAGCCTTCGATTTCCGATTGAGATGCACGACCTGCATAATTACTGAAATTAAAGGGCTGCGGGGTTTCATCATCCTGTCTTTCGTAATTGATAAAGTAGAATAATTTGTCCTTGATTATAGAACCACCTGCTCTGACACCATAGGTCAAGGCGGTAAAATCATCAACCTTGGCTCGTTCCTCACCGTCACCAACAAGCGACGGAGGGGTTTTCCCCACCAAACTTTGATTTCTGATAAATCCATAAGCGGAACCTTCAAAATCATTGGTCCCTGATCGCGTAATGGCATTAATCGAACCTCCGGAAAATCCCGACTGTCTTACGTCGAAAGGAGCGATATTTACTTGAAAGGTTTCAATAGCATCAACCGAGAAAGGATTCACTCCGGTCTGCCCTCCGTTTGTACCGGAACCTGCAAGGCCGAATACATCATTGTTAACGGCACCATCGATATATATGGCATTATAGCGGTTGTTCTGCCCGGCCAAAGAGATAGAGAAACCGTCGTTGCCTTCAGTAATCTGTGCTTGAGGAGTAATCCGAACGAAATCGGCAATCGACCTTGATGCAGCAGGAAGTGTTGCAATATCCCTTTTCGAAACGTTGGTTTCAGTACCTGTTTTATTAGACCCGAAAACCCCCGAAGACGTTCCCGTGACAACGACTTCTTCCAACGCCGTTGAGGATTCGGACATTTCGGCATTAATTCTTTCAGTAATACCCAAATTCAAGTTTAAGCCTTCCCGTGAAAAATTTTCAAATCCGACATATGAAATGGTAACGGTGTAAGGTCCACCAACCCTCATGTTGGCGATTCGGTAGTACCCATCAAAATCGGTGATGGCTCCGTAGGTTGTTCCTGACGGGGTGTGAACCGCTACTACATTAGCTCCGAGAAGGGGCTCTCCCGCACTGTCCGTTACCTGACCGCCGATGGCCGAAGTGGTAACCCCCTGTGAAAAAGCAACGGCGGTCATTAAAAACGCAACCATTGCGAAGTACATTTTTTTCATTTGTTCTCTGTTTTGTTAGTTTTCAATTTGCTGCAAAAGTCTAGTAATTAACGTAGTTGTACGTTAAGACAACGTTAACTTTACGACAGACAAATTTAACACAAAATTGGCTAAGAATTCACCAAATGAAAGGAAGTTGTTAGAGGTTATCAAGAACTGGAAAAGTAGTATTTCAACTCTTAAATTCTTGCAAAAGCTGTAAAGTAGAAGCGTCGTGATCGCTAATTTCCGAATTTTCGATATCGTTGAGGGTTGCACCCGCCAACTGCTTGCCCAGCTCAACACCCCACTGATCGTAGCTGAAGATATTCCATACCACGCCTTGAACAAAGATTTTGTGCTCGTAAAGTGCGATGAGGGCTCCCAGACTTTTGGGTGACAGTTGGTCTATCAATATGGTATTCGTGGGTTTATTGCCTTCGAATACTTTATAGGGAAGTAGCTTGCGCAGCTCGTTTTCAGGCATATCCTTTGCCTCGAGCTCATTACGCACTTCGTCTGCCGTTTTCCCGTTCATCAAAGCTTCCGTTTGGGCGAAAAAATTTGCCATTAGCTTGTTATGATGGTCGGTGTTTCCGTACAACGATTTCTTGAATCCGATAAAATCGGCCGGAATCATCTTGGTGCCTTGATGGATCAATTGAAAAAAGGCATGCTGTGAATTCGTGCCGGGTTCGCCCCAAATAATCGTGCCTGTCTCATAAATGACACGATTCCCGTTTCGATCCATACTCTTGCCGTTGCTTTCCATAATACCCTGTTGCAAATAAGCCGAAAACCGGCTCAAATATTGTGTGTACGGTATGATGGCCTCGGTTTCGGCCCCATAAAAATTATTGTACCAAACGCTAATGAGCGCAAGAACCACCGGAATGTTCTGGTCGAACTCGGCAGACTTGAAGTGCTCGTCCATTTCGTTGGCGCCCTTTAGGAGCGCATCAAAATGCTCATAGCCTATCGCCAACGCTATGGAAAGCCCTACGGCACTCCACAACGAAAAACGGCCTCCGACCCAATCCCACATCGGAAAGACATTTTCAGCGGCTATTCCGAACTCGGCTATCTTTTCGCTATTCGTGGATACCGCGGCAAAATGCTTGGCGATATCTTCCTGGGTACCATGTTGTAAAAACCATTTTTTAATGGTCGTCGCATTGCTTAATGTTTCTTGGGTGGTAAAGGTTTTCGAAACGACAACGAACAAGGTCGTTTCCGGATTCAGTTCTTTGAGTACCTCCTGAACGTGATCGCCATCCACATTGCTAACAAAATGCAATTTCAGATGGTTTTTATAAAATTTCAAGGCTTCGACAACCATAGCCGGACCCAAATCGGACCCTCCGATACCAATATTGACCACATCGGTAAATGCTTTTCCGGTGTACCCTTTACTTTCCCCGGAAATAACCGCATTGGTAAATCGTTCGATATGTTCTTTTACAGCATATACTTCGGGTACGATATTCTGCCCATCCAACATAATACTATCCGATTCTTTTGCTCGTAGTGCGGTATGCAACACCGCACGCCCCTCGGTCTGGTTGATGGTATCTCCGCCAAAGTAACTGTCGATGGCCTTTTTTAATTTTACATCCTCAGCAAGTTGAAGTAGCAGTCGTAACGTTTCGTCGGTAATCCTGTTCTTGGAATAATCAACAACAAAATCGGACCAACGTAGTGTGAATTTCTCAGCGCGACTCGCATCCTTTTTGAAGTGCTCCTTAATAGGATCTTCTTTGGTCGCTTTATAATGTTGTTCAAGTTTTTTCCAGGTTTCTGTAGTAGTAGGGTCGGTGTTCTCTAGCGACATATTACTGATTAAGTGTTAGCAAATCTTCATTTTCTTCGGCAGCAGGCATCTCGGGATACAGGATGCAGTCCAATTGTTTTTTCTTGGGAGCGATATATTCAAAATACTCCGGTCGTAGTTCTTCGGCCAACGGTTCGGCTTGTGGAAGCTCTTCCCGCAAGGGGTCGACCTCTTTGCCATTTCGCCAAAAGCGATAGCATACGTGAGGGCCGCTGGTATTTCCTGTCATACCGATCCAACCAATGATATCGCCTTGGCGGACGAACTCTCCTCGTTTCACATTCTGCTTTTTCATGTGCAGGTATTGGGTACTATACGTACTGTTATGACGTATTTTTACGTATTTGCCATTGCCCCCTCTTCTGGTAGATTCGGTTACCGTGCCATCTGCGGTCGCCAATATGGGCGTACCTACCGCTGCGGCATAGTCTGTACCTCTGTGGGGTCGTATGCGGTTTCCGTAGTACCTGATTCTTCTTTTCAGGTTATAACGCGAAGACAATCTGCCGTATTCAACGGGCATCCTTAAAAAAGTTCTTCGTAAACTGTTCGCATCCTGATCAAAATAATCCACTAGACTTTTAAGGGAATCGTTTTCATAGGCAAAGGAATAAATCGGCTTTCCGTTATGCTCAAAATAGGCAGCTTCAATAGCTTCAGATCCCGCATAAATAGAATCGTTAATGTATTTTTCCTTGTAGATCAATTTGAACTTATCCCCTTTTTGAAGCCTGTTGAAATCGATGGTCCACGCATAGATATTCGCCAGATCGTGGGTAACCGCATAGTCTATACCCTGCGCTAAAATCGCATCGGAAAGTGAGGTTTCGATAACCCCCGAAGCTTCCCGTTCTACGTATTTTACCGCTCTCTTATCTTTGTAGGCGCTCACGCTATCCCTTAAATCTACTACGGTATAATTGATTCGATCGTTCTCATAGATGAATACCTGTGCGGTTTCGGTAGTGTCTTTTGATTGCAATATCATGTAGGGGTTGCCCACACGTATCTTACGCACGTCGAAAGTATCTTTGAAATCCTGTGAAATTTTAGCGATTTTAGGATAATCGACCTTGTGGGAAATCATAAGTTCCCCGAAACTGTCGCCCTTGCGAACCGTATCGAGTTTCACTTTAAAGTTATCCAGCTCAAAACCGAACTCTTTTACAACTATCTTTTCCTCGAGCGGTTGTGTTGCAACTGCTTCTTTTTTCAATTCATTGTTTGGGGCATTTTCAGTTGCGGAGCTTTCATCTTTACAGGAGATGATGGCAAACAGCGCAATTAAAACACCTAAATACTTTCTCATGGTTGCTCTTGTCTTTTCTGGGGATTAAATATATGGTCTACCCATTGTTTTCCCCAATCATTTAACTCTTGATTTGTGTATAATTTTGGAAAAAAGACGACTTTTTGAAAACTGGGCGGCAAGTATTCTTTCCAGTTGGTGCCCCCTGTAGCTTCTATTTCGCCTTTGTCTTTGCCCAAATAGCGATGGGCAGAACCCATATGCATCAACGGCCAATTTACGTTCGCGTTCATGTCCAGTGTCTTTAACGCACTTATCAGCTCTTTATTATCTTGTTTTTCTTGGGGCAATTGTAAGAATTTATGATATATATTGTTGTTTCTCACTTGTTTGGCGATACGCACTAGACGCGGCGTATATCGATATTCGAATTGCTTTAGGGTGAGCGTCTTTTCTCCGGTGACCTTATCGGTCGCGCCGTTCTTCCAATAAATATGTTCATATAATTCTTCGATACTGTGGTTTTCCGAAAATTCTTCTCGAACGCTATGGTGCACCAAGTTCTCCAGTGGGGTAGCGTAGATTTCTATCATCCGGTATTGCGCAGACTGAAATCCACTAGCGGGCAACAAGGCCATACGGTACTGCAGAAACTGCTCTCGTTGCATGCCTTTGATCATAATCCCGAAGGAAGCGATCAAGGTTTCGTAGTAACTATTGATTCGCCTAGCCTTTTCGATAAAGAAATCTACCTTTTGGGACTTATCGTCTACCAGCTGTTTTTGTTCGTGAATGATCAACTTGAAATAGAGCTCGGTAATCTGATGGTACATGATGAAGATTTCCTCATCGGGAAAGTGGGTACGCGGCACTTGAATGCTCAGAAGGGTATCTAAATGAATATAGTCCCAATAGGTAAGGTAGCGTTGGTACAATAATCCGTCGAGGTAGGAGCTTAAATCTTGTCCCGAATCTTTGTATTTTTCTTGAAGTTTTAAGATTTGGGAATCGATATGCTCTTTATTGTCCATAGGAACGCTAATCCATTAGTATTTTAAATTGGTGTTTTAATCCGTTGTACGCGTCTAAATCCGCCTTTATGGAACCTACTGCCAAATCTGCCTTTATTCGTATCGGAAGTCTGTTCTCGTCTGTCGAAACCCATAATGAAAGGCTTTCCTGTTCTTTAAAAACCCTCCCGGACTGAACCAAGGGCCTAAATTTATAACATTCTACCTTACCGAACTTTGTTTTAACGATTTCGGTGCCGAGATACTTGAGTTTGAAATTGAAAATACCGTCGTCGTCGTACAGCATTTTTAATTTAATGGCTTCCCCTTTTACGAGCTCATCGGGATCATAATTGTTGCGCAAATAGTAAAAGCCCGATATCAAATCCTGAATACTGTCCTGCAAATCAAAGTTGTACTTTTTCTTATTCTTCTTATCGTTTAGTACGGCTTTATCCTTTTTATGATCAAAGTTGATTTCGATATCCTTAGTGTAGCCGCCCTCATTTATCTTTCGAATAAACTTGTAGGGCTTTCCATCCTTTTTATCAAAATAACTTTCATACGTATCGTCGACCTTGAAGAATATACTTGCCCAACCCGTGGTCTTTCCTTTTCCCACAACATGGTATACCGGAATACCATCGACCTTGTCCGACTTTACATGTAGGGTTGCATAACTTGCATTCAACATACCGTAGTGCATGCGAAATTTAAGCCACTCCCCAGGTTCGAAAACGGACTCTTTTGGAGTGCCTCCGTTCTGTGCAGCGAGCAGTTGCCCTAACACTAAAAATAGTACAACGTATGTCTTTTTCATAACGTAAAAGTGTCGTAAAATTAACAAATAGGTTACTACGACTTTCTCAACCTATTGTTAATTAAACAATATTTGTTCCAAAGTATTGTATCGATAGTAGGTTTCTGGATTTGACTGCTCTTTGTCGTATCGATTTTTAAATCCCAGTTCAACATATCATGCGATTCCTATTCCCGTTTTATTCTCTTCCTTTGATGAAAAGTTGCCAGTTCATAGTTCCCAGCAGTTTGGGATGAAAACCATTCAAATGTAGGGGGTGTTACCAAAAAACATTGTTTTACATACATTCTCTATTCCATACCCCAAGACCTATTCATCCTAAGAACAACCGATTCATTTTTTTCCCTAAGTGAACGCGCAAAGATTGCCATCCGTGCCGGAACGAAAAAAAATGCACAAAAAAAGCCCCGATGAAACATCGGGGCTTTTCCTAAATAACCAACCAAACTTTAAATTATGAAAAACCAATACTTAAAGTTATAAGGGAACCACCCCTTATACCGACAAATTTAAGGCAGGATTTCATTGGGCCAATCCCTTTTAACGTACTTTAACGCTTACCTTAACAGTAATTTATAGATAATAGAAAAATCTGGTGTTTTCTTTAAGAAAATTAACAATTTATAGCGTTCCGCGCGCGGCTTGTTCCCGCTCGATCGCTTCGAACAGTGCTTTAAAATTGCCTACCCCGAAAGATTGGGCCCCTTTGCGCTGAATGATTTCTATAAACAGTGTCGGCCGATCCACAATCGTTTTCGTAAAAATCTGGAGCAAATAGCCCTCTTCATCCCGGTCGATCAGAATACCATGTTTTTTGAGAACCTCGACATCTTCGTCGATTTCGCCCACCCGCTCCAACAAGTCGTCATAATATTCCGAGGGTACATAGAGAAACTCTACGCCGCGCTTACGCATTGCCGATACGGTGGCCACGATATCGTCGGTAGCCAAGGCCATATGCTGTACTCCGGGGCCATTGTAAAAATCCAGATATTCCTCGATTTGGGATTTTTTCTTGCCTTTTGCCGGTTCGTTGATCGGGAATTTGACCCGGCCGTTGCCGTTACTCATCACCTTGCTCATCAAAGCCGTGTATTCGGTCGCGATATCATCGTCTACAAAAGAAACGATTTGCGCAAAGCCCATCACTTCCCCGTAAAATTTGCACCAGGTCTGCATCTCGTTCCAGCCTACGTTACCGACCATGTGATCGATGAATTTGAGCCCGGTGGGTTCCGGATTATAATGCGATTCCCATTTTCGGTAGCCGGGAAGAAAAAGTCCGTTATAGTTTTTGCGTTCCACGAATATATGAACGGTTTCCCCATAGGTATAGATTCCCGAACGTATAACTTGGCCGTGCTCATCTTCTTCCTTGGTGGGTTTCATATAGGGTTTAGCGCCGCGCTTGGTCGTCTCCTCGAAGGCCTTGGTAGCGTCGTCTACCCATAAGGCTACTACCTTTACACCATCGCCATGCTCGTTAATGTGCCGGTTGATATCACCATCTTTTTGCAATGGGGTCGTGAGCACCAAACGGATTTTATCCTGCTTGAGCACATAAGACACCCTATCCTTCAATCCGGTTTCCAAGCCGGCGTAGGCCTCTGACTGAAAGCCCAAGGCCGTCTTATAAAAATGTGCGGACTGCTTGGCGTTACCGACGTATAGCTCTACGTAGTCCGTACCCAAAAGCGGAAGAAAATCTTCGGCTTCCTTGAACAGCTTTTTAAGGGAGTATTCGGTATTTTTTAAGTCTTTTAAATTTTTGATTTCTGCTGACATATTCCTGTATTGAATTGAATAAAAACGAATCGCGCTATATTGGCACGCTTTAAGATCAAGAAAAGCAATGATGCCTGTCTCGTGACTGTCCGGAAACGGAAAGTCAGGCAAGTCGTACTTACCACATAGCCCTAAGGTGGGCGGTTATGTCAATTCTTTGCTGTAGCATAGTCGTACAAATATCGGAAAAAGAACCGAATTGGCCCGTTAATTACCGTGCGTCTGTTAAGAGGACCGTTCCTAAAACCAATACCCCACGCTAAAAAAGAAGTGGCTTGTGGTTGCCTCCTCCGGGCTCCAAGTATAATATACCTGCACCGGACCCAAAAAAGACTCCCAACCATACCCAATACCGTAGCCGGAATAATCCGGTTCGGTAAACCATTCACCAGTCCTAAATATATCATCCTCTACATTGGCAAAATTGGCCGAGAAAAGCAAATGGTTCTTTTTGGCAAATTCAAAATCCAAACTTCCGTAGGCCTTTACAAAACTATTCCCCGGTAGTTCGAGAAAATCGTACCCCATAAAGGGGATGAAGTTATTGATCAGATCGTTTCCGAATCCGCCCAAAGCAAAATCGAATGAAGTAACCTGAGAGGTGCCCAATTTAAACCCGCCTTCTGTCTCTAAGTTGATCGACAAGTTCTTTAAAATAGGAAACGCAGCACCCATACGAGCCTTGGCGACCGCAAATTCCTTAAAATTATCATTGAAATCCGATGAAAAGGCGTAAAAATTCATCTGACCGTTAAACAATAGGCCTCTGGTAGGAAAATAACGATCGTCGTAGGTATCGAGTTTCAACTGTCCGAAGGCGCTATAGAAATTACTTTTTTCGAACAACACTCTTCCATTGTCCCTTTCAAGGTTTGAAGGAGGGGTCTCATCTACAATTGAACCAAAAGTACGGGTGCTGTATTTCAAGAATTTATGCTCTATCCCGATGTTGAAGGCAAACTCCTCCTTCAACACGGTTTGCAGATATATTTGGTTCGTTAGGTCGCTCACGGCCAAATTGATGTTGTTCAGGGAAATTCCTACAGGGAGCTCGAAGTTACTATCGATAAAGGCAAAATCCAGTTCCCGCTCAAAATCGTTGAATCTCGAGTTGATGCCAAAGCTCCAATAGGAGCCCTTGTCGATATAATACTGGAAGTTATACCGCACATTATCGCCTAAAACGATATCCAATGATGATACATCATCACGTGTCAATAGGTTTTTACGTGTCATATTCAGCAAGGCGGCACTCTTGTATAGTTGATCGTAATGCGCAGCAAGTCGCAGAAACGTGCGGTTTTGGGTTTCTTTCAGCTTAAGAATAAGATCTTCGCCCAAGCCGTTATGCACCAGTTCGTAATGAATGGTTTTAAAGTTACCTGTAGCACGAAGATTGTTTATTCCTTGTTCCAATTTTTGAAAGGTGATTTTCTTACCGAGTTCGAAACGCAATTTTCCCTTGATGTACCCTCTGGAATAATTTTTTACACTATCCGCAATGACCAACCTGTTGATGATCAGCGTGTCTTTTAACGATACCGGGCTAATGGATTTTCGTTCTACGTTCTGAAATTGCGATATCTCCTTTAAATCATCCAATTTTACTCGGGCGGCCACCTCACCGGAATTGCGAATGGCATCATATGCCTGAAAATCGATCAGGGAGAAATTGGCAATACTTGGTTTGATATAAATGTCGGTCTTTAAGGACTTATCCTTCATATCTTCGACCGTTCGGTAATTATTGATTTGTTCCAATATTTCAAGTGCCGATGAAAGCTCCTCGCCGGCAGAAAGCTCGTGTTGTACATCGGAGCCGATGATAACATCAGCACCCATGGCCATTACCTCATCAATAGGATAATTGTTAACGATACCGCCATCGATCAAAATCTTGTCATCGACTATAGTAGGCTCGAAAAGGGACGGTAAGGCGGCACTCGCAGACACCGCTTTGGGTAGATATCCCTTGGTCAAGAGCACTTCCTCGCCGCTTTCCGCATTGGTCGCTATACACAGAAACGGTATGGGCAAATCATTAAAATCCTTCACATCCTTTACATGGTAGAGCAGCCGTACCAATTCGTTATACACATTCTGTCCGCCCGAAAATGCCTGTGGGGTACTTACTTTAAACTTGTCGAACGGAAGGGTAAGCGCATATCGTTCCGAGTCTTCCTTCTCGTAGAAGGTCTTTGCGTTTCTGGGGATATTGTCCTGAATAAGGGAGCTAAAATCGATATTTCGAAAAATAGAGTCAAGTTCGGTAGCCGAATATCCGGATGCATAGAGCGAAGCTACAATGGCACCCATACTTGTACCCGCGATGTAATCAACGGTAACCTCGGCCTCTTCGATTACTTTCAGAACACCGATGTGAGCCATACCTTTGGCCCCGCCTCCACTTAATACGACACCGACTTTGAGACGTTCGTTTTCGTTGGCATCCTGCGCCGATAGAGGAAATGCCAAAATCAATAAAAACGATAAAACTACTACTAATCGCATGTAAGGTATGTGTCGCCTGTTTTAGTGAAATGTTTCATATATTTTTTTGGCCTTGGAAATACCAATTGCTTCGGCCAGATCTGCCACGGATGCCTCTTTGATGCGTTTGACCGATTTAAAATTTTTCAGTAGGTCTTGGGCCGTTTTACGACCAATACCCTCGATCTGTTCCAGTTCCGAATTGATGGCCGCCTTACTTCGTTTGTTCCTATGTAAGGTAATGCCGAAACGGTGCGCTTCGTTTCTCAGTTGTTGAATGATCTTAAGACTTTCGGATTTTTTATCCAGATAAAGGGGTATGGGGTCTTCCGGAAAATAAATCTCCTCCAAACGTTTGGCAATTCCGATAATGGCAATTTTTCCTCTTAGGCCCAAGATTTCCAGACTTTTTAAAGCTGAAGATAATTGACCTTTGCCGCCGTCAATGACAATAAGTTGTGGCAATGATTCGTCTTCTGCCAGCAGGCGTTTGTACCTTCTGAAGACCACCTCCTCCATAGATGCGAAATCATCCGGGCCATCAACGGTCTTTATATTATAGTGGCGGTAGTCTTTCTTTGAAGGCTTTCCGTCCTTAAAAACCACACAGGCGGCCACAGGATTGCTGCCTTGTATGTTGCTATTGTCGAAACATTCGATATGACGGGGTTCTGCGGATAGCCTTAAATCTATTTTCATTTGTGCCATTATCCGTTTCGTATGCCGGTCGGGGTCGATAATCCGAATCTGCTTGAACCGTTCTTGGCGGTAAAATTTTGCGTTGCGTTCGCTGAGTTCCAAGATTCTCTTTTTATCGCCGAGCTGCGGTACGGTAACCTTTAGATCAGGCGCTATCGTAACCTTGAACGGAAGGTACAACTCTTTTGATTTTGAATCGAAGCGTTCTCGGATTTCGACAATAGCCAATTCTAAAAGATCTACGTCCTTCTCGTCGAGCTTTTTCTTGATTTCCATGGTATGGGAGCGTACGATGGAACCATGTGATAATTGCAGAAAGTTCACGTAGGCGTAGGCCTCATCGGAAATGATAGAGAATACGTCAACATTGTTGATTTTAGGATTGACGATAGTTGATTTTACCTGATAATTCTCAAGGATTTCTATCTTTTCCTTAACCTTTTGTGCTTGTTCGAATTTCATTTCGGCCGCCAACGCCTTCATCTGATGCTTAAAATAAAGGAGGGATGATTTAAAGTTGCCCTTTACGATTTCCCGGATGTCATCGATTTGTCGGTGGTACTCCTCTGCCTCTTGTCGTCCCTCGCACGGGGCTTGACAATTGCCTAAATGATATTCCAAACAGGATTTGAACTTGCCCGCATCAACTTTTTCCTGCGAAAGGTCGTAGGTACAGGTGCGCAAAGGGTAGACGCTTTTAACCAGTTCCAATAGCGTACGCACGGTTTTCATGCTTGTGTATGGCCCGTAATATTCCGACCCGTCCTTGATCAATTTACGCGTAGGGAAGATTCTAGGGAAGCGTTCATTTTTGATACAAATCCAAGGATAGCTTTTGTCATCCTTTAAAAGCACATTGTACCTCGGACGGTGTTTTTTGATCAGGTTGTTTTCAAGCAACAAGGCGTCCGATTCGGTAGGGACCACGATATGTTTGATCAAACGAATCTTTTTTACCATCACACGGGTCTTACCGTATTCGTGAGTCTTGGTAAAGTATGATGAAACCCGTTTTTTTAGGTTTTTTGCCTTGCCGACATATAGTATCTTATCGTCCGAATCATAGAACTGATACACCCCGGGAGAATGGGGTACAGTCTGTAATTGAATTTCTATAGGAATTTGGGGCATTGGTACTTTTAAAATCGGTTATTTTAGAAAAGTTAAATTAAGGTCTTTTTAGAAACCTACATAGCAAATAGCGGTTTTTAACCTAGCCTTGGCAAACGTAGAATCGTATTGTTTTTCGGTCTACTATCTTTCGGAATGAAGCGGAAATATCATCAAATCCTGCAAATGAAGTGATCCTCAATCATTAGAAAAAGGACATATGTTTTACAAAAACATAACTACTTTGTTATCAATGAATTAAGATGTTTGGTGTTTTCCACATAAGAAATACCATCAAAAAATGTGTAGTTCATCGATAAAAAAATGCATTTAATAGAGTGTCAAAACGCTTTTTTAGCTATATTGGGGCAATCAATCTCCCGACATGGACAAATACGCAATTACTCTTGGTACTTACTTGATTCTAATGCTCTGCATCAAAATATACTTTTACGTTACCCTTAAGGAATAGTTAGGATTATATTTCTTTGAGTTATAAGTAAAAAAAACCGTTACTTCACTTATTTTTTCCCGGTATCATGCTCAAAAAAGAGTTGCGCTCGAGTTATGGTCTCCTTCGAAAAAAAATTTCTGAAGAAACATTATCGCAATCAAGTTTGGCAATCGCCAACGCTCTACTTCAACTACCCATCTGGCATCATGATTATTTTCACCTGTTTATGCCTATTTCGGCCAAACGGGAAATCGACACATCCTTTGTACTCACCATACTTCAGGGAAAAGATAAGCACGTAATCGTACCGAAGGTAGAAGGGAATACGCTCTCACATTTTCTCTTGACCGATGCCACCAAATTTGTTGAAAGTTCTTGGGGAGTTCCCGAACCCCTAGATGGTATTGCCCTACCTCCTCATCGGTTAGATGTAGTTTTTGTGCCCCTGGTCGCTTTTGACAAATTCGGTAACCGTGTAGGCTATGGCAAAGGATTTTACGACGGGTTTCTAAAAGAATGTCGAGCGGAAGTCATTAAAATAGGACTATCATTCTTCGAGTCGGCAGATCCAATAAGCGATGTCGCCCCTCATGACATCCGATTGGACTACTGCGTAACCCCTAAAAAAATCTATTCTTTTTCCAAGTCCTGAGATGCATCTGTTTCGCTCATGGGAATTTCGGGGTCTATCTCCTTTTTAGGACCAAAAGCCTTTTTATTGAAGACAATTAAAATACCGACCCCCGTACTAATTGCCATATCGGCTATATTGAATACTGGTTCAAAAAATCTGAAGTTCTTGCCTCCGAAATGAGGAACCCACTCTGGCCATGTGGTATCTATCATAGGAAAATAGAGCATATCTACTACCTTTCCATAGAATAGACTCCCATAAGGTTCATTTGAAAATAGGGTTGCCACCTGATGACCGCTATGATCGAATAGCAGGCCATAGAACACAGAATCGATAATGTTTCCCAAAGCCCCTGCAAAAATGAAGGATACCGCTAAAATATAGGTGCTAGAAACTTTTTTCTTGATCAAATCGAATAACCAGTAGCCAATACCGGCAATAGCGAACAATCTGAATATTGTTAGAATCAGTTTGCCAGTGCTGTCCGAAACAGGCAAAACATCACTCAATTTTGCTCCCCAAGCAGCACCCTCGTTCTCTATAAAAAGAATTTTGAACCAATCGAAAATAGCAACCGACTCCCCTAAAACAAAACTTGTCTTGATATAAATTTTGCTCCATTGGTCGATGACCAATATGAACAGTATCAATAAAAGTGATTTTTTTATGCTCATGTATCGTATACTGCAAATAGTGCGCAAAAGTAGGGATATTATTCCATTTCACTGAAACGAATGTTCCCAGTAACGGTCTTTAGCACATACCTATTGTTCCCTTCGGGAATCTTGTTCGTGCCAACGTTGCCATATTTGCTTTCAGCCGATATGGTAGCCCCATCACTTTTGACCAAGATATCACCACTTTGGGTTCTAACAGTGACCTCTTCCGAAATATTTTCCAAAACACATTGTCCATCATTGAGGGCAACTGCTAAATTCAAATAGGATCCCTTTGCGGAAATGTTGCAACTTGTTCCATTTAAAACCACACGCTTATTTTTCGGTAGTATCAACTGCAGTGCTATCGAAACTACCTTATGGGCACTTAACTTATCATTGGGTTTTCTAAAATTCGGCTGAAAACCGGCACCAACTTGCAGGGTATTTCCCTCTTCGCGGACTTTCAATACCAAATCGCTATGGTATTCGCCATCCATTTCCGCCATGATGCGCATCTCATTCCCTTCGGTGGTTTCCATAGCGATAGCATAACAGTTCGCGGCATCGATTTCAATAAAAAGGATGCTGGAATCAACTATGGTTTTTTCAACCAAGGTTTGGGAAACCCCAATAGAAAGTGATAAAAGAAATATTAAAATGAAGGGGGTTTTCATGGGTAGCTACAAAAACGTCCGCCGATTGGCGGACGTTTTCATTATTTCTGCATATTCTTGGCCTCGATACTTAAGGTGGCATGTGGCACGAGTTTCAACCGTTCTTTATTGATCAATTTACCGGTTACCCTGCAAATACCATATGTTTTGTTCTCAATACGCAATAACGCGTTTCTCAAATCCCTGATGAATTTCTCCTGACGAATAGCCAATTGCGTATTGGCTTCCTTACTCATGGTTTCGGAACCCTCTTCAAAAGCCTTAAAGGTAGGTGAGGTATCATCCGTACCATTATTTCCGTCGTTCATATATGAACTCTTCAGCAATTCTAAATGGGATTTCGCTTTTTCTATTTTTGTTTCGATCAGCGCTTTGAATTCCGCTAAATCTTTGTCCGAATATCTAACATTTAAATCCTGTGCCATCATATTAATGTTTTTCAATAAATAATTTCGTTTTCACTTCATCAAAGGCAATTGCCGTGCCCTGTTCCAGTTTTTCCTCAAAATCGAGTTCTGCGGTCAATGTTTCCGCCTTTATGTATTGCAAGTTGCTTGCTACAGCTTTCTCGACCAATCCCGACCCATCTTTGAGGATTTTGATATCGATTTTATCGGTCACTTCAAAACCAGAATCCTTTCTGATGTTCTGGATTCGATTGACCAATTCCCGTGCGATACCCTCTTTTTTAAGGTCATCATCGATAGAAATATCCAGCGCAACCGTAAGCGAACCAGCACTTGCGACCAGCCAACCTTCAATATCCTGTGATGTGATCTCTACATCGGATAACTGTAAAGTAATTATTTTATTTTCAATTTCAATATTAATTTCGCCATTCTGTTCAATTTCTTGGATATTTTCTTTGGTGAACTTCGCCACAACTTGGGCGATTTGTTTCATATCCTTCCCAAATTTAGGCCCTAAGGTCTTAAAATTGGGCTTTATCTGCTTTACCAAAATCGTAGCGGCATCATCGAGCAATTCGATTTCCTTAACGTTGACCTCCGATTTAATGAGATCGGCCACCGCTTCGATTTCTTGCCTCTGCTTTTCGTCCAAAACAGGAATCATTATTCGTTGTAGCGGCTGCCTCACTTTTATCTTTTCTTTTTGACGGATGGAAAGCACCAAAGAAGAAATGATTTGCGCTTTTTCCATCTTTCCTTCCAAAGTCGTATCCACAATCGTACTATCAAAGGATGGGAATTCGGCCAGATGCACGCTTTCAAAACGCTCGGTCTTGGTCGCCGCCGTTAAATCCTTATACAAACGATCCATAAAAAATGGTGCCACAGGAGCCGATAATTTGGCAACGGTAATCAGGCAAGTATATAATGTTTGGTAAGCCGAAATCTTGTCTTTTTGATAATCGCCTTTCCAAAAACGCCTTCTACACAATCTCACATACCAATTGCTAAGATTTTCTTGTACATACTCCGATATAGCCCTCGTTGCCTTGGTCGGCTCGTAATCGGCGTAAGCAGCATCAACGGTTCGAATGAGCGTATGCAATTCCGAAAGGATCCACCGGTCGATTTCAGGGCGCTCGTCTAATGGAATATCGGCCTCGTCGTATGAAAATCCATCTATATTGGCATACAGGCTAAAGAAAGAATAGGTGTTGTAGAGGGTTCCGAAAAACTTTCGTTTTACCTCGACGATACCCTCGATATCGAATTTTAAGTTGTCCCAGGGGTTGGCATTAGCGATCATATACCAACGGGTCGCATCGGCCCCATGGGCATCCATAGTCTCGAAAGGGTCGGCAGCATTCCCAAGACGTTTCGACATTTTCTTGCCTTCCCTATCGAGAACCAAACCATTGGATACGACATTTTTATAGGCCACCGAATCGAAGACCATGGTGCCTATGGCATGCAAGGTATAGAACCAACCACGCGTCTGGTCTACACCTTCGGCGATAAAGTCGGCGGGGAAAGGAATGCCTAAGGCCCCCTTCGTTTCCCCCTCAGGGGGAAGGTTGTTCAGTTTTTTGGAAATAGTTTTTAAGACAGAATCAATATTCACTATTACCTCCTCATTTGTAAACCGAATAAGGTGGAAACCTAAATCATTTTCTAGAATTTTTGTTCTGAGCTCATCTGCTTCTTTTACTTCTTGCTTGAGGTGGTATCCTCCATCAACTTCAATAATTAATTGTTTTGATAAGCATACAAAGTCCACAATAAATTCATCGATAATGTGTTCTCTTCTGAATTTGAAACCATCTAGTTTTTTTCCACGTAAAGACTCCCATAGAATCTTCTCCGCATCCGTAGAATACTTTTTTCTTTCAGCGGCCAAGTTTTTAAACAACTTATAGCTAGATTTTCGTGCAGTCTGATATAAAGAGCCCTTTAATTCTCCTCCTGAGGGGGAGCTAGAGGGGGCCTTCTGTCCTTCTTCAAAAGGATAATGCCACTGTGCGTAGGGCATAGCGCCACTATCGAACCAAACATCGATCAAGTCGCTTTCCCGCTTCATAGTTTTTCCCGAAGGGGATACCAACGTTATCGCATCTACGATGTTTTTATGCAGGTCGATTTTGTCGTAATTATCTTCCGACATGTCACCCACAATAAATTCGTCGAAAATATCCTTTTCCAATACTCCGGCGGTCAAAGCCTTTTGCATTTCGGCCTTTAGTTCGGCAACAGATCCGATCATCAATTCTTCGGTACCATCTTCGGTACGCCAAATCGGTAGGGGAATGCCCCAATATCGAGAGCGGGAAAGATTCCAATCATTGGCATTGGCCAACCAGTTGCCAAATCGGCCTTCACCGGTCGATTTCGGTTTCCAATTGATGCTTTGGTTCAGTTCGAACATCCGATCTTTAACATCGGTGATCTTAATGAACCAAGAATCCAGTGGATAATATAAAATCGGCTTATCGGTTCGCCAGCAATTCGGATAACTGTGAACGTATTTTTCAACTTTAAAGGCCTTGTTTTCCTCCTTAAGCTTTATGGCAAGCTCTACATCGACCGACTTCTCCGGGGCCACACCGTCTTCGTAATATTCGTTTTTGACGTACTTACCACCGAATTCCTTTAATTCGGGCCTAAATTTTCCCTGTAAATCAACTAAGGGGACAGCATTATTATTCTCATCCAAAACCAATAAAGGTGGTACCTCAGGCACTGCTTGTTTAGCCACTAAGGCATCATCCGCACCAAAGGTAGGTGCCGTATGCACGATTCCAGTACCATCTTCGGTCGTGACGAAATCTCCACTGATGACTCGAAAGGCATTATCGGGGTTCTGGTAGGGCTGCACATAAGATAACAACTGTTCGTATCGGATACCGACTAGATCTTTGCCCTTAAATTCTTTTACAACAAAAAATGGAATCTTTTTGTCTCCGGCGGCGTAAGCCAATAGCTCCGGTTTTGCATCTACCTGATGAAATTTTCCGGCAAACTGCTTGGCGACCAGATTTTTCGCCAAAATGACATTCATCGGTTTGAAGGTGTATTGGTTGTATGTTTCTACCAATACATAATCTATTTTGGCTCCTACGGTCAGTGCCGTATTCGACGGAAGCGTCCACGGAGTGGTCGTCCAAGCTAATATGTATACATCACCCTCATTTTGTAGAAATTGAGGTAGACTACTTTCAATCGTTTTAAATTGTGCTGTTACCGTGGTGTCGGTAACGTCCTGATATGTGCCCGGCTGGTTGAGCTCGTGCGAACTCAAACCGGTACCTGCCTTAGGGGAATACGGTTGAATGGTGTATCCTTTGTAAATGAGCCCCTTATCGTAAATTTGTTTTAACAACCACCAAACCGACTCCATATATTTGGACTTGTAGGTAACGTACGGGTCGGCCATATCGACCCAGTACCCCACTTGCTCGGTCATGCGATTCCAAACATCGGTATAACGCATGACGGCTTTTTTGCAGGCCGCATTGTATTCTTCCACCGAAATTTTCTTTCCAATGTCCTCTTTAGTGATACCCAATTCTTTTTCAACGCCCAACTCAATCGGAAGCCCGTGGGTATCCCACCCTGCTTTTCGCTCGACCTGAAAACCTTTCATTGTCTTGTATCGCGGAAAAATATCCTTGATGGTACGCGCCATAACGTGATGAATGCCCGGCATACCGTTTGCCGAGGGTGGTCCTTCATAAAAGACATAACTAGGTTTGCCTTCCCTGGTGGAAACGCTTTTTTCGAAAATTCGATTTTGCTTCCAGTACTCGAGAATTTCTTCTGCGACCTTTGGAAGGTCCAATCCCTTATATTCTGCGAACTTCATACGAATTACTTGTGGCGCTGCGATTTAAGGGTGCAAAATTAGTCTTTTTTGACGAAATTTTTGATGGAAATTTTGCTTGAATCACCTTCGATTTGAACGATTTGTTAAAAAAAGGCGTCCAAAGAAAGATTTGGAACGTATATGACTCCAAACAATTAATCTAACATTAAATTTTTAAAACATGAAAAAAGTATTTTTAAGTACCCTTATGATGTTGGCTTTAGCCATTTCGTTTACTTCTTGTAAGGATGCTGCCGACAAAGCCAAAGAAGGAATGGAAGATGCAGCCGATGCTACCGGTGAGGCTATGGATGAAGCCGGAGATGCCGCTGGTGAAGCTATGGATGAGGCAAGCGACGCTATTTCGGATATGACCGACGGAGTTCCAAGTTTTGAGAACCCTGCCGTTACCGAATATGTAGAAGCTTATGATTCCTATATCGAAGAGTACAAAGCTGCTGCCGAGAGTAAAGACATGACCGCAATTTCAAACCTAGGTACCAAAGGTCAGGAACTTGCAACCAAGTCTCAGGAAATCATGAGTGGCCTTTCCGCTAGTGATGCCTCTAAGTTAACAGAGTACATGACAGCGAAAGCAAAAGAAATGCAGGAGATTTCCAAAAAAATGATGGAATAATCCCAAAAATCTAAGAATCAAGGGCCCAATGGAAATCATTGGGCTTTTTTTATGCCTAAAAATGATATCCCATACCGAGAATTAAATTGGTTCCGGGAGCTACGATTCCCGATGAATACGTTCGATACCGTTGGTTGGTCATATTTTCCAAACTCAAGGTCGCTTTAAAAGCGTTCGATATATTGTACTGCGTACGAAGATTCAGTGTATACCACGATGGCGAATAGGGATTACCGTTGGTATCGCTCGCATAGATAAAGGCCTTGCTTCGTTCCGATACCGCCAAATCGTCAAACGCTATTTCCCCATTGTAATTGAGAAACAAATCGGTTTGAAGTTTTTGGTTCTTCCAGATAAAATGAAGGTCCGCAAAGGTCGGAGCGACATGCCTTCCGGGAGAATCGGTACCGTCGTCTTCCTCTTCGACACCTTCGGTAAGCGTTAGGTTCGATGTTATGGTGATATTGTCGGTTAGAAAAGCCTCTAAGCTAAATTCAAGGCCATACACGTACGCCTTGGCCGCATTTTGAATAGCCTGTACCGTGCTCGGCTCACCATTATACGTAATTTCGGATTGACCGTTAAAGAGAAAATCCCTACGCACCAGCGCATCTACTAAATATGTGTAGAAAGCGGCTCCTTTAAAGACCAGCTTATCGTTGAAGTTCTTGCGCACCCCAAATTCCGCGTTGTAGGCATATTCCGGTTCCAAATCGGCATTCGGGACAACCACCGCACCTGGTTCCGAGTCGAATAATTTACCAATGTCATCAATATTCGGCGAGCGAAAACCGGTTGAGCCATTGGCGGTTATCTGAAGATCGGCTTTTGGAAACCAACTGATGCCCAGGCTTCCTGTCAGGGCACCATTATTCAAATCGGCATTATCAAAAGGAAAGGGATAGAAGGTCTTGTCGAAAAGGGCATCGATCCACACATGACTGTAGCGAAGGCCTGTCAGCAATGTAGTATTGGGGCGTACCTTGTACTCACCGCTAAGATATCCTGCTACGGTCTGCCATGTCGAACCATCGGGATAGCGCGACGCAGCCCTTGCGATACTATTGGTTTCGATATTCGTTTGGGTACCTTCGGAGCCAACTTTGTTAAACACATACTCACCCCCATAGTACAATCTGAGGTTCCCTATTTTCTTGTTCTCAAAGTCGACGTTCGTAGAAATCGCGTCTACCTTCTCCTTCGTAGAAAACAGTGTTGTTTCCCCAAAATTACGGTCGTTTCTACTTTCCTCAAAATGTTGGTAGGCTGTCGTTACTTTCAAACCATCATAGAACTTACCCTTTCCTTTTTTATACAGCTGAAAATTGGTCAATAGCCATTTTTGGGGACCGTAATTCCATACAGCCGAACGTAATCCATCACCGGCACTATTGGGGCGTATCAAACGATCGTACCTCGAGTAATCCGATGTTTGTGAATAATGTGTATTGAAATGGAAAAGCCAGTTGTTGTTCGGTTTATAGGCGATTTTTTGCATCAGGTTGATCTGATCATAGCCTGTGGGAAGCTGCTTCTCCGGATTTGGGTTGGTCAACAGTACGTCTTCACCGTTAATACGTTGCGTGTAGGTATTTCGCAAATACGATTCCGGGCCATGTCTACCCATCTTTAAATCCCCAAAATCATTATAGGTAAGGCTGGTTAAAAAGGCCCATTTTTTCTTACCGATATTAAAATCGACGTGCGCTGTATTTTCAGTATTGGCGCTTGAGAACCTATAGTTGGCATTACCGGTCAGCACGAGACTATCGACATCTGCAAACATGGGCTTTTGCGTATAAAAGTTCATGACCCCTCCCATCGCATCGCTTCCGTAGATTACAGATCCCGGACCGAAGATAATCTCGGTATTTTTTATCGTAAATGGGTCGATAGAGATAACATTTTGCAGATTCCCGCCCCTAAAGATGGCATTGTTCATGCGTACGCCATCTACTGCCAATAGCAGTCTATTGGTTGAAAAACCCCTAATCATAGGGCTTCCACCGCCCAATTGACTTTTTTGAACAAAAACCTTACCGCTGCTTTGCAATACATCGGCCGAGGTCTGCGGATTGGCAAAAGCGATCTCGCGCGCATCGATGGAAACTATTTTCTGAGGAATGTCTTTCTTCTGTTGTTCCCATTTTGACACCGACATTACCACCTCGTCTAACTGCTCGGCTTTAAGCACAAGATATATATTGCCCTTCTGTTTTAGGATTTGTGCCTTAGTACTTCTTCTAGCCTGATAGGAAATATGTTTAAAGAAGATGCGCTCGTTTCTGTCAAAAATGGAAAGATTGCATTTTCCATCAAAATCGGTAATTACTGTTTTAGATTTATCAAGGTTGTAGACCGCAACGTTGAGAATGGGTTCCTGATTTTCGGCATCGCGTACCGTGATTTCCTGGGCGGAAATCAGCTGAAAAAACAGCATAATCACACCGAAACAAATCTTGCGCATCATGAATTCACTAACTAAAAACTTCATTTAAAATGGCAAGGGATTTGGGTTTTCGAAATCCCTGCAAATGTAATTCAAAATATAGAATAAGGGATTTTAAAAGGTCGTGCCGTTCGGTCTTACTCATCCTTACGGTTTCCAATGCATCAAAATTTATGCCCAAAAAGGTTTTGAAAAGGGTTAAGTTCTTGTCGATAAGAATCGGATTGAGCGATGGGGTGTTGGTAAACTCGCCTTCGAGAAGATCAAAACAGGTAGCATCGATAGCGCTAGTATCAGGAAAGAATCCCAAATATTTGGTCAACCGTAACAAAAAATAAATGTGAAAGTTCGATACTTTTTCATGTACATCCAACCACTGCAACGAGGCTTCTAAAAAATCAAAAAGTTCGTGATTGGGCTCTTCCTCATGAATGCTATTGCTCAGGATTTCGGCTAGAAACATGGTCAAGGCATTTTTACCGATATCGGTATGCAGGGTTTGATAGTGATGGCTCAGCTTTGCGTCGCGAATACTTTCCAAGGTGCCTTTGTTCCGGTGATTTGCCACAAGTTCCAGTTGGGTGAGAGGTTGAAACAATGCTGTCTTCAGTTTCCCTTTTTTTGATGCCAAAATACCTTTCAGCAGGTAACTTTTTAGTCCATCGGATGCCGTAAAAGCCTTCACAATCAAGCTGGTATCGCCATATTTCAAAGAAGACAGGATAATGGCTTTTGTGGTTACTTGCATCGCATGTACTTGGTTTTGGCAAAGATAGTTTGGAAAAGTACGAAGTAAGAAACTAAAAGCACGAAGTTGAAGGGCTATGACTTGAGAGATTAATTCAAATCCGCACCGATTCTTTCACGGTCTGGACTCCCAAAAATGTGGTGTAACCACCTCGATTTTCGACCTTGATGTAAAACTATCCACAAAACAAAAGTGCGAAGAATTTCAAAAGAAATCTTCACACTTTAAATATTTATACTTCGTACGCTGCTTCTACAGACTTAAATCACCCCTTGCGCAAGCATGGCATCGGCTACTTTTACGAAACCGGCGATGTTGGCACCTTTAACGTAATTGCAGTACCCGTCTTTCTCCTTACCGTATTCGATACAGGAATCGTGAATATCTTCCATAATCCCTTTTAGACGTTCGTCTACCTCCTCGCGTGTCCAGCTGATTCTTAAAGAGTTTTGGGACATTTCCAAACCGGAAGTGGCAACGCCACCGGCATTGGAGGCTTTCCCAGGAGCGAAGAGAATCTTCTTTTTATGAAATAGATGTACCGCTTCTGCGGTGCAGGGCATGTTGGCACCCTCCGCAACACACATACAACCGTTATCCAAAAGGTTTTTGGCGTCTTCCTCATGCAATTCGTTTTGTGTGGCACAGGGCAGGGCGATATCACATTTCACATCCCATGGTGTTTTTCCTTTATGGAATTTGGCAGATGTATACTTATCTGTATATTCCGATATTCTACCTCGTTTGTTATTCTTCAAATCCATAACGAAGGCCAATTTGTCTTCATCTATGCCATCGGCATCATAAATATATCCTCCTGAATCGGAAAGGGTAACTACTTTTCCTCCTAAACGTATGACCTTCTCGGCAGCATACTGAGCCACATTTCCCGAACCGGAGATAACGACAGTCTTTCCTTCGAAATCCTCGTTCTTGGTTTGTAACATGTTCTGCGCGAAATATACGGTTCCGTAACCCGTTGCTTCCGGACGTATTTTGGATCCGCCCCACGAGAGTCCCTTCCCGGTCAATACACCGGTAAACTCGTTGCGTATTTTTTTATACATTCCGAAAAGAAAGCCGATTTCGCGCGCTCCCACACCTATATCCCCAGCGGGTACATCGGTATTCGGGCCGATATGCCGGCATAGTTCGATCATAAATGCATGACAAAAACGCATTACCTCATCATCGGATTTTCCTTTGGGGTCAAAATCCGAGCCTCCCTTTCCCCCGCCCATCGGTAGGGTTGTCAAGCTATTTTTAAACACTTGTTCGAACGCCAAGAATTTTAGAATACTGGCATTTACCGAAGGATGAAAACGCAGCCCGCCTTTGTACGGACCAATTGCGGAGTTCATTTGAATACGATAGCCCCGATTTACATGAATCTCACCATCATCATCGATCCATGCGACACGAAAAGAAAGTAATCTCTCCGGCTCCACCATACGCAAAAGTATGTTCTTGCCATTGTAGATTTTGTGTTTGGCGATATACGGGATAACCGTCTCAGCCACTTCTTGTACCGCTTGTATAAATTCAGGTTCGTGACCATTTCTGGTCCTGACCTCATCCATAAACGCATTTATTTTTGCTTCCATACACTATTCGGACTTAATTATTTTTATTGATTTCGAGATATAGCGGCAAAATTATGCTATTATTATAATTTGACCGCTATTTATTTAAAAATTTGATAAAATATCTCTTTGATACGACATCGAGCCTAAACAAGGGCCTGTTCCAAATCGGCAATCAGGTCGGCTTCGTCTTCTATGCCCACGCTTAAGCGGATCAATGCATCTACAACCCCGCTTTTTTCCCGTTCCTCCTTCGGAATACTTGCATGGGTCATACTAGCGGGGTGGCCCACCAAGCTCTCTACTCCCCCGAGCGATTCGGCCAAGGTAAACACGCGCAATTTTTCCGCAATGTTGATGGCATCCTCATAACTACCCCCTTTGGGAACGAAAGAAATCATTCCCCCAAAATCGTTCATTTGATGTTTGGCGATATCGTGGTTCGCTTGGTCTTTGAAACCGGGCCAATACACCTTTTCTATCTTTGGATGTTGTGCTAGATATTCGGCAATCGCCTTCCCGTTTTCGCAATGGCGTTGCATTCGTACATGTAGTGTCTTAATTCCCCGCAATACCAAAAAACTGTCCATAGGCCCACAAACGGCACCACTGGCATTTTGAATAAAATACAGCCTAGTGGCCAATTCTTTGTCTTTAACAACTAAGGCACCCACCACAACATCGCTATGGCCCCCTAAATATTTGGTGGCCGAATGCATTACGATATCGGCACCCAAATCCAGGGGTGTTTGCAAGTAAGGGGTTGCAAAGGTATTGTCAACCGCTAGTAGTATCTTGTGTTTCCTTGCAATTACCGAAACGGCTTCGATATCGATAATGTTCATCATGGGATTGGTAGGGGTCTCCACCCAAATCAATCGCGTTTTATCGCTTATGTATCCCTCGATTTTTTCGGCATCCTGCATCCCGATAAAGGTAAACTTGATCCCAAATTTTTCGAAAACCTGTCTGAACAATCTATAGCTACCGCCGTACAGGTCGTTGGTGGAAAGCACCTCATCGCCGGGGTTCAATAATTTTATAATGGCATCAATGGCGGCCAAACCACTTGCAAAAGCCAAGCCGTACGTACCGTTTTCGATACTTGCCAAACTTTTTTCCAAAGCGGTTCGAGTGGGGTTCGCCGAACGTGAGTATTCATATCCTTTATGGCTCCCGGGAGTCGACTGTGCGTAGGTAGAGGTTTGATATATCGGAGGCATGACCGCGCCGTATGCAGCATCCGGTTGCTGACCTCCGTGAATGGTCTTACTATTGAATTTTAACTTTTTATCATCCATATAGTATAATTAATGACACAAATGTATCGTTATCTTTGGAAGGATACAATGAACTCCCCTTGAGTTGCATTCCCAAAATCGAACTTTCATGAAATCCCAGCTAATCCGCTTATTGCTCCTTTTACTAGTTGTTGGTTGCTCCCACACCGACAAACTTACGTTCGAAAAAATTAAAATAAAGGAACAAGCTAAATTGCCGAATGGAGAACTGTGCGCAGATTGCCCACAAGTAACGATAACCATACCTAAGGCGGTCGAGAACTCTAAAATCGCCACGACCATCGATACCGCCCTAGAAGAGGAAATAATCTCCTTGTTACTTTTTGATGACGAACTTACCGTCAACAATTTGAATGATGCCATCCAATCGTTTAACAATGGCTATCAAGAAATGAAGACCATGTTCGAAGACGAATCCCCTGGCTGGGAAGCGAAAGTAGATGGAGACCTCATCTACGAAGACGATACCTTTCTTACCATAGCATTGAATTCTTACGTTTTTACAGGCGGGGCACATGGATACACCTCCAAACGATTTTTAAACTTTGACAAGACCAAGGGAACCGAATTGGAGAATTGGGAACTCTTCGAAAGCAACGAAAAATTTGAAGCGTTCGCCGAGGCAAAATTTCGGGAACAGGAAGCCATTCCTATCGACAAGTCTATCAACTATACCGGCCTTATGTTCGAAAGGGATAGTTTTTACCTTCCGGAAAATATCGGGTTTACCCAAGAAGGAGTGCAGCTACTGTACAATCCGTATGAAGTGGCATCCTACGCCGATGGCCCTATCATATTAACGCTTCCTTTTAAAGAGGTGGCACCCTTTCTTATGGCAAAGGAAAAGTCCTGATTCCCTTAGTTTTTCAGTGCTTTTTGCAAAGCTAGGATGGCACCAAGGTGCAGTCCCTCGTGAAATATATTAAAGGTAATGGCGTCATCGATACTTTTGAGCGTAACATTGTTACTGGTCGTATATTCATTGTAGTCTTTGAACAGATCTGTGTCATAATCTTCGCGCGTCCACTCCAGGGTCGAGAACAGGAATGCGCTTACTTGTTTCATTTCGTCATCGGTGGCGGTACCATCGGGAACGGTGCCTTTCATAAACTTATCTACTAATTCCTGTGGTACCCGCATTTGCAATCCGCTAAACTTATACACCAAAATCTGTTGTGTAACTACGGTATGGGCGATATTCCACCAAATGTTGTTCCGATAACCATCCGGAATCCTCAATAATTCCTCTTTGGGTGTATTCTCAAGGATTTTGTACAGTATTTTACGGTTTTGCAGGGTCACTTCGAAGGGGTAGTGCATAGTAATTGATTCTTATTTAAGTTTTGATGCCTAGAGCTCTCCTTATTTTAAGGAAATCCTTTTCGGAACTGATTTTGACTTTTTGGACGGTGCTTATAATCGTTTTTTGCATCATCGGAATTTAAAAATAGTCCTTTTCAAAGGAATTGGGTTTCTTTGTATTGTAATTAATCGATTTAAGATTTCCACCACTGTCTGGTAGCTGGCCGAAACTCCGATTACTAGGGATGTACCAGCCACGGAAACAAAAAATTCCTCACGATGAAAATTTACCATCTAAGCACCTGTGACACCTGCCAACGCATCATCAAAGAAGTACAACCCACTGAGGGCTTCGAATTGCAGGATATTAAAACGGAAGCTATTACCCCATCCCAATTGGAAGAGATGAAAGCGTTGGCAGGAAGTTATGAAGCGCTGTTTAGTAAAAGGGCACGTCTCTATCGTCAACAAGGATTACACGAAAAGCAGCTGGCGGAAAGCGATTTCAAAAAACTGATTTTGGAACACTATACCTTTTTAAAACGACCGGTGATACTCGTCAAAGACCGAATCTTTATCGGGAATAGCAAAAAAGTGGTCGAGGCCGCCAAAGATGCCATCCATTCGTGAGCAGGAGAGCTTTGGCCATTCTGGCGGCCATCGGGGCGACCACCATTTATGGTCTAAACCACACGATTGCGAAAGGGGTCATGCCGAATTATGTGCAGCCTTTCGGTTTTATAATGCTCCGGGTCATCGGGGCATCGGTTTTGTTTTGGTTGGCTTCCTTTTTCGGGCCCAAGGAAAAAATCGATACAAAAGATTACCGTAGAATGCTGGTTTGTGCCGTTTTCGGTATGGGCATCAATATGTTGGCCTTTTTTAAGGGCTTAGCGTTATCCACTCCCATCAATAGTGCCGTTCTGATTACCGTTACCCCTATCATCGTCTTACTCCTTTCCGCAATTCTTATCAAGGAAAAAATCGTGCCTCGAAAAGTTTTCGGCATCGTTATCGGTCTGGCAGGTGCCCTAGGTCTGATTCTTTTTGGAAATGAAATACGCCAAGATGCCCCGAATATTGCGCTGGGAAATTTTTACATCCTATTAAACGCCGTTTTTTATGGTACGTATTTGATCATTGCCAAAACGTTGATCGAAAAATACCACCCCCTGACGTTCATGAAATGGTTGTTCACCATAGGAATAGTCATCTGCTTACCCTTTGGTTATCAGGAATTCGTGGAAATCGATTGGCCAAACCTACCTTTTGAAGCGCTTTGGAAAATTGCTTTTGTTATTCTCGGCACAACCTTTTGTACCTATCTTTTCAACATTTTTGCACTGACCCAGTTGAAGGCCTCTACGGTAAGTGCGTTTATTTATGTACAACCTTTAATAGGCATACTCTATGCGGTCGCCACTGGCCAAGACCACCTGACCACTATAAAAATTTTGGCGGCGTGTTTGGTTTTGTTAGGGGTTTATTTGGCGAGTCGGAAAGCTGTCGTGAAAAGGTGATGTATGACAAATACTTCGTTTCAATTTCCTTTCGTTGGGTTTTCGCTGTAATTTAATTTGCGGCGCATTGGCTGCAACTTGTTCAAATCTGCTCCACAAATTCCGAAAAGACCTCTTTATGCCGTTCTAAATCCATAGATGGAGAAAGGGCCACACGGGCAATATAGTCTTTATCGCCTTCCTTTGTGGTGCCTTGCGTAGACGTTGCGGGAATCGTCCAATAACATCCCTTTAGCTGCCCATAGCTGACACAATACTTGCTCTCCTCGGGAATTTCGGTAATCATCATCTGAATCAGTTTGTGATTCAACGCTCTCTTATAGGCTTCCTTTTCTACGGGCGTATCTCCCTTAGTCGGAAGATCTAACGAAAATACCGAAGGCATAAACCCTTGTTGTGCCAATTCTTCCGAAACGAAATTGATTTTGGCGGATGGTAAGCTGGCCTGAATGAAGTCTACAAACTCACGGGTGTTGGTATAGGCTTCCCGAATTCGTTGGTTCATTGAGGGCAGTTGTTCGGCCAATATTTGATATTGATGTGGTGTCGCCTCGTTGTCGCAAAGACGCAGGTGCAATGCTATCTTCCCCATTAAACCTTCGGCTTTTCTATTTCCGACCACATAGCCCGCCGTACATTGTCCACCACTGGGGAATTTAGACCCACTCGCATAGGAAATCGCCCTGCCCGTATCCAATATTTCACCCTGTCCTAAAAAGTGCAGATTTGGGCAAAACGTCTGGTCCAAAATAAAAACGGGATCAACGGCCAATTCGCCAGAGGGCGTCTTACGAACCGCATTCAATACGGACTTTAATTTCAATAAATCCGGGACCTCGACCCTTGGGTTGGTGGGGATTTCGGCTATGATATACGGAATCGCATCTTCTTTGGCAATGTCATTCAGGATGGTATCGATACTTTGTACCATATCGTTCTCGCCATCTACCAGTAAATCGACCACTTCTACATGGGGCAGACAAGTGGCAACACGTCTCGCTTGGTCATTGGTGCCACCGTAGCAGTTGGGAGGCACGATAAATTTAATGGCTTTTTCTGGGTGATGTTCCAAAGCCTCATGAACGAGCCCCATCATAATGGCGTATTGAACCGATAAGCCACTTGAACCGACCAGGGGTGGGGTGGGTGCACCGGTGATATCCGCGATTTCGGCCAAAACCGTTTTTTTAGCCGTGTCCATATCAATATCTTGAATGCTTATTGAGGCTTCCCCGGTCAGCCGTTGTAAAGCCAAAAGACAATCGGAAGGTGTCATGGCAATGGTCTCCCTTCGTCGTACGTGTTGGATTTCTTGGATATACGTCACATTCTGTGCTCCGTAGACGACCAACAGACTTCCCAATTCTCCGTACAGATTCACGGAAAAGTCGATATTTGAATTGCGGGCTACTTTTGAGATATCGTCCGGTTTAGAAATAAATATTGTACTTCCCTTGAATTCGGAAATTGCTTCTAAGCTTTCTACTTTTTTGAATTCAAAGTGATACCCGTACACTCGTTTGATTAATTCTGCATCAAAATTTTCGGGCAAATCGTTGGTATAGCAAATTTGGGTGTTGACCTGCTCCAACAGATTTTTTCGAAGGACAGCTAGAATAGGGGTCGTCTCGGATGAAAAACCAATTACGTTTTCTGCCTCCACATTGTTCAATTTGGCTATCGCCCATTCCAATACGCAGGACAGCGGATGCCCCAAGCGAATGTAATCGTAGGCCGTTGGTAACTTCTCAAGGGCCGATCGGGTGGCATTATTCGCTTTATACAGTACTTCAAACTGCTCTAAAAATTGGGTTTTTGCCAATTGTTCATCATAAATATCCAGGCGGTGGGTGGTGAGGTGCAACCATCCGTCGGGCATATTTTTTAGTACTTCTTTTATATAGTCCAGCATTTTGTTTTCTTGTGTTATTTTGCCGCTAGATACGATGGCTCGGCCTAAAATATATACAACTGTCCTCGTTGGCAGTACGGCCTAGATTAGGCTATAACTTTCGCTTGGTGGAAATAGTAATTCAATTCCCATAGGCTTAATTTTGAATAGCGGTCCTTTTTCTACAACGCGACCTCTTGAGTTTCGCTTAATTAAATGATCAAGTGTTATTATTCCTTGCTCAATCAAAAGATCAAATTGAGAAGCAATTGGCTTTTTTGTGTGCTCTACCAGTTTATATTGAAAATGTTCGCGGTCATTTATTCTGGTACTTTCGGCTTCTACCCAAAATGTTTCTTTGTGTTTTGATTTTAAACGATGGTGCAGTTTGTCCAATTTCCAAACCACAAAATCTCCAACTTCTTGTTTTTCAGAGTTTTCAATCAATTGCTTTATCTCTCCATCAATTCTTAGACTCAAACCCTGTGAATTTCTTGTAATTGCTGAAACTGTGCAATACAATTTAAAATCTTCATCACGTTGGTAACCAAAATTATCTAGAATTTCTGCTGAACTTTTAAACTTACTTAACTTCCAATCAGGAACCTGCGCAAAGAGATTTTTTCGGTTTGTTCGATTATTTCTGAAAGACTTTAACTCAATCCCTTTGTAATCTGGGTTTTTTGATGAGTTAATTTCAATTCCAAGAGCTGTCTCTAATGTTCTCCCAACTGAGGTGTCTGCATTTACCATTGAAGGAATTGGACCAGCATTTGCTATTTTCCTCAACATTGCCAAAAGCTCGAATGCAACTTCGTTTTCGGTCGTGTTAATTGCATTGATTAAATCTTGAAAAGGATTTTGAATAGAAGAATAAATTAACGACCTAACATCTAATTTTGTCAAGTTGAAAATTTGAAATCTATCATCAAAATAGGCTATTGCTATAATATCATTCGGGTCAGCAATCTTTTTTAGGTTATAAAACCAAATTCTTGGGTCTCCATTTTTTGTCGAAGGCCTATATAAAGATGCTTTAGACTTTATAATTTTAAAACCAGTATGAATTATCGTTTGTATTATTATTTTGCTTTTTGTGCCTTGATTTTGCAATTCATAATCGTGGATGTTTTCACTTTTCAAATAACTGCGAACAGAACCTGTTGCGTCCATAATGGATTTTTTTAGTCCGGTTTCAGTAGGTTCAATTAGAGTTAGAGAAACTTGATTTTTGGTCAGTAATTTTATCTTTTCTTGTTCTGCAACTGTAAGTTTTCTCAATTGATATGTTTTAAAATTTCACTTGCTACTGCTCTAGCCAATAAAGGTGGAACAGCATTTCCAACTAAGGTGTATTGTGGCACTTCTGTTTTTCTGTTATTTCCACCAGTAGACCGTTTTCCTTGAAAAACAAATGAGTCGTCAAACGATTGTAAGCGTGCCATTTCTCTAACTGTTAGAGACCTTGGCGAATTGTAGTGAATGTAATCGTCGGCAATAGTCATTATTGTAGAGCTTTGCTCATGTGGTTTTAAAACATTGTAATTTCTCTTATTTGTAGAAAGATTTAATTTTTCAAGTTCTGGTTGTGCTTTTCTATAATTACCATTTTTTAAGATTACTCCGAGTCTTTCGACAACAGTTTCGTTTTGATTGCTTGTTTTATGATTGTTAAGTATGTCGAAATATTTCTCTCCATTCTCCAGACCTTCTGAATTCTTGACGTAAAATGGTTTTTTTTGAGGTTTAAAACGTTCAATTAATCTACCTTTTTTTGACCATTCGGCAAATGATTTACCACCTTTGGAAATTGGTTTTCCATCAATTTTCCTTTTTTTTAGAAGTTTAACCATTTTCTTTGCAGTCCCATTGTATTGAGTGGAAATATCAATTTCTTCATATCGATGTGCTTCTTGGTTATTACCAATAAAATCTAAATCGTACAAGGCTTCAAAAATGGTCACTTTTTCAAATTCTGAAACTGTTGCGGGGATTTCGGAAATATATTTTTGGTCTTTGCGACAACCTATAAAAAGTACTCTTTCTCTATTTTGAGGAACTCCATAATTTGATGCGTTAGCGACAAATGGTTGTTCTATTTTATAAAGCCTAATATTTCTAAGAATAGTCTCTAATTCATTTTTTTGTGATTCGTTACAATGAGATTTTAAAATCTCTATGGATTCATCAAAAGATGTTGTGTATATTTTTAAAGCAGTGATAATATTCTCACAATGCTTTCTGTAATTGTTTGGGACTTTCAAAGCTTTAAAAGAATTCTCGATTTTTGTAATGATATTTTCAGAGCTTATCTCTGTTAAAAAGTTTGTAAAGGAATTTGCGAAATCATCACTATCGATATTGCAAAAATCCTTTTCTTTGATAATATCCCGTTTTAATTTTTCCCATTCTTTAGTTCTTGCCAAAAGGTTAAAACCGTGACGAATTGTATTAATATTCTGATCTGTCTTACTGGTTTTGTAGTCAACGATTTTTGGGGTTAGTTTTTTAAATCTATTCTCTACAAAGCCTATAAAATCAGCTTTCCCAGTTTCTTTATCTTTTTCAAGTAGTTTTTCCAGTTCAACTCTTTTTACAATACTATCAAAAAGGAAAGAATTTGATTCTGTCCGTATTTTTTTGATGAATGCATTTAGCAATGGTATTTCCTTCGTGTCAACAATGGAGTTGATTTCTTTAATAATCAATTCTTTTATTTTTCCACCTTCTTTGGTCAAAATGCCCTTTACATTCTCCATCACAAAGTATTTAGGCTGTAAAACCTTAATGACTTCTAAATAGTGAGAAAAAAGGTCGTCTTTTTTATCGAATTTTTTTCGCTTTCCTGCAAGACTAAAACTTTGACAAGGTGGTCCACCACATACAACGTCAATTTTACGTCCGTCTATTTTTTCTAATAAATTATCTAAAAAGTCAGGTTCAGTTATATCCTGTTTTAAAAACTCAGTATCCAATCCTAACTGATGATTATAACGCACAACATGAGTTAATTCACAATTTTCATTTATATCGTTGGCAACGACGAAATCGAAGAATTTATTGTTGTGTTCAGCTTGCAAAAAACCTTCACTAAAACCACCAGCTCCAGCAAATAAATCAACAAAAGTGAATGGTTTTCCATATAGTGCAACTTGCTCCTTCACAATATTTACATTGCTATTTTCTTTATAATTTTCTATGTGTTCGTTCAATACGCTTTTAACTTCGTTTTGTACAAAGATTTTTTTATTAGAGTGGTGCAAAAGTTCGTCCGCTCGTTCTCTCAGGAAATTTAAATAATGGTTTATTTCATGAGTTTCTACACTTAAACCAATCGCTTTTTGTTTGGATTTATTGAAGTTTTTTGGTTCTATTTTTTGTCCTGTAGAAACCTTAACTTGGCTTCCATTACAGTTTATTCGAAGATGAATTGGTGCATACCCTTTTTTGTCAGGTTTGTCTAAATAAAAATTAATTGTTGCCATAATTATTCACGGACGGTTTTACGTACACGGACAAATTTACGGACATTTTTTATTTTTGTTTTTAAAAATCCTTAAGTTTTTAATTATTTGTTTTTATCATCAAAATGTTTATTGAATCTTTGGTTAGGCAAATTCCTACTTTAACTCAATTACTATGCGCGCATAGCAACCTAAAAAATCCGTAGCTTTGAAAGCAGGCTTTAGAGGCCTGAATTTTTATTCCTATTTTTAGGATTCACAAAATCACCATATATGAGTACTACCCCTTCCTTTATCAAAGACCTTTCCCTACCTGCCATTGCTGCTCCCATGTTTCTTATTTCTGGACCAAAATTGGTGATAGAATGCTGTAAAAATGGAATTGTCGGTACCTTTCCGGCACTGAATCAAAGAACTAGCGAAGGTTTTGAGGAATGGCTTATCGAAATCAAATCGGAGCTAGCAGCCTACGAAAAGGAAACCGGTAAAAAACCCGCTCCCTTCGGCGTAAATCTTATTGTACATCCTACGAATCCTCGCTTAGAAGCCGATATTAGATTGTGCGTCAAACACCAAGTACCCATAATCATTACTTCCTTGGGTGCGGTCTCGATGGTGGTCGATGCCATTCATAGCTATGGCGGATTGGTTTTTCACGATATCGTTAAAAAACGACATGCCGAAAAAGCGCAGGAAGCCGGGGTAGACGGACTCATCTTGGTGGCCGCTGGAGCAGGTGGGCATGCGGGTACCATCAACCCGATGACCTTGGTCGCCGAAATCAAGAAGTTCTTTAAGAAGACCATTATCCTTTCCGGATGTATCAGTACGGGTCGCGATATCGCCTCCGCCCTGCAAATGGGTGCCGATTTGGCTTATATGGGCACACGTTTTATCAATACCGATGAAGGCAAGGCACCGGAAGAATACAAGAAAATGATCATTGATGCGGGCGCCAGTGATGTGGTCTACACGGCCGCGATTTCAGGGGTACACGCTAATTTTTTAGGAGCAAGCCTAAAAGCTGCGGGACTTACAGAAGAAGACCTTAAAAAAGACACGAAAATCGATTTTGGAAAAGAACTCGATACCGAGGCAAAGGCTTGGAAAACCATTTGGTCCGCAGGCCAAGGTTCCGCACTGATCGAAGACTCCGTTCCAGTAGCGCAATTGATTACCGCATTGAAATCGGAATTTAAGGCCGCCATCGAAGAACAAGCCCAAGTGTTGGAAACCTATCCGAAATAAGCAAAATTCCGTTCGGAAAAAGGCGGATACGATATCTCGACCAGTTTGGCCATTGAAAAGCCCGTACTGGGCATAGTGGATAGCACCTTACCTATTACCCTATACAGCAATTGTTTTCTGTGCCTTAAGTTCGCCCAAAAATTGATGCACTTGGCTTATCGCCATGGAGCCTTCTCCAACCGCCGAAGCGACCCGTTTCACCGAGCCTTTTCGAACATCACCTACCGCAAAAAATCCCGGGATGCTAGTCTCGAGCGACTGGGGCTTTCGTTTTTGAAAGATGGCACACTTGGAAAGGTCTTCTTCCTGAATGCCGGGTCCGGTGCAAATAAAGCCTTTTTCATCTGTGGCGACCAGTCCTTCCAGCCAGTCCGTACCCGGTTTGGCCCCGATAAAAGTAAAGAGGTTGGTAATCGGCTTTTCTTCCTTATCGCCTGCTTTGGTTTCTAAAATCAAGGATTCCAGATGGTGTTCCCCCTTCAATTCTTTTACTTCCGTCAACAAATGCACAAAAATATTGGGAGCCGCTTCGATGCGCTGTACCAAGTAATCGCTCATTTTCGCCCCAAGGTCATTTCCCCGTAAAATCACATGTACTTCTTTGGCATGATCGGCCAAGAAGAGTGCAGCTTGGCCAGCGGAATTGCCACCACCCACCACACCGACAATCTCATCCTTACACGAAGACGCGTTCATACCCGTAGCGGAATAATACACCCCGCTTCCTTCATACTTTTCAATGTTCTCGATGGGCAACCGACTATAATTAGCTCCTGTTGCCGCCATTAAGGCCCTGGTTTTTATTTCTTTTCCATTGGTCGCGCATAGCACAAAATGATTTCCCGTATGTGCAATACTCTTCGCCCGATGCGGGATGGAAATATTGCAGCCGAACTTTTGCGCCTGAATATAAGCCTTATGGGCAAGGTCGTTCCCTGAAATACCCGTGGGAAACCCCAAGTAGTTCTCTATCTTGGAACTCTTTCCTGCCTGACCGCCGGGTGCCGTGCTATCGATGGTAACAACTTCCAATCCTTCAGAAGCCGCATAGACGCTAGCCGCCAGACCAGCAGGTCCCGCTCCGATGACGAGCAGATCAAAGACCTTATCCTCGAAATCCATAAGCACCCCCGAATTTCTGGCTACGGAATCCAAAGAGGGATTCTTGCAGATTTTCGAGTCGTTGGTAATCAAAATGGGCAAATCGGCCTTCTCTAGATTAAAATTAAGAAGGAGCCCCTCGGCTTCCTCCGAACTATCGACATCCACAAAATTGTACCAAATATGGTTTTTGTCCATAAAATCGCGAATGGCATAGGTTTCCTTGGAATTGCCCGAACCTACTAATTTGAGGCCGCCTACATATTCAGTTAGAACGGTCTGTTGCCGCAACAAAAAGGCATTGAGAAGCAAATCGCTGATATCGCTGTGCTGTGCAATTGTCCTTCGTAATTCAAGAGGAGACAAACGCAATAGCGTAGTACCTGCCTTGGCAATGGCGTGAAACTGCGCCCCTCTATTCGAGAGCATTCCGCTATCGCCGGAAAATTCATTTTTGCCGTGTGCTACAATTACGTTATTATCGTTCGTAGGATCTTCGATGGAAATCGTTCCTTCGAGCACGACGAAAAAATCATATTGAAGGTCTCCTAAGGAAAATACACGGGTATCTTCCTTGAAAAATTCTACGGTACCCTGCTCTTTTAAGATGCCGACTTGGCGTTGGGTCAATTCCGGAAATCTGGGATCTGTCATTTTCTAATATCTAGCTATTAATTTGTGTTCGTAGCACCACATCCATTTCTCGCCGGGTTCGGCGGAAATAATCACAGGGTGGGCGTTGGCCTTGGCATGCTTGCTGGCGTGTTTGTTCGGCGAACTGTCACAACATAAGGTAATACCACAGCTTTGGCAAGTTCTTAGATGAACCCAGGTTGCGCCGATTTTAATGCATTCCGCACATTTATGGGTTTGTGGTTTCCTGATGGTCGAAATTGCCGTTAGATGTTCGCATTTTTTCATTTTCAAAGCCATGTCTAAATTTACGATAAAGATTTCAACCGGCCGTTTTGCCCAAACCTCGGATTGGCAAACTTTTGTGTATTTTTAACTTTCGTCGTTCTACTATAAAAATACTTTCAGATGTACATAAAACGCAATATTGGTTGGGGCCTGATCCTTAGATATGCATGGAAAAACCTAATTTTCTTCACCCTTTACGCTACAGGTATCTTTTGTATCTATCATTTTTTGGGGTGGTCGTTTATTCACATTCCGTTTCAACCGCTAAGCGTTATCGGTATAGCAGTCGCCTTCTATATCGGCTTTAAGAATAGTCAAAGTTATGATCGCTTTTGGGAGGGTCGTAAAATATGGGGCGGAATTGTAAATTACAGCCGTACCTGGGCAATACAAGTACTAAGTTTCGTAAGAAGTGACAATCCAGAATACGATAAAAAAATGCATACCCAAATGATTCACCGGCATATCGGGTGGATCAATGCGTTGCGCGTGCAACTGCGCCAACCAAAATCATGGGCGCTCAAAGAAAATCGTATGGTCGAAAAAGTTTTCGACAAACACGACGAACGTAATATATCTTGCAACGAGGCCCATAATTTTGTGAACAAGAGAGAGTTCATAGATTTGAAAAAAAGAGTGAACCCCGCGACGCATTTGGTCAAAAACCAAGCCTTCGATGTGTGCGATTTAAAGCAAAAGCAGATTATCGACGGGTTTCAAGAAGATCAGATGCAATCGGTTTTAGAGGAGTTCTATAACCTTCAGGGAAAGTGTGAACGAATCAAGAATACGCCATTTCCCAGGCAATATGGTTATTTCTCCAAAGTATTTACGTGGATTTTCGTATTACTCTTACCTTTTGGTTTATTGGATGTCTTTGAAGATGATTCGATGGCTTCGGTTGGAACGATAGAGGCTTGGTACGTATTTCTCATGATTCCGTTTTCCGTTCTGATTTCATGGATATTCACGACCATGGAAGTCGTTGGTGACAATAGCGAGGATCCGTTCGAGGGGCGCATCAACGATGTGCCTATGACTGCCCTTTGCAGAACCATTGAAATCGATTTACGGGATATGTTGAACGAGGAGGAGCTGCCCGAAGCGGTAACGCCAAAAGACAATATTCTTTATTGATGCCTGTTATTCCATCTACCTACAACCCTCCTTTTCTATTCAAAAAAGGCCATTTATCGACTATTTATGCCGGAATTTGGCGTAAAATATCTGATTTTGAGCAAAAACGGGAAAGAATCGATTTACCTGACGGGGACTTTTTAGACTTGGATTGGAGTATTTCGGTTTCCAGAACACAAAAGGTGGTCGTGCTTATTCACGGTCTAGAAGGCAATGCGCAACGTGCCTATATTACGGGTAGTGCCAAGGCCTTCAATCAAAACGGTTACGATGTTTGTGCCATGAATCTGCGTAGCTGTAGCGGGGTACCCAATCGACTTTACCGCTCCTATCATTCCGGAGCGACTGAAGACTTAGATGCCGTTATACAACATATACTGACCCTGGATAAGTATGCAGAAATCTATATTAAAGGATTTAGTTTGGGCGGCAATATGACCCTGAAATATTTGGGCGAAGGCAGAGAGCTTCCAGAGGAAATCAAGGCAGGTATCGGGATTTCTGTGCCCTGCAACCTGCACAGCTCCTTGAAAGAATTATTGAAATACAAGAATATTCCTTACGCCATTCGATTCAAAAAACATTTGGTGGCCAAGCTCCGGGAGAAGCAAAGACTCTTCCCCGAAAAAATCTCGGATACCGATATAAAGAATGTCATTACCCTAAAAGACTTCGATGATATCTATACCAGCAGGGCCCATGGTTTTAAGGATGCTTTGGATTATTATGAAAAATGCAGCTGTTTGCAGTTTTTACCGAATATCAAGATTCCCGCATTACTACTAAATGCAAAAAATGACTCCTTCCTAGGGCCCGAATGTTACCCATACCAGGAGGCGCATTCTAATCCCCATCTGTATTTGGAAGTTTCCGCATATGGCGGACATGTCGGCTACTTCGGTTCAAAAAATACCACGTACAGCGAAAAAAGAGCGATAAAGTTTATCGAAGAAGTGCTTTAATTTTACCTAATGCTTATATTAGAGGACTAAAACAATAGAGATGCTGAAGCGATTTCAGCCAAAAACACAGTACATATGAAAAAAATAATAATCCTGTTGGCTATGGGCGGTTTGATCTTTAGCTGTGGCGAGAAGAAGGAAGAGAAAAAAGAGGGCTTTGAAATGAAGACCGCCAAACCAGAGAAAAAGACGGAAGCCGCAGAGGAAGCAGCCGTACCTGTAGATATGGATAATGATGGTGTTGGTCCGTTTAAGGATGTCTCGTTCGATGAGGCTATAAACGCCGAAATGGCCGCGGCCGGAGAAGCCAAATACAAGGCCATTTGTACGGCCTGCCATATGGCCGAGAAACGTATGATAGGCCCAGCCTTAAAAGGGGTTTACGAAAGAAGAAGCCCGGCCTGGGTAATGAACATGATCAAAAATCCCGACGGGATGCTAAAAGAAGACCCGATTGCAAAGGCATTATTAAAGGAATACAATAACGCCATTATGCTCAATCAAAATTTAACCGACGACGAGACACGTGAGGTGGCCGAATATTTAAGAACGTTGTAGGAAGCATTATCAAAATTTTATGTGCCGTTATCCATTCAGTATGGATAACGGCACTTTTTGTTTCCTTATCGGTACTTTTCCTCTGATATGCTGTAAACAGGAATCGCCCGAACATCCATTCCAAAGAAATAGTGTTTCTTTCGAGTTTGCATAAAGATGGCAGACTACCCGAGAAGACAACAGCGGTGCTAGCGATGAACTAGAACAATCAAAATGCGCATAGCTAAACTTATGAGCTTTGAACAGGTATATGGTTCCTACGTTATGGGAATGAGTAATAAAGCCAAATAGCGTGTGAAAAATTACGCCTATTAAAAAAAGTTTAACAAAATTTTATCCTCTTCTTCCCTATTGCTTCGTCTTTCTACTAAACAACCTCTCTAAAAACAGTGTATGAAAGACATAGGAAAAATAACCAAGAAGGAAGATGCCGTAGACAGAAATAACAAAAGAATTAAAAAACAACTATCATTTCGATATTGGTTCGGCTGGAACGGGAGTCCTAGTTCGTCAAAAAAAGGGGTAAGGCCTGAAAATCTTACAGTCCCCAAAGTTTAAACGGATTTTGCTCCTCCGCATCTTTCTTTTTGGGTTTGTCTACGACCACTTTATAAGTAGGGTCTTCCAAAACATTTACATCAATGATGTCTTCTGCATCTTCGAGCAACTGTATACAATCTTTGCTCAAATGCTTGAGGTGTATTTTTTTCCCAACATTACGATAGCGTTCGGTTAGTTTATTCAGTGCCTCGATTCCGGACATATCGGCTACACGGCTCTCCCTGAAGTCAACGATAACCTCGGTCGGATCGTTCTGTATATCGAACTTTTCAGCAAAAGCTGTCGTAGAACCGAAAAATAAAGGCCCGTAAATCTCGTAGTGCTTTACGCCATCTTCATCGATGCGTTTTCTGGCCCGAATTCGTTTGGCGTTCTCCCAGGAATAGGCCAAAGCTGAAATGATCACACCCAACAGTACTGCGATGGCCAAATTATGCGTGATCGCCGTAATCAAAGTGACCAATACCATTACGACCACATCCGAATTTGGCATCTTTCTGAACGTTTTAAAACTGGCCCATTCAAAAGTTCCGATAGCGACCATAAACATCAGCCCCACCAAGGCGGCCATGGGCAAACGTTCGATCAAGCTCGATCCGAACATGATAAACACCAAGAGCATAACCGCAGCCGTAATTCCCGAGAGACGTGCCCTTGCGCCCGACGAGGTATTGATCAAACTCTGGCCGATCATCGCACAACCACCCATACCGGACAGGAATCCAGAAAGAAAATTCGCAGTACCCTGTGCCACACATTCCCGATTACCGCTACCCCGCGTCTCGGTAATTTCATCGATAATGTTCAAGGTCAACAGACTTTCGATCAAGCCCACCCCGGCAACAATGCCGGCGTAAGGGAAGATAATCGTAAAGGTTTCCCAAGTAATCGGTATCTGCGGAATAGATATCGGCGGAAACCCGCCTTTGATGGACTCACCCTCTTTCATCGTATCAGCTACGGTGAGGGTATCTATTCCAAAGCCTATCACTATCGCGGAAACCACTACAATCGCAACCAAGGATGAAGGAATCGCCTTTGTTAGTTTAGGCAGGCCCCAAATAATGAGCATGGTGAATAAGGTGAGCCCTAGCATAATCATGAATGGTGTGGTTTCCAATAGGGCATCCGTTCCTTTTTGATAAAAATTGGGGAATTGCGCCATAAAGATGATAATGGCCAAACCGTTCACGAACCCGAACATTACCGGGTGGGGCACCAAACGAATAAATTTTCCCAATCGCAGAAGTCCAGCACCAATTTGTAGTACCCCGGCGACAATGACCGTTGCAAAAACATAGTTCAATATCGTTTCGGGTTCTATCTCGGGAAAATTTCTTTTGAGCTCCAAAATCAAGCCGATAAAAACCACGGCCACTGCGCCAGTGGCACCCGAGATCATTCCTGGTCGCCCTCCGAATATAGAAGTAATCAAGGCCAAGACAAAAGCGGCATACAAGCCGGTCAAAGGAGAAAATCCTGGAATAAGGGCAAAAGCGATTGCCTCGGGCACTAAAGCCAAGGCTACGGTTAATCCCGATAGTATTTCGGTCTTGTAATCTACCTTTTGTTTGAAATCGAAAAGATTCAGATACTTTTTCATTGGTGCGGCATTTATTTCAGAAACTGCGCTGAAACTAAGCCGGCAAAAGTAAGGCTTATTCACTTCTTACCGAATCTCTTACAAAAAAAATTGCATGATGAGCATAGGTGCTATCCGTAAAGTGCCATCGAATACAAATTTTTTGGAATAAGCAGTGTACACTTTTTTTATTGGATTTCGATGAAATGAAAGCTATGAAATTCATCGATTTTCCGAAGTATTCAGGAAGACAAATTATTAAGGTAAAGCTTGTTTGTTAACCGCAGTATCCATTTCAATTTTTTTCGATAATAAAATTGGTGAAATATTTTGTGGAAAGTACCAAAAAGGTATGGTAACCAAAATTTTTGTCGTCGTTTCACTTTCAGGTTCGAAACTGTCTGATTTAACCGGTCCTTCAATGATTAAAACTTTTTTTCCGGCTTCCAAATCCTTTATATTCAAATATGTCTCGAAACCTATCCTTTCTTTACTATTCGTAGCTACCACAAAGTTGCTTTCGAAATCAGTCGAGTCGATTTTAAGATGATACAATTGATTGGTTATCTTCAAATAGTTGGCAATATCGTTTGCCTCCTTTTTACCCGATGCAATGTCCATGCCCCTTTTAAATTCAGAAAAAAATTTGGAATAGAATGTTCGCTTATCCTCTTTGGGTTTCAGTTTTTCATCCATTTCAAATATAAAGTCTTCCATTTCTTCGCTATATAACAAGAAAACCTTTAAGTAGTCTGTTTCTATGACCTTAGACGGAATCGCTGCGACGGAGATAAAAGTATCTTCTTTTTCAGATAAATTTTCGTAATGATTGTTTGCACTGTAAAATTCAGAAGAGTCTCTTTCTACCTTGAGGTAATTGGAATTGTTGTATTCCAAGCTGCTTAGAAGAATGATAATAACGTAGATGGGTAATAATAAAATGCTAAGACGTTTTCCAAATTTGTTATCCAAAAAATTATAAATCAACGGGCGATATAAAAAGGATAGGGTAATAAACCCAAAAAGCCTGTATATAGGAAAATAGAGGGTAGATGTCCATTTTTTTCGCTTCAAGAAACCTTGTCCCAAAAAATCCAAAAAAACTAGGAACGTCGAAAAAGAAAAAAGAAGCATTAAAAGCAAAACTGTATATTTTATCAGCTTCGGTGGATGTTCAAATATTTAAGATATCGCCCAAAAGAAAAAGCCCATTAGAAAGAGGGCAACAAGAGCGCCGATAACATAAAAAATCAATAGAAATGAGACCGAAAACAGAACGCTACAGTAGTTCTCCAATTTCGCGATGAATCGATCAAATGATCCCACTTTTTTTGTTAAGAAAGAAGTGAATTTTGAAGAGTAGTTTAAATTTTCATAATCAATATCGCCTGATACGTACCTAAGCCCGATTGCTCCTATCCAAAGCCCGCGTAAAAGTACGTGGAGAACCAAATTAAACAACAATATATACAATGCCATTGCTACTATGGTCCAAATGATTGCATACACCATGTTGCCATTAACATAGGCCATTTCGCTCTTTATGCCTATGGGATCTATTGCCGTAAATAGGCCATAAATCGCAAAACCTGAAATGATAAGTTCTAATTGCCAGCTCTCTTTTTGAAGCTTATCCAGCCATTTACGGAACTCGGGGCTATTGTATTCCATGTTATCTGTAATTCAATCTAAGATAGCACTTTATACTAAACATAAAGAGACTTCATGTTTATGACCAGAGGGTTTTAATGCTAAGATCAATACTATTTTTGGGGCTGCATAATGCCATAGCTTGAAAACTTTCTTTTATTTAACAGCGGGACAAGGCCCAATTCTCAGTTACGGAATAGTTCTTTGAGGATTCGATTTCAACAAACTGATAAATCATTGTACACTCTAAATGTATGTGGTGCCGGGTATCATTGCTACCATTTCTCCAAGCCCAACAGTTTTTTTCCCAAATCGGTAAGCTCGGCAGTTTTATATTTGGTTTGCTCCCAATTTCTAGGATCTCCTGGAAAGGCATACCCTTCAGGAGCAATTCGGTTTTTCCAAGAATTGATTCGCCAGGTTCTCAACTCCTCATTATCTTCTTCTGCCGGCATCATCGAAATGTATTGCGCGATGCGAACTTTGTCTTTCGACTTGTTCGGGCGTATGCCGTGGGGCTCAGTACTATTGAATATCAATAAATCGCCAGCTTCCATTTTTACTTTTACGATTTTTTCCTCCAACTCCGAAATATCGGGTTGAAACCGGTCTCGGTCTTCGGGCTTGGTCAATTTCCAAGTATCATAATTACGGTATAGCCATGGTATACATTGAAAGCCACCCATGTTTTCATCCGTTTGATCGGCCAATGCGAGAACCCCTTGAACATTTTGGGGTCGCGTTTCCGGGTCGTAATCCCAATGGATAAAGCCTTTTTTATCTATGCCTGGTTTTAACGGAAAGTTCAGGTTTGCCCGGTCTATGGTCACCCAGAGTTTTTCGGTGTCCCAAACATCGACAAAGGCATCGTACACTTTTGGCATCTGCCTGTTGTTCCATAAATGTTGGTGGTTGTATACTTCGACCATTCCGGTGCCGGTCAGTTCCTTCATTTTCATTTCGGCCCGTGGGGGCGCATACCAGGTCTCGGGGTCATTGGGGTCTTTTTCATCGAATTCCCACAGGAAATCGGCTGTCGCTTTTGCTTGTTCCTTGGGAACGGCATTTTTGATGACGATATAGCCATTGTGTTTCCAGAAGGCCCAGTTCTCTTCGCTTAAAACGCGCAATGGTTCACCATTGGAACGGTCGTTCAATTTGATTTTACTGCTGGTCGCCGTAGATGGGTTTCCTGGGATTTCTTTGTGGGCCTTGTTGGCCATCTCGGTTTTTGAATTTGACTGTTGCATGGTTTGAAGGTTTTAAAAGCGTTCGTATCGATAGGATAAAACTACGGCAATACAATATTGTAATCTACCGTCATATTGACCTAAATTTGAACAATATTGATATTTTGCTATTAATGAACATAATTATTGGCCAATTTTGTTATATTTCAATATGAAAATCCAGCTTGAAAGTATCAGTCCCGAGTCAAAAAGTCCGTTTCGACTGATGCACGACCCGAAGCTTAATCACCTTTTTTACTGGCATTTTCATCCCGAATTCGAACTCGTATATATCGAAGGCGCCAGTGCTACCCGTCATGTTGGGGAGCATATCTCCACCTACACCGAAAGCGACCTGGTTCTCATCGGCTCGAACATTCCCCATCTCAATTTTGATCATGGTGTAAAAACCTCATATCGTAAGGAAGTGCTTCACATTAAATCCTCATTCAAAGAGGATTTTGTAGCGCAAATGCCCGAACTGCAATCACTGAACCGATTGCTGGAGCTTTCCCGATACGGATTGGCATTTTCGGGACAAACAAAAAAAAATGTGGGCGAACTCATGAAGCGATTACACCGATTGCCCCCTTTTGACTTCTTCATGGCGACCATCGACATTCTTAAAAAACTGTCGGACAGCGGCGATTTTACCATGCTGCACAAAAAGCCATTTGTAAATACATACAGTAAAAAAGAACAATCGCGTATACGGGAGATTTATGCTTTAATAGACGAACGCTACCAAGGCAAGATTACCCTCGAAGAAGTAGCGGCTCTTTGCAACCTCAGCAAACCTGCGTTTTGCCGCTATTTTAAAAAAGCGACGGGCAGTACCTTTGTCGGCTTTTTAAACCAATACCGTATTTCACAGGCGAAGAGGTTACTTTTACTAGGAAAAAATGTAGGTGAGACCTGCTATGAATGCGGCTTTGAGAGCCTTTCCTATTTTAATCGGACGTTTAAAAAAGTGACTGGGGAAAACCCTTCCGAGTTTCGCAAGCGCTTAGTTATCGGTTCAAGAAAAATGGCTTCCGAGTCCTGAAAAAATGGTTCCGCACTACCCTAACTACTTTTAAGATAGTACATTCCCGCTTTGAAGATTTGAATAAATTCTTAATATACTACTATGGATATTTTTACCAAAATAGAATTATCGGTCATCTTAAAGATGCTGGTCGCAGGAATTTGTATTTATGTATACATCACACTCGTCACGAAGATTGCCGGAAAACGGACTTTCGCCAAAATGAGCAGTTTCGATTTTGCCGTAACCATAGCCATGGGCTCTATTCTTGCCGATGCGGTCAACAAGCCAGGGAGTAGTTTAATGCCCGCGTTCATCTCTATAGCGATTCTTGCCATACTTCAAGTCGTTTTCGCCAAGCTGCGGTCTTCCTCCGATAAGTTTGAAAATGCTATTTCGAACACGCCGATCCTGTTGATGAAAGATGGAGAAATCTTTCATGAAAATTTAAAAAAGGCATTGGTCAGCCAAGCCGACCTAATGGGAAAATTACGGGAAGCCAATGTCCTACAGCTTTCTCAGGTAAGGGCTGTGGTATTCGAAACTACAGGTGATATTTCAGTTTTACATAACAAAGATGAAACGCCTATTGATAAAATCATCATGAACGATGTAGTTTCCTAGTTTACCCGCCTTCTCAAAAACAAGACCGCCCCGACTTTAGGAGTCGAGGCGGTCTCTAACTAAATAACCAACCAAAAAAATCGTTTTTATTTTTTACTTCGTTTAACCTTCATTACCGGTCTTGAAGTCTTTTTTCGTTTCTTTTCAACCGTGCTTTTGCCCGATTTCAAGTACTCTTGGTATCCTCTTCCCCGAAATTCGTACGTGGTTCCACTATCGGGATGATACAATTCTGCGGTACTGTCATTAATAACGTAGAGTTCAAAGTAATCATTGCCCATACCATCGTAACCAAGTGTTAAAGTTTTGAGCGTTTCATCGTTTTCTACGTCATACACCTCATAATCGCCTTGAAAATCCCATTGTAAATTATTGAAGGACGTTCCGGGAGCGTCTATCGATGATCGAAACAGCGTAGGGAGAAATTGCAGAAAATTTTCATCGTCGAAATCGTTCAATGCGCCTTCTTGACTCGTATAGGTTTTTTCCCAAGCGTCGAATTCTTGAATAAAATAATCGATGTTATCGTAGAAGACAAAGTCGTAATCGAAATTGTTGGTTTGATACCCGTTGATGAAATACGAAGTTCCAGAGCGTGGATCTCGTAATTCGAGCGTGTTCGCATTTACTGCGAAAACATCAAGGAGCCAAAGTCCGTCTACATCATGGTCTATCTCAACGGCACCATTAAAGGTTCCGAAGGTTCCCACATCAATGCCGAAACCATTTCCTGTTTTGCCGATACCTACAATATTGTTGTTCGCGTAAACTACGCCATTATTAAAGGAGATGGTAAAGGCGCGCTGTAAAAAGGGTACTTCGCCATTTCCCCGTGTCGCATTAATATCAACATACCACAGGTCATATGACTCCAATACTACGGCCGTATTGAATGCTGATTCTTCGATAAATTCATCTTCGATAATGACATCGGTGGTACAAGAAGCCAGTAGTGCACCGGCAAGAACAAATCCTAAAAGTAATTGTATCGTTTTCATATGTCGTGGATTTTAGATTCCCACAACATAAAACAAGCATTATGCCATTTATTGTAAGTGTTTGATTTTCAAATATTTGTTTATTTAGTCTTACACCCGCTCCAAAGAAAAATTGGAATGCTCGTCAAGTATGGTCTCCAATTCTTCTTTCCAAAGCAGCAATTGTGCATCATCGACACCGTAGATGGTTTTGAATTCCGCTAAAATCGGCCCCATCAATGAACGTACACTATCAATGTCGAAATATAGGCGTCCTGTTCTACGAATAAAGAAGTCCATAGGGTTCTGCACCATTTCGTAGTCGATACCAAAACGTAGTTCCGCTTTTGCCATACGAATATACTTATCGGTATCATCTAGATTTTCGTATATATCCAGAATCGACTCGGTCTGTTTGCCATAATTGGTCACTAAAAACCAAGCATCATAATGTGCAAAACCGTCCGATTTGATTCTTTCGTAGAGCGAATCGATATATTTAGTGACGTGCTTGAACTTCTTAAAATCGACGTTTCCGCACAGCGGAATCTCTTCGGTATGGCATTCTTTAATCTCGGTACTGTTTTCTTCCATTTTTTTTACGATACGGTTCACCACCCGTTCCGCCATTTTTCGATAACCGGTAAGTTTCCCGCCTGCTATACTGATCAGTCCGGTATCCGAAGTGAAGATTTCATCCTTTCGAGATAACTCGGAAGCTGATTTTCCCTCTTCGTGGATGAGTGGTCGAAGTCCGGCCCATGAAGAAACGATATCATCGAGTTCCAATTCGATATCCGGAAACATATTATTGACCGCTGAAATGATGTACACAGCATCCGTCAAATCGGTCCGCACTTCATCCTTGTCATTGTTATAATTGGTATCGGAAGTGCCCACGTAGGTGACCTTACCACGAGGAATCGCAAACATCATACGTCCATCAGGAACATCAAAATACGTAGAATGTTTAAGGGGCAATTTCTCGAATGGAAATACCAAGTGTACCCCTTTGGTCAAATGCAATCGCTTGCCCTTTTTGGAATTATTGGTGCTCCGCAACTCATCTACCCAAGGCCCGGCCGCACTGATGACGTATTTGGTCTTGATGGTAAAATCGTTGCCGGAAATAACGTCCTTTACTTTGACTCCGGAAATGACATTGTTCGTATATTCAAAATCCTCGACCTTCCCGTAGTTCAACGCCACGGCCCCGAATTGTAAACTGGTCTTAATGTTCTCAATGGTCAAACGGGCATCATCGGTCCTATATTCGGCATAGTACCCGGCACCTTTTAAAATTTTCTTGGGCAATAGCGGTTCCAGTTTCAAGGCTTCCTTCTTTTCCAACATCTGGCGTTTGTCATCACCCGTAACCTGGGCCAGAATGTCGTACACTTTGAGTCCTATGGAGGTAAGCCATTTACCATACGACCCGTTTTCAATCAATGGAAGCAACATCTTTTCGGGGAGTACCAAATGTGGCGCCAATTTGTGCACTATGGCCCGTTCCGAACCCACTTCCTTGACCAACCAAAAATCGAATTGCTTCAAGTATCGGAGTCCGCCATGAATGAGTTTGGTCGATTTACTGCTCGTTCCCGAGGCAAAGTCGTTCTTTTCGACCAAGGCTACTTTCAGTCCGCGGGAAGCTGCATCCAAGGCGATTCCGCCACCGGTGATTCCGCCACCGATTACGACCAAGTCGTATTCGTCTTTTGCTAGTCGGGCTATGGTTTTTTCTCGATCTAAGTTTGAGAATTTAATATTTTTCATGATTTTCTTTAATTGTCATTGCGAGGAGCTTTTCGCGACGTGGCAATCTGCAATTGACTGACCAACAAGTTAATTTTGTGTACCCATCAAGCAGTTTACATCGTTTTCCGACCTACTGTCTCGCTTCTTGCGAAGATGTTCCCTTTCTCACTGTGCTTCCCACCCTTTGGTGCGTTCTACGGCCTGTTGCCATTTTCCATACAACCGTTTGCGCTTCACCCTATCAAAAGTAGGCTTGAAAATGCGATTCATCGGTCGATTCTGGTCTACGTCTTCCTGTTTCCATAGGCCGACTTGAATCCCGGCCAGAAAAGCCGCGCCCATAGCTGTGGATTCAATGACTTCCGGGCGATGTACTTCCGTATCCAGAATATCGGCTTGAAATTGCATTAAATGATTGTTGGCACAAGCGCCACCGTCTACTTTCAGATTTTTCAAGGGAGTACCCGAATCATCTTCCATGGCCTTTAATATATCTTTGGTCTGATAGGCCAACGACTCCAAAGTCGCTTTGGCCAAATGCGCTTTTCCCGTATCTCGCGTCAATCCGAAAACGGCCCCACGAGCGTACATATCCCAATAGGGTGCGCCTAAACCTGCAAATGCCGGTACCACATAAACCGGATTTTCACCTTCGACCGAATCGGCCAAAGCCTCTGTTTCCTTGGCATCCTTGATCAGTTCCAAGCCATCCCGTAGCCACTGCACTGCTGCCCCTGCGATAAAAATACTTCCCTCAAGAGCATAATTTACCTTGCCGTTCAAGCCATATCCAATGGTCGTTAGGAGTCCGTTTTTAGAGAATTGCGGCTTTTCCCCGGTATTCATAAGCATGAAACATCCCGTACCATAAGTATTTTTTGCGGTCCCTTCCTTAAAACAGGCCTGACCGAACAAGGCGGCCTGTTGGTCGCCTGCGATGCCGGCAATCGGAATATGCACCCCGTCCAGTTCATAATCCCCAAAATGATGTGCCGAAGGTTTCACGTCAGGAAGCATACTCTTAGGAATACCCAGAGCCTGCAGTAATTTATCGTCCCATTTAAGGTTTACGATGTTATAAATCAGGGTTCTCGAAGCGTTAGTATAGTCGGTTACGTGCTTTTGTCGACCTGTCATGTTCCAGACCAACCATGTGTCTATCGTCCCCATTAACAAATCGCCATTTTCCGCTTTTTCCTTGGCACCTTTTACGTTATCCAGAATCCATTTCACCTTAGTACCCGAAAAGTAAGAATCGATAACAAGTCCGGTCGTTTTTCGCACGTGCTCGGTCAAACCGTTTTTCTTCATGGTTTCACAGATATCGGCCGTACGTTTGTCTTGCCAAACAATGGCGTTGTACACGGGTTCTCCCGTGTTTTTGTCCCACACTACTGTAGTTTCCCGCTGGTTGGTGATACCGATCGCTTTAACGTCTTCAGGGCTGATTCCCTTTTCCTTTATCAAATTCGAAAGAACATTCATTTGGGATTCTAAAATCTCCATCGGATTATGTTCTACCCAACCTGATTTCGGAAATATCTGCTTGAATTCCCTTTGAACCATTCCCTCAATGGCACCCTCTTGGTTGACCAATAAGGCCCTGGAACTGGTCGTGCCCTGGTCTAGGGAAATGATGTACGACTTTTTCATGAATATGTTTTTAAAATACGAAAAGCACCCAAGTAAAAGTGCTTGGGAGCGCAGTGGGAAACATTAAATATAAGGGTTTATCACCGAGGTACAAAGCAGCGAAGATTACTCTACCGTTATAGTAACGAAAATTTCGTTCCCAAGGGCATCCAAGGCGGTTATTTTATGTTTTCCAGGGCTTGGAAGCAGTCCTATTTCATGAAAATTTTTGGTCTGGGCCATGAAGGTTTCATTCAAATACCAGAAAACCAAGGTTTCGGGCTTGGTGTGCGCCAATTTTACCACAAGTTCATTTTGCTGGCCTTCAAAATTACGCACCAGCGAAATACGGCTTCCCGATTTTGGGTAGATGAATTCCATTGGAGGGGCGGCATCGTTTTTACAATCCTGACGCAACGGAGGTAAGGCCTTATATGTCGGATGGCTTTTTTTGAAATAGTATGCTTGCAACGGTGGCAAAACAAACCACGATTCGGTACGTGAAGTGGAGAGGTCGGCACAGGAAGAATTGACCCGAAAATGGCCGTTCCCGTCCAATTGGACCACTTGGTGAAAGGAGCAGGGCTCCACAAAATTAGTTTTGTTCGGAATGGCTATAGTTTTGGACGGACAAGCCTCCATGGCCAAAAAACCACTTTCGGCACAGACGGAAATATCGGCGAACTCATCCAAAGGTTTTTGAAACCAATCGCCGGTAGGAAGCACATCAAAAACATCGAACATAATCGGTGCCGCACTTGTAACCCCCGTCACATTCGGTCTACCTTCCCCATCGGCATTCCCTACCCATACCCCGACCACGTAGTCTGCAGTAACGCCTATAGACCAAGAGTCTTTATTGCCAAAACTAGTACCGGTTTTCCACGCTATTTGCTTGCTGCTATCATAAAACTCCCACGATTCATTGCCCTCGGGCCGATTTACCTCTTTCATTGCTTCGAAGGTGAGGTAGATACTTGCCGCATCGAAAAGGGTCTTTTCGGTCGACAGCTTTCCGAAATCTACCGTTTGATTCTGGATCAGTATCGGGTTTATAAATTCCTTTTTATAGTATTCACTGGAACTCGTATTGAAATGGTTGATCGTAGAAGCCAGATTGGCATAGGTTTTACACAAGTCCCAAAGGCTACTTTCCGCACCGCCCAAAATTAATGTGAGCCCATAATGGTCGGCGGGTTTATCGATACCTTTCAGGCCAAACCCATCCAATTGGTCCCTGAATTTTTGGAGTCCGAATGATTGCAATAATCGAACAGCAGGGATATTCAACGAGCGCGCCAACGCCTTCTTAGCGGTTACCGCACCACTGTAGTCCTCATTGAAATTTTCGGGTGTATACCCTGCGATTTGTGTCGGAACATCAGGCACCAACATATCGGGCAACAGCTCCCCGGAATCCAGCATGGCCGTATACAAAAGCGGTTTAATGACACTGCCGGTACTTCGGTTCGCTTGCACCATATCCACATCTTTTTGCTGGGCAGGACCGGTAGGGGTATTGCCCACATAAGCAAGTACCTTTCTTGTTTTTACATCCATCACCAAAACGGCCGCGTTATGCACCTGGTTCTGGCTCAAGTTGCCGTGATGATAGCCTACAATGGTGTTGATGTTGTGCTGTAAACTTTGGTCTACGGTCGTTCTCAGACGTTTTCCCCTATGACGCTTTGCCATATATTGAACCAGATGCGGCGCCATTGTAGGCAAATCGTAGGGTTTTTGAGGTAACGTTTCTAGCAACGCCAGTTCGTAGGTGGTCGTATCTATTATATCTTCGTTGCGCAATTTCCGCAGCAGCCTATTGCGCTTGGCCAACAGCCTTTGCTGGTTTTTGCCGGGATAGATGAGGCTAGGCGCATTGGGCAACACCGCGAGGGTGGCCGATTCTGCCCAAGAGAGCTGATGCGGCCGCAAGCCGAAATAGCGCCATGCAGCGACATCCAAGCCGACCACATTACCCCCATAAGGGGCATGACTGGCATACAATTTCAGGATTTCTTCTTTGGAAAGGCGAAATTCGAGGCGGGTCGCCAATACCAGTTCGATAACTTTTTCCCAGTAGGTACGGTTTTTATTCCGTGATAGGCGAATCAGCTGTTGTGTTAAGGTGCTCCCACCGCGGACCGTTTTTCCCGCGGAAATATTCGCTCCGATCGCCTTGGCCATTGAGACCGGATTGAATCCTGGATGACGGTAAAAATGAGCATCTTCAAATTGAAGCAAGCATTGCTCGAATTTTTGTGGCACACTATCCATAACGGGGAAACGCCATTGCCCATCATCCGCAATTAGGGCACCTAACAGGTTTCCTTCTTGACTTTCCAAAACCGTCGCGGTAGGGGTATCGAAAAGGGTTTTCGGAAGACAGAAGTAATAGGCAATCACAAGAATTGCCAATAGCATCAGTTTTTTGGGGTGTTTTTGAATAAAGGAAACGCTCTTAGCCCATCCCAAGAAAGGGATTTGCTTTGCGCTATTAGGAGACTTTTTTGTTGGTTTCAAAATTCGATTTTAAAAGTCCCCTCTTGAGGAAGGGTTTGGAGAGGCCTCATACTCCCGCTCTACTAAACAGATTCTGACCTTGTACCACGAATACCAGTCTTTTATTCCTTTTTGCTGCGCGAAAAGATGATCCGTATTCGACTTCCAATCCGCAATGGCCTGTAAGCTCTCCCAATAGCTCACCGTAATGCCTACCTCATCTCGGGCACTTTCTATTCCTAAGTAACCGGGCTGCTGTTGTGCCAATTCCTCCATATGTTCGGCCATTTTAGCGTAGCCGTCGTCGCCCTCGGTTCTAGTAGAAGTGAAGATAACCGCGTAGTATGGGGTTTTGTTATTCATTCTTCTAAAATTATCATTGCGAATCCTTCCCGCGCTATGCTTAGAATGACCTCACATGATATACTCTTTTTCCAAAAAATAGTCGACGATCGCCTCTTTCATCAAAACCGATTGTTCCCCGGCCTTTAACGGCGGTAATTCTTCCTTTACAATGTAATGTGGCCAGCCTTGCTCGTCAAAAAAATCGAATTCGTAGTACCCATAGGGCTCCAGCAAACGGCAAATGGCAATGTGCATCAAATCCAACTTGTCGTCTTTCTTGTATTTTTTATGGTATTGACCCAACTCTTGAACACCAACCAAATAGATAATGGCATCCAATTCCAACATATCCCCTTCAGCGAATTGGTCGGAAAGCTTGGCTACCAGTGTGCCCCATCGTTCTTTCAGCTGTTCATCTCTTGACATAGGTTTATCTGCTTGTAAAAATTATATTGGGTTCGTGCCTTGTCCAACCTGGAATGGTTTTGAGCCCTAAAGGTACAAACCAATGTGCTATATTTGTTTATGGCTTTTTTGGATATTATTTTAGGGTTACTCCTCCTCTTCGGACTTTGGAAAGGCCTTAAAAACGGACTTTTCGTTGAGCTTGCATCAATCGTTGCATTGATTGCCGGTATTTACGGCGCCATTCATTTTTCCTATTATGCCGGGAACTATCTCTCTCAAAACATGCAATGGGACGAGAGTTACATCAACATAGCGGCATTCGTCATCACTTTTATCCTTATCGTGCTGGTCGTTTCCTTGGCCGGAAAAATCCTGACCAAAATCGCCAACTTTGCCATGTTGGGATTGCTCAATAAAATTGCCGGCGGTATTTTCGGCGCCCTAAAAGTCGGTGTCATCCTGGGCGCCTTGTTGATTTTCTTTGATCGCTTAGACGCTCCCGTGGGACTTATCAGTGAAGAAGCCCGAGCAGAATCGAAATTATTCGAGCCTGTAAAGGAAATCGGGGCTTTTGTATTTTCCAAGGTTCTGAAAGCCGATGAAGACATAAATGAAGTCAACTAGTTTCTATAGCAGCGATTCCTCCCTTTTCAAAATGTGCTACTACCGCTCGATTCGCAAATCGAAACCAACGGAAAACTATTTTACCGGTCGTTAATCGACAAATATTCGCTTCCGTCACTTACTCATAATATTTTTGCTAAACAACATAGTAATTCGCTGAAATTTGGGAAAAGTAAAGGACTCTATATTCTATCAGGATGCCATTCATGAAATCAATTATCCGTTCGGGGATTATTATCTTTTCGATGGTTTTGTTATTGCCGAGGTTCACGAAGACGTCATTTTCACATGGAAAAACCATGGAAAAAAGGTTACGGAAGACCTAACACATCTTTACGACAGCGATGGCCGGAATGTTGTTTTTATCACTAATCGGGTCAACACCTATTCCGTTAAACCTGCCGATTGGATATATTTCTTTAAACAGAGCTATACCTTAAAGGGATACGCTGTAGTCAGTTATTCCAATAGCCGTTACCCTAGTGCCCTGCTTGAAAAGTTATTCATGAAAACTAAGTTCAGAAGTTTCAAAACCTTGCAAAGTGCCATTGAGTGGGCCCGGGGTATTTCTGACGGGCGTATGGCCTCTTAGCGATTCTCGAAATGATAGGTCGCTATCTATCGTCTTTTGAGGCCTGAACCTCAATTTGATCACTGTACCACTTTAACCCATTTCCCTTTCGTGCGTACCCTATAATCGTTATCATACATTGCTTCCGCCTGCACTCCTGGCAGGTAATATGTTCCTAGATAGGAGGCATTCAGGAGAATTCGGAATGTTTTTGTTTCATTGCGATTCATATCAAAATAGAAGTTCGCTCGATCGTCGCGCAGATCGGTATAGGTGACTTGGTTTTGTGCAAATTCCCCGAAATCGGTAAAACGCGTATTCACGATTTCCCAACCGCTGGGAAAAATTTCGGTAAGTGCCATATCTTTCAATTCGTTCGAACTCGTATTTGTTAACGTAACCTCCGCTACAAAATCGGTGCCTTGGGTAATGCTTGTCGGGTCGATTACCGAACCGTTTCTTGCCTTGAAAACGATTTGGGTCGAGAGGTTTTGCTGCATTGTTTTCTCCTGACCCACGGGCAAGATGCCACTGTTCACGATACTCACATAGAGCGTGTTGCCTTCTTGATTTTTGAGCGCTACGGTATTGCTTCCCTTTTTAATGACAAGAGGACGGTTCAACAAGGTTTTTTCCGTCGCCACGTTTACGGATTTTCCGCTTAGGGCCATGCTAGCCTTAATCCCTTTTCCACCGACCATATCGGCGAATTTTGCCATGGCCAATAGGCTATATGCAGTACTTTGTGTGCTCATATAGCGTTTGTCGGAAAGGTTTTTGGCAATCGTTTTCGCCAATTCCCGGGCCTTTGCTTTATCCTTCAATAACACATAGGTCTCCAAGCCCATGGCGCGATTTCTATCGGACGAGCCATACGTATAGTAATCGTATTTTTGGTCTTCAACGTCAAGTCTTGCGGTACTCAATAGGTTCTTAGCTACATTGGCTTGGCCAATTACTCCATAGGCCGCGGCCAATCGGAATTTAGCCTCGTTCGACAGACCGCTGGTTTCCCGCATCCGGTTCATACTGGCAATATCGGCATTACCCGAAAGGGCCAATGTATAAAGTCGGTATGCCTGGGCCAAATCGGAATTTGAACCCGCACGCCATTGTTTGGCGACCCCTTGTTGGTATTTTACCCAACTCGACTTAAACCCAATAGGCAATACATAACCTCTCTTTTCGGCTTCCAACAAGAAATGTCCGGCATAGGTCGTACCCCAATCGTTTACATAATTTTGCCCGGGCCAATACGAGAATCCGCCATTGGGGTTTTGAAATCCGCCTAGACGTTTGATACCACGATCGATATTTTGCTGAATACGTTTCTTCTTTTCGGAAGGTACATCAAAAATATCGGTGAGAAACAGTTGCGGAAAAGCTCCCGAAGTTGTCTGCTCTACACAGCCATGAGGGTACCGAATCAAGTACTTCATTCTTCCCGTAAAGTTCATCGGGGGCAAGGTTGAAAATTCGATTTCGGCGCTGTTACTGCCTGCTATACCGAAGGTTTCAAGCGTTATGGATTTGCTTGCGTTCGCATCCAAGATAAGCTCCGTTACCTCGGTGGTCACCGGATTCGGATTGACCACATCCATAGGGATTTCAAAAGAGGCCGTTTCCCCACCACCGGAAGCTTCAACAATTACTTTTCCAATTCCCGAAAAGTCGGAAACGTTCAATTGAAAGTAGGCCATTTTTTCATCGGGATGGGCGAATGTCAATTGTTGGGTCTGCTCCCCTTCAATAGTAAACGCCTTGTCCTTTTTGATTTTTAAGGTCACGTTTTTTACCTTTTTTTCCATGGCGAAAACGGTAACCGGAAGTGTTACTTTTTCGCCCGGCGTAATTTTACGAGGCAACGAGGCCAGCAGCATCAACGGTTTGCGTACAGGTGTCGTTTTTTGCGCCTGTCCGTAGGCCGCTCTATCCGAATCGCCGGCAATGACCATCGTACGAACCGACCCAACGTATTTCGGTATTTTAATGTTGTGCGATTTCGTTTCGCCATCCTTTAAACTAAAAGGCCCTAGATGCACGACCATTGGCTCGAAGCGATTCGCTTTTTTATTCTTTGCCCCGGCCAATTCACCATCACCTCCAATAGCGAACACCTGATCGATCCTTCCACCAAAGGCACCGATAACATCGTCGTATACATCCCAGGTTTTTACGCCCAGAGCTTCTTTTGCATAGAAGGTATCCCAGGGATTTGGTGTTTTGAACCGGGTAAGATCCAACAAGCCTTCATCGACTATGGCCAGGCTGTACGTCATCGCCTTTTTGTTTTTCTCGCTCACCTTTACGGTTATCGTTTCCTCCGGTCGCAGTACTTCGGGCATATTGATTTGTGGTGCTAATTTCGTTTTCTTGTTCTCTACCGAAATTCCGGTTACCCCGTACATCCGTATGGGCGAATCGTTTTTGGTGACCGCATGTGGTTGCAACGAGGCGATGTTGATAAATACATTGGGAGTGTAGAGTTCGCTTATTGGCAGTTCGAATTTCGTTTCACCCTCAACGGTTTCCACCCAAAGGGATTCCAATACCTCACTACCATTTTCAACGGTGACCAGTGCTCTTCCGCCGAACGAACTCGGAAAAGTTACCGTCGCGGTCTCTCCCACATTATAGGTTTCCTTATCCGTTGAAAACACTAACATCGTTGCCGCCGAAGGGTCTCCTTTTCTGGATTTTCCGGCCCAGCCCGGCCAATCGATATAAACCGCTTTCCCAGTGGCATGACCGCCATTCGGGTCTTCCACACGTACGATATAGCGTCCCCAATCGGGGTACTTCAATTCAAAATCAAAACTACCTTTTCCACTTTGGTCCGTACTGATGGTTTTCTCGAAAATCAAATTGCGGTATTCGCTGCTGCTGTAAGAGGATAGATTATCGGCAGAAGTATCCCACCACCATCTCCAATTAACTTTAAAGACACTTACTTTAAGATTCTTCGTCGCCTTGGCCTTTCCATTTTCGTCAACGGAAACTACTTCGAATTTATGTTTTACATCGGTCAACAGCATGCCCCTGGTCTTATCGCCCTTGGGCACGTTCAGGCCAATATAGGTGTCGTAGGGCGAATATGGTTTTGTAAAGACATCGGTGCTGAAATCGCCGCCATTTTCATAGACTTTCGTCATAAAAGCGGCCTTGAGCATACCCGGTGCTTTCATCGAGAGTTGTGGATTCATGCTAAAGCTCGCCTTGCCCTCAGCATCTATTCTACCGTCAAAAACGACTTGGTCTTCTACGGAAAAACCGCGTGTCGGGTCATCGAAAATATAACCCGGAAAGGTTTTGAACGTGGTCGTCATCGTATTGAATTTTGCGGTAACGTCCGCTTTTAGGTTTTTGGCAATAGCACCGTGCAGCCATTTTACCTCCATATCGCCCCGAATCGGTTTGGCACCGCTCAAGACCTCAGCATCAAAATCGGTCTTAATTTTTAGACGATTCGGTTTTATCGTCTCGATTTTAAGAGTCTTGGTGAAAGACGCACCACCGACCGAAACCTTCGCCAACCAGTTACCAGTAGGTGCATTTTCATCGGTTTGAATATCGAAAGTGAAAAAATTGTTGAGTCCGCTTTTATTGATCTCACGATGTACCACCTTATTGTAAGGGTCTAACAGCTCTAATTTTACCGGATGGTTCGGTGGAAGCTTGTTCGCATTGTCATTAAGCATAAAGGATAAGAAAATCTTATCGCCTGGTCGCCAGACACCACGTTCCCCAAAAACGAACCCCTTGATACCTTTCTGTAAGCGAGTTCCCGAAACATTGAATTTACTGACCGACAAGGCATTGCCATCGTTCAATTTAATATAGTTTTTCTGCCCTCTATGTTCGACCATTACAAAATAGGCCAGCTTTTCAGAGTCGAAGATGACCGTGCCGTCAGTATCGGTAGAAACGGTTCCGACCGGCTGCTGCTGAAAATTGTAGAAAGTTACTTTTGCGCCTGCAATGGGCAATGTGCTCAAAATGTCGTTGACCGCGACAAAATAGCTCTTATTGACGCCTCTCTTTATGGTTGCACCTATATCGGTCGCCAATACGTTCATCCCTATTTTCTTATCAAAATAATACGACTTGTCGCAAGGGTTTTCGCGTTCCTCCCAGTTATATCCATAATATCCGTATTCGTCATAGTAGTCTTCTACGCCATCCCAAGAGCTGCTTTCCTCTTCTTCATCGAAATTTTCCTCGCCCTCGGTATCACCATCAAAATTCGAGCTATCGCATTTATATGAACTGTAGGCCGGACGATAGTTGAACTCTACACGATACATCGCTCCCGGTTCGGGAGAAATAAGTGCGCTCAGGTCAAGTGCATGAGCCGACCATTTGCCATTGGCATTGGCGAGGTTGGTCTCCAACAGAATTTTTTTCTTGGCTATCGGTCTCGCCACGCTTCGCAAATTCGATGAGCCGTTCATGTTATTGCTTTGTAAAAATTGGAGGATGTTATTCTGATAGATTTTAAATACGGTAACATCTACCGCCTTCAGGTTAACTGCCTCGAAATTGATTTTCAGATTGCTGGATGAAGGTAAGATCGTTCCGTTGGAGAGTAAACGAACCTGTGGTTTCAACTGCTCGAAAGCAATTCGTTGCTGAAACGTATTTTTCAGTTTATGGCCATCCTCACTTTGAATGCCCTGAAGCACCTCAAGATTGGCCGTACCTTTCAATTCTTCGGAAGGATAGACTTTGAGTGTATTGCCGTCAACGCTATATTTTGGGTTGGAAGCACCCTCAAGCACTACCAGACCCTTAAAATTCTGTTCTTTTTTCAGGGGATCGGAAAAGTTGACCAGTACTACTTGATTTTTCGCTGTCTGGATGGAGACATCCAGTACCATAAAGTTATTTTTTCCAGCGATTTCAATGGTATTTTCACCGGAACTATCAATACCAAATTTACCACCGTCCCAAGAAACGGTCAACTCCGAATCTTCTTCATAACGCTGAATGCTATCGATTCTAAACTGGAATTGAGTGCCTTTTGCAACGGCTTCATCGAATTTGACCTTGATCGATTTTCCCTTGTAAGTGGCCGATACTAGTTGTTTTGCCGTATTGAGCGGAAGTACGTCGGAGGTTCGCAGCTGACCGGTAATGTATTGTCTGCTTTTGGAATAGGATTGTAGCGCATTCGTGTAAATATTGAATTGCTGTTTTAACGTTTTTACCCCAAAGGTCATTGTCGACAATTCTTCGGGAAGCTCGTCTATCAAGTCAGAAACGGCTAAGGTAAATTTATATTCGGTGTCTTGTTCAAAACCACTTTCAGGAACAAAAGCCACAGTTCTGTTGTCCAAAGCCACCACCTTACCTTTTGTTCTAGGAGAAACTTGAAGCAGGTCGGAATCAAGCTCGTCACCATTGCTCCATGATGCCACCGGGGTATTCAAGACCACGCGCACGTCGCTCTGTGCAGAAATTATGCCATGGGAAACCTCGGTGATGTACTCTTGAAATTTATTGAGATTCTCAAATTGTTCGGCAGGTGTTTCCTGTTTGGACGTACATCCGACGAAAAGGAAAATACATAAGGAAAATTGAAAAAGCGGCTTAAACTTCATGGAAATGATTTTTGTAAAACTAGTGCAGGCCTTCACAAAAAACATCCCTTAAAACCGTGAATACAAAGCCCCAAATACCACAGCTTCCTGTTAGAACGAACTAAGAGGAATGTTTAGTACCTTAAACCCAAATATTTAAGCGTCTTGACCGTTTCTTTTTTGCTCTTGAATACCTCTGTCGGACGTGCATTTCGTCGAAAAAAGATGTTTTTACAAAGTAGATACGCGTATTTTACCTAATATTACACCGTTGAACACCCCTGTCAACACATTCTGATGCAAATCGGGAACGAGAACACATAAGTACCCCACTTATCACCTACCTACTTTACGGGAACACCTACTTACAATTTAGAACATTGTATGAAAATGAAAATGAAATATGCCGTGTTGGTATGCTTCGCTGTTTTGGCCACGGCCTGCACGAAGGAAACAGCAGAGGCACCGATTGTTCCAGAGGCAGAAAATGTGATCGAGATAGAGGGCGAACTGCTCTCGGTAGTGAACGACCACAGAATAGCTCAGGGTTTGAACGCGCTCGATTATAGCGCGGTTGCCTACGAATATGCCAACGAGCACACCGATTACATGATTGCAAAAGGAAGCATCAGCCATGATAATTTTAGTGCAAGAGCTTCCAAAATTTCTGCGGAGGAGCGCGCCGAGTACGTAGCAGAAAACGTGGCCAAAGACTACGACAATGCGACAGAGGCTTTTCTAGGGTGGTTAGACAGTAGTAGTCATAAATCTACCATGGAAGGCGAGTTTACCCATACTGCGGTCAGTGTTAAAAAGAATGATGCCGGCAATTTTTACTTTACACAAATATTCTTTCGATAGATTTTAACTTAAATCCTTCCTTTGGGCATCAGTGTCCTATTCTTTTTTATAAATTTGGACGAATAGTTGATTGTAACGGGGTCGTATTCGTGCCTACGAGCGCGACAACCCGTAAATACATCTCCTAAACTGTCCGGAATATGCCCGTAGCACCTCCTTTCAACCTGAACAAATGGATTGCTGAAAACCGCGATACCCTAAAACCACCCGTTGGCAATAAAAATCTGTATAAAGATGCCGAGGACTATATCGTTATGGTCGTTGCGGGACCGAACGCCCGAAAAGACTATCATTATAATGAAACGGAAGAACTCTTTTATCAACTGGAAGGAACTATAGAAGTACATATTCAAGAAAACGGACAAAAGAAAACCATGAAACTTGGTCCCGGCGATATCTATTTACACCCGGCCAAGGTGCCTCATTCGCCAGTTCGACATGAAGGAAGTATTGGTCTTGTCATCGAACGCAAACGAGCCCAAATGAATGTTGATGATGGCCTGCTTTGGTTTTGTGACAACTGCAACAACAAACTATACGAGGCCTACTTTACGTTGTATGATATTGAGAAAGACTTCCTAGGGCATTTCAAACATTTCTATGGTTCTGAGGAACTTCGTACCTGTAATAATTGCGGTACGATTATGCCTGTCGATGAACGTTTTGTGGCTGCGGATTGATTTCAAAAAAGATCGTTCCTTTGATTTGGAAAAGGTTTTGAAAATAGGATTCTTATGGCCCTGAACCAAAAACCTCTTGAGGCCTGTAAGGAGCGTCAGGAATTTATTAAAACGTTTCCCGACTGGGATTTTTGATCTCAGACCAGATACTTAAAAAGCCTTCAAGAACCGCGCAAGCAAAAAGGAAAAAATGGAAACAGCAATCAAAATCATTATCGGGCTTGTAGCACTTCTTCACCTCTATTTCTTATACTTTGAAATGTTCGCCTGGACGACCAAGGGACGGAAAGTGTTTAAAAGTTTCCCTGCCGAATTGTTCGAGCCGACCAAACCCATGGCAGCCAATCAAGGGCTTTACAACGGGTTCTTGGCCGCAGGCCTCATTTGGTCGTTCTTTATAGCAGATGCTGCCTGGAAAGACAATATCGCGCTCTTTTTTTTAGGTTGCGTTGCCGTAGCCGGCATTTATGGGGCCTTGACCGTTGAACGAAAAATATTCTTTGTTCAGGCCTTACCGTCGCTATTGGCCATCGCCCTAATCGTCTTAAAATGATGAAGTCTGTTCTAAAATTCGTATTTCTATTTGCAACCATCCTTTCAGTAGCAACCTTATCAGCCCAGAACATGACCCCAGAACAAGTATTACAAAAACAGCTGGAAACTTATAACAATAGGGATATTGATGGCTTCATGTCCGTTATTGACGAAACCATCACCATTCATAATTTTTCTACTGGAATGATAACGGTAGATGGCTACGACGCTTGCAAGGCTTTCTATGAAAAACTCTTCAAAAACTCTCCTGAATTACATTCCACCATTTTAAACCGTACCGTATTCGGAAACAAGGTCATCGACCATGAGCGCATCATAGGAAGAAACGGAAATGACGATGTTCTTGAACTCGTGCTTGTGTACGAGGTTAAAGATGAAAAAATCATCAAAATCTGGGTTCTGAAAGAAGAAGGATAAATCAAGGGGTTATTCGTAGATTTGCTGAAAATCTAACAATACGCACTTTAAAAGTTATAAAATGTCAGAAATAGCATCAGCATTCGGTATTGCAGAAGCCTTAACCGCCCTCGGAATTAAAGAAATCAACGAAGGAACCTCAACTGGATCCGATAATTTTTCTTCCGGTGAACTCATTGCATCGTACTCTCCTGCAGATGGTGCTTTAATAGGTAAGGTAAAAACCACTACCAAAGCGGATTACGAAAAAGTCATGGGTGCCACCACCAAGGCTTTCAAAACTTGGCGTACAAAGCCAGCTCCATTACGTGGTGAAATCGTGCGACAATTCGGTGATAAACTCCGCGAACTCAAAGAACCTTTGGGCAAGTTGGTGTCCTATGAAATGGGAAAAAGTTATCAAGAAGGTTTGGGCGAGGTACAGGAAATGATAGATATCTGCGATTTCGCTGTCGGCCTTTCAAGGCAATTGCACGGGCTGACCATGCATTCCGAGCGACCCGGACATCGGATGTACGAACAATACCATCCGCTAGGAGTAGTCGGGATAATTTCGGCCTTTAACTTTCCGGTTGCCGTGTGGGCCTGGAATACCGCCTTGGCATGGATCTGTGGTGACGTCTGTGTCTGGAAACCTTCCGAGAAAACACCCTTATGCGGTGTGGCCTGTCAAAATATCGCGGCGGAGGTCTTCCGCGCAAACGGATTACCGGAAGGTATTTCCTGTTTGATCAACGGCGATTACAAAGTGGGAGAGCTAATGACGCATGACGGTCGGGTACCCTTGGTATCGGCCACAGGTTCAATTCGTATGGGTAAAATCGTTGCACAAGCCGTGGCTGCCCGGTTAGGCAAGTCGCTACTGGAACTGGGAGGAAACAATGCCATCATCGTTACCCCCGACGCAGATATAAAAATGACCGTTATCGGGGCCGTATTCGGGGCTGTGGGCACAGCGGGACAACGCTGCACCTCTACCAGAAGGTTGATTATTCATGAATCTATCTACGACAAAGTAAAAGATGCCGTCGTTACCGCATACGAACAATTGCGTATTGGAAATCCGTTGGATGAGAACAACCACGTAGGTCCGCTGATTGATACCGACGCCGTGGGACAGTATAACAAAGCGTTGGAGAAAGTGGTCGCCGAAGGGGGACGGCTCATTGTAGAAGGCGGAGTGCTGCAAGGTGAAGGATACGAAAGCGGATGTTATGTAAAACCTGCTATTGCCGAAGCCAAGAATGATTTCGAAATCGTACAGCACGAAACTTTTGCGCCCGTACTTTATCTTTTAAAATATTCTGGAGGTGTTGAAAATGCAATTCAGATTCAAAACGGTGTGGTACAGGGACTTTCTTCCGCGATTATGACCAACAACCTGCGGGAGGCGGAACAGTTTTTAAGCCAAAATGGGAGCGACTGTGGTATCGCCAATGTAAACATCGGAACCTCGGGTGCGGAAATCGGTGGAGCGTTTGGTGGAGAAAAGGAGACCGGTGGAGGACGTGAGAGTGGCTCCGATGCCTGGAAGATTTATATGAGACGGCAAACGAATACCATCAACTACACTACAGAACTACCTTTGGCACAAGGAATAAAATTTGACCTTTAATTTTAGGTTGCATAATACGGGTTGCCCGATAAAAATCGGTTCAGGACTGAAGATATAATCGATGGCGTTTGGTGTTGTAATTGATCTATACTTAATCCTTTTTTTCTGAAACGACAGTTGGTAAAGAAAGACCTGTAAGCACAATGCCTTTAATAAAAACTCCCTGATGGCTTAGCTCCTTCATCCGCCTTAGGCGAACTGGCTCAAACCATCAGGGATTTTTTAGTGCCTATTTTTCCATAACCTATTTTATCCGGATACTTAAATTAGGATGATGGTAGGCAACGATTTCAATCCAGAATTTCTATTTATACTTGCGTACATTATCGATTTCTACCTTAACTTTTATGTTTGGGAACATATTGTAAACCTATCGGTTATCGGCAAAAAAACCTGCTGTACTTCCCCTTTTCGTCATTCCAGACAACTAAGTTCCGAAACACAGCAGGTCGCTAAACACCAACTAACTCAAACACTAAACTATTTTAAATAGTCTTCTACATTACCGCCTTTTCCCGTCTTAATGGACCGCGTTTTTGGTATCCTCCAGCTGCCTTGGAGCAACGTTTGCATCCCTAAAACAACTACCATACAGACAAAAGTCGCTATTTTGATGATTTCCGTTTTCATAATTTTAGTTCTAAGTAACTATTGTTCGAAATAAATATAACATGCATTGCTTTGAAAATAAAGCAGTTGTGTATCTAAGGTGGGAAATAATGTACCGCTTGACATCAGGATCGTACCATTCCCAAAAATGTGCTATTTCACTCTTTCCACTTCTATTTAGTTAAGAGTTCAACTCTCTACTTAATATCTTGCATAGCGATCAGGTTAACGCCTAAGTAAACTACCTCTGGGCAAGCCCACGAGGCATCAAAACGAACCAAATGTTAATTTCGAGGCAAGCCGCGGCGTATTAAACCCTTTGGCGGTGCCAATAAAAAAAGATAGCCTCCTATATCAGGCTGACCCTTAATCAAAAAAAAGACCTCGCAACGATGGCGAAGTCCTTCAAACACTAACATAAAAAAATCCGCTGCTTTTCGTGCTCCTTACCGTTCCCCCGATCGGTTGGTTTTGAAAAACAGCGGAATTACCAAACTAACTCTAACTATTTCGGAATTTTTTTTAAAGATTTCCTTTCTTTATTGATTGCAGTGCGAATATCGGACAAGAAGCCATTCTGAGGGCTTTAGTTTGTATGGAAGGCTACAAAAACTGTATAAATGGTAAGTAAATTATTTTTTTAATGATTTGAACAGCATCAAAAGGCATTACAAATCTTCGCTTAGGCTTACGCCCCTTCGTACCTGCTCCCATTTCAGTCGACAAATCAAAGGTTCCGATATGGTTCCGGAATTCAGAAACAAACACCCTATTTTTTCATCAAACAGGTTTTTGCACTACCTTCAAAATATGGAATAACCTAAGGATTGATCTACTATCAAAGGGCTGGTTTTAAAGGCACGATATACCGTTTTTACAACTATCGGTCGGTTTATATTTTGTAATGACTCTTTAACATTTTAAGATTTTTTTTAATAAATTGCCAATTACAACACTAAATCCTTATTGAAAATGACAAAAACAACAAGTCTGCTTGGGATTCTCATTACCATCATAGCAGGTATTTTTCTCTACATGAAGCTCTGCAGTTCCTGCGGCGTTCCGAACGTAGCGGAAGAGGAACCTGCGAAAGAGGTAGTGGCCCAACCGGTAGCCCCGCAACCAACGTCATATCCCTTTGCACTTAGCGATGGGGAGTATGCGTACAATGTAAACGACAATTTTAACTTCAATGTGTCGTCATCGACCTATTTGGAGCCCCTATCCCAGAAAGTAAGGGATGGAATCATTCCTGGCCTGAAGGATTTTTTGACTGAAAATGAGAATAAGGTTCTCAACATTACGGGATATTACAAAGGCGACGAGAACAACGATTCCGCCTTTCCGAATCTAGGCCTTGCCCGAGCCAATGCCGTCAAGAATTACATGGTTTCGCAGGAAATTCCATCGTCACAAATCAACACCATGGGTAAACTAATGGGTGATATGGTTCCGGATGGAAACGTATTTCTAGGACCAGTCAACTACAGCATAGCCGAAGTCGCTGCCAATGCCGAAGATGAAATCAAGGCGCTTTACGATAAAATAGAGGCCGATCCTTTGGTGCTTTATTTCGATACGGCGGAAGCCTCGATCAATCTGTCGGCATCCCAAAAACAAAAAGTCGCTGATATTTCGCGCTATCTTGACAAGGTGGAAAAAGCAAAATGTGAAGTCGTAGGGTATACCGATAGTCAGGGTCGAAGACGAACGAACATGAGGCTTGGTCAGGAAAGAGCCGATTTCGCCAAAGCGTACCTGATACAAAACGGCATCGCCGAAGACAGGATTAAGACAGATTCAAAAGGTCCGAGAGACCCTGTAGCCAGTAACGATACCGAAGAAGGTAGGGCAAAAAACAGAAGAACTGTCATTTCAATCAAATAACAATTAATACAATAAAACTATACTATTATGGATATCGATTTTTCAAACTTATGGTGCTGGCTCCTCCCTTTACTTTGCACATTACTAGGCGCCCTTTTCGGCTATTTCTTAGGAAAAAGTGGCAGTACTACTGTTGACAATTCATCTGATTTAAAATTGTGGAAGGACAAGAACGCCAAACTCCAGGCAGATCTTGAGGCCTGTAATAAAAAATTGACCCTTGCAGGAACTGCAGCGGCAGCCGGGACGGTTGCAGCGGCATCGTCATTGACGGCCAGTGCTCCGGAGCCAACCATAGCTTTTGATGCAGTAGCGGCCAAAGCGGCATTTGGAAAGACCATTAAGGAGGATGACCTTAAGGTAATCGAGGGTATCGGTCCGAAAATTGCGGAAATGTTTCACGAAGATGGCATCAAGACATGGAAAGCCCTTTCCGAAACCTCGGTGGCCGATTGTCAAAAGGTTTTGGACAAAGGTGGTGACCGTTACAAGGTTCACGACCCAGCCTCTTGGCCGATGCAAGCTAAAATGTGCTACGAAAACAAATGGAAAGATTTGTTCAAATGGCAAGAAGAGCACGACCACGGGAAATTATAAAATTTCAAACCGTAACGAGAAACCCGATTTCAGCAATGATGAAATCGGGTTTTTTTTGTGGCCATGCTTTTAGGGCTTTTAGTATGCTAATTCTGGCTTTAAACCATTCCGTTGGCCTCTACCCACTTGAAACGGTATTGATCTTCCGGAAATTTCATTCGGGTAGCGATACGCTCCAAACGATCCGGAAGCGATATGAGATAATCGCGAGCCTTTTCTGCTTCGTCATTGATGCCCCTAATGGTTTCCAACTGCCAATAGGCATTCAGTTTTCTAAGAATTTCTACATAGTCCTGGGCCGTGTAGACGCCCAAACGCTGTGCGCAATTCGAAAAATTCTCGAAAGCAGCCCCTATGGTACCACCTGATTCCCTTAAAAAATGTGCGGGCATAACGATTTTCTTTTTCATCATATCGGCGAAGGCCAACATCATTCCGCTAGGATCTTCGCCAAATATGGTCTTCACGAATTCCCGATAGGCCACATGATGCCGCATCTCATCGCCGGCGATAATGGTACACATTTTACCCAGAAGAGCGTTCCCTTGCTTTTTGGCCATTTGTCCAACCCGTTTGTGGGAGATATTGGTCGCCAATTCCTGAAAAGAGGTATAGATGAAATTTTTGTACGGATCTCTGTCGGTGCCGATGTCAAAACCATCGGAAATCAAATGTTGGGTCGTAATCTCAACTTCCCTCATGTTCACCCTACCGGATAGGTACAGGTATTTGCTCAGCACATCGCCGTGTCTGTTTTCTTCACCTGTCCAGGCACGAACCCATTTGGCCCAGCCGTTTTCAACCCCGGAGTGTTGGTCGATGCCTTCAACATCCATCAACCAGGATTCATAGGTCGGTAAGGCTTCTTCGGTAATCGTATCGGCTACCATCGTGACCCAAAAGTCGTATCCTAGTTCTTTCGATTCGCCCCGCAGGTTCTCGACCTCATCTAAAAAACTACCGCTTTGCGAATCAGGAAGAAAGTCGCTCGGCTGCCAAATATCTTCAATAGGAATCAAAAAATCCTTTATAAAACCATCAACTTGTGGTTCAATAGCCTGCATGACCTCTAGCCTAATATTTTTTGCGGACATCCTTAATTTTTTACAAAGATCGGCAATTAATGATTAACAGCATCTTTATTGAAATTCCTTTTTCAATTTCTACCCTTTTCATTCGGGTAAAAGGTATGTGCCGGCTCACTTTGCCAAACCTGTTTTGAATCGATATCGATTAGCGAAAGTGGTCCTTTAAATGCGGCCCCTGTATCAACATTCCAGACATTTGCCGCTTGTTGCGGGGTCGTCTTTCCCATTCTTGTAACGGGAGTATGGCCAATATAAATCTCCTTATAGTGTGTGAGCCTCTTTGGGTACCAAGGATCGTTTACATCAAGATCGGGATTTAAAGACAAGGCCAATTCCCAAAGCGTTCTGTCCCAATAAAAGGTTTTTTGGAAGTATTCAAAATCTACCCCCTTCAGGTTCGTGAAGCCAGCATGTAAAAAAAGTCGGTTACGAGTATCTAAATAATAGTTATGCAGCCCTTCATAGAAGAAAATATGGCTTTTCTTGGTCATCGCATCAGCTTTTTCATAGGACGCCATTGTAGCCGATCCCCCGTGTTGTCTCCATATGGGGTTATCTTTTTCGCCAGCCAACCAATCGTAACACAGTTCATCATGGTTACCGCGTAGGAAAATACAATCGTGGGTATTCTTCAAATTAATCAAAAAGTCAACGGTTGCTACAGCATCACTCCAACCATCGACATAATCACCTAGAAAAATCAATTTATCCGAAGTTGATACATCGGCCCTCTCAAAAAGTTGCTTTAAAGCCTTCAGCCCTGAATGGATATCCCCTATCACTAATGTTCTCATGATACAAAAGTCGGGATTAAAACAGGGAACTCCATCAAAATAAAAGCATAATAAATTCAAACCACTTATAAGCGAACTCTTAAAACATACTGAATAACAGTGCTTTAAAAATTAAACAATGCATTTCGTCGATAAATCTGTGATTTGGACTACAATTTTAAGATTTTTTTAATATTTTAAGGGCTTTTAAATTACTAAAACTCACTCTATATGAAAACACTATTACCCCAAAAGACATTCCAATTTTTGGTTGCGCTGTGTCTTGCGTTTTTGACAACGCAGTTCGCCAATGGCCAAAAATTGAATCCGCCCCAAAAAGGCACGCCTCAAAAAGGCCATGCTCTTTACAAGCAATCCAAGATTTACGACAGTCAAACCGGCCCAACCGGCGTTCGGCCAACACCAGTTGGCGATCGAGCCTTGGATAGAATAAGCTACGAACAGCGTTTGCTTCAGAATCCTAAAACAAAAGAAATACCGAGTGGCATTAGCGCTTTAGAAGCGCTGTTTTCCGAAAAAATAACGGAACGCAGTCATGCTTCGGAAACTTCGAAAAAATCGAGCGAAATGTCGGCCAAAAGTAAATACTCCTATTGGGAAAATAGGGGTCCAGGCAATGTTGGTGGCCGTACAAGAGCACTCGCGATCGACAGACGAAACGAAAATACCATCTTCGCTGCCGGTGTCTCTGGTGGGCTCTGGCAGTCTCGCGATCTCGGGGCGTCCTGGAGAAAGGTAACCTTACCCTGGCAAGACCCCAGTATTACAGCGATAGTTCAAGACCCTCGGCGAGGCCGTCATAATACTTGGTATTATACTGCAGGAGAGCGCTTCGGAAACTCAGCCTCCGCATCTGGTGCCTTTTATGCCGGAACAGGTGTATTTAAATCAGTCAACAACGGCCGTTCTTGGTTTAGATTGAACGGTTCCAACGATGGAGATCTAAACACGATTTCTGCCTTCGATATCATACATAATATCGCTGTAGATCCTAAAAATGGTGACGTATATGTTGCTACCTTTGAAGGAATATACAGGTCCCAACAGGGCGGCCTGAACTTTGAACTTGTTCTACCCGGAGCAAGGGATAGTAAAACGGATATCTTGATAACCCCAGAAGGAAAAATTTACGCCACGGTTGATTTTTTCAGTGGTGAAGATTCCGGTTTCTTCGTTTCGGATAACGGTGACGAATGGACGAACATCACCCCTGCGGGAATCAGTCCTTTTTTCGGGCGTACCGTCATGGCTTTCGATCCTTCTGACGAAGAGAGAGTATACTTTTTCTCCTATGATCTACTTGAAGCACCACAAGCCTTTCTCTGGCGCTATCAGGCAGATGCTGCAACTCCTGAGGAGCAATGGGCAGACTTGAGTGCCAATTTACCCAACGACATTGGAGGACGAGCAGGAAATCTGAATCTACAAGGGGATTACAACATGATCATTAAAGTGCATCCTGCGAATCCGGATTTGATTTTCTTGGGTGGTACCAACCTTTATCGTTCAACGACAGGTTTTACTACTCCTGCAGGCTTTGAAAGCTGGATAGGCGGATACACGAACTTGGAAGATTCTTTTGCATTATATCCGAACCACCATCCTGACCAACACAATTTAGTCTTTTTACCGTCAGACCCCAACAGGGCCATTTCCTCAAATGACGGAGGTGTTCAGTTGACCGAAGATATTTCCGTTACAGATGCGTTTGTTACATGGCAATCTTTGAACAATGGTTATATTACCACACAACCATATGCCATTTCCTATGACCCGGAAGGTAACAGTGATGATTTATTGGCAGGTTTTCAGGACAATGGTACTTGGTTCACCAATTCCGATGATGTAAAGGATCCTTGGACCGAGGAATTTGGAGGCGACGGCTCATACAATGCTATTGCCGACGGCGGAAGAACCCGGTATGTATCCTCTCAGTTTGGTCGTGTTTTCCGGATAAATTATGACGAAAGCGGAGCTTTTGAAAGTTTCACTTCGGTACAGCCAGCAGGTGGTACCAACTTCGATTTTGTAGCTCCTTTTATATTAGATCCCGTTAACGACAATATAATGTATATGCCAGCGGGCGATCGCATGTGGAGGAATAACGATCTTGATGGCATTCCGCTGTTCGGATTTGCGCCAACAGATGTGAACTGGGTAGAGCAGAAAAAAACTATAACTCCTGATGGCTCATTGATAACGTCGTTGGACGTTTCGAAATTCCCCGTTGCGAACGTCTTGTACTATGGTACGAGTTCCGGCACGGTATATCGTGTAGAAAACGCGAACCTAGATGACCAAGAAGTCTTCGATATTTCCACAGGCCGGGGGCTTCCAGAAGGGAACATCAACAATGTTTACGTTGACCCGAAAAATCCTGACAGAGTTTTCGTTACATTCTCGAATTACGGTATTCCAAGTATTTTTATGACCCGTAACGCAGGAGACAGTTGGGTAGATATCAGTGGTAATTTGGAGGAAAATCGCGACGGGTCCGGGAACGGTCCTTCCGTACGCTGGTTCGGTATGAATGGTAGGAACGACGGATATTTCGCCGCTACGAGTACGGGTCTCTATTTCACCTATCAACTGCGAGGTCGAAATACCAAATGGTTCAGAGAGCCGATACGTATCGGAAACGGTGTGGCGGTTCAGGTGAAGACCCGGGCCGATGGTTTCGTAGCTGCTGCTATTCACGGGAATGGGGTATATAGTGCTAATTTCTTTGTTCGGCCCAGACCGGAGCCCACGTTAAGCGTGGCCTATTTGCTACCGGACAAAACCGTCCCTGTAAATTTTGAACCTTTCGAGGTCGATATTACCGATTTATTCGTGTCGACCAAAAGAAGGCCGAACATCGATATACAAATAACGAACAGCAATCCAGGAGTAGTAAACGCTATCATAGATGGAAATACGTTAAAAGTATTCCCATTTGCCCCGGATGTTCAGGGAAGTGCGGCCATCGGGCTTATCGCTTTTTCCGGTAGGGAACAGGTTTCCGAAGGTTTTACGGTTAATGTTATAGAACCTGCGCTCTACGATCAATCCGGCTCGGTAACGTTTAGCGCTCCTTCCCAAAACTTTTTAGATTTAGGCCTCGTCGTACAGGCGGCAGATGATTTCACTGTTCCCGCGGGCGCAACTTGGACCGTAGAGAAGTTGATCGCCAATGGCGAGGGAGGAAATGCACCGTCGATAACCGATGCTACAGTTGTCATTTACGAAGACAATGGTGGGCTGCCCGGAGCGGAAGTTTACAATAGCGGCTCGATTACTCCGACCTCGGAGCCAGACGTCTATGATTTAAATCTGGAACTCCCAGAGGCACTTGAATTGGGCGAAGGTTCTTATTGGTTATCCGTTTATACTAATCTTGCCTTGTCGGAAGAACAATTTCAATGGGCTTGGTCTACGCAGAGTACCGTTGTAGGCAATGAAGCAGTGTTACGTGATGATGGCGTATTCTTTGAAGGTATTACCGATTGGACCCCGCAATCGATTGTCTATGATTTTACCCCTGAAGATCAGGTGTTCCAAATTTTCGGTACTGCCCAAGAGCTCAGTAGCCCAGAAGAAACGGTAGCCACCAGTATCGCAGACGATAAATTAGGTAGTCAAGAGCTTGCAGAGGTGGATACCAAAGCCGTATCGGCAGTTTGGCCCAACCCCTCGACCAATGAGTTTTTCTTTTCACTACCCGATAATGTTGATAAGAAAGTAACCGCAAGGGTGTACAACATACTCGGTCAAATGGTCTACGAAAGGGCCGATGTTGATGCAACACGAACTTTCTCTTGGGATGCGGCCGAAGCTCCTTCAGGACTTTATTTGGTTAAGATTACCGGAGCAAGAACCAACAATAGTTTTAGTATTGTAAAGCAATAGGCAATACTTTTTAATTGATTTTAAAAGGCGTGAAAACTAATCTTCACGCCTTTTTTTATATGTTATGGCATCTTATTTGCTTTGTTTACCGTAAATTTAAAAGACACTCCAAATTTAATTAATGCTGCAGTTTTACTGTAGAAATTTCTAAACCCCTTAGAGATGAAATACTTGCTCTTCGCTACTTTGATTGTATCATCGTTTGGCTGTCAAACAACAAGTCCGAGCGTACAAGATCAGGAAAACAATATTGAAACGGGAATTGAAAACGATGCTGTAGAAAGTCCTACTTCGGTCACCACAGCCAACCCAGGGGAAATAAACTTTACCTTGGAAATTTTGGAAAGTTTCACCACTTCAAAGGAAATTTGTGGTGTGCGGCGGGAAAATGTTTTGAAGGTCAGAGTAATTGAAGTTACGGAAAAAGCAATGGGTATGTCCCATATACCCAACGCGAACGATGAAATCTTGCTGAATTTTATAGTCTTGCCGCGTGATTTAAACCCTACCGTTCAACTTGAGGTAAGGGCGAAGGAGTTCTTATGCCTCGATGCCTCAAAGAGTTACTTTACCGTTATTTCCCATAAAATTTTGGAATAGCACCTGTTTTGTATTTACCTTACGACACCATTAATGCCATTCAATGAAAAAAGTATTCTGTATTGGTGAACTATTGATTGATTTTGTTGCTGAAAATCAAGGCAGTGATCTTTCAAAAGCTACCATTTTCACCAAAAAACCAGGAGGTGCTCCCGCGAATGTTGCCTGTGCCATTGCCAAATTAGGAGGCACTAGTTCCTTTGTCGGTTGCGTTGGCAATGACCCGTTCGGAAGTTACCTGCTCAATGTGCTGAAAGAAAATCATGTAGACGTTTCCTTGGCGCAGCGCTCGAAGACCTTCACCACCTTGGCCTATGTTTCCCTTTCCGAAAATGGTGAGCGTGATTTTGTATTTAGTCGCGGGGCCGATAAAGAACTTCAGTATGATTCCTCCCTAAAAAAGGATATTAAAGGAAATATGTTGCATTTGGGCGCGGCAACTGCTCTGCTTGGCGGCCCATTGGAAAAAACATACGGGCGGTATTTCTTCGATGCGCTAACACAAGGTGCCTTCATCAGTTTCGATCCCAATTTCAGGGGTGATCTTTGGAAAGAAGAGGAAGACCTTTTCATCAAAAAGTGCATGCCGTTTATCGAGAAATCCCATTTGGGAAAATTCAGTCTGGAAGAGGCCCGATTATTATCAGGAAAAACCGATTTAAATGCGTGCTGCGATATCCTACACGAGATAGGCACTAAAATAATTGCCATAACGCTTGGGGCCGAGGGAACGTTGCTGAGTACCGCAAACAGCAAACTGACTATACCGAGTGTCTCGGTAAAACCGGTAGACACTACCGGAGCCGGTGATGCTTTCATCGGCTGTTTGTTACAGCAAATTTCCACGCTCAAAGACACCGAGACCATTTTGGAAAATACCGATTTATTGGTGAAGATGGTCGAAAATGCCAACAAGGCCGGTGCGATCACCACAACAAATTTTGGAGCAATACCGTCGTTGCCTACCCAAGAACAACTACGTGCCCTAGTATGAACCAAGCTTTTTTACACCGTTATATCGCATCAACGCACAGCGACTCTAAAGAAAACCCCGATTTTGACAAACTTTTTGAACTACGGCTGGCGACCAACCTCACCTTGATCAAAGAATTGTTTTTTTCACTCTATCCGGAGAAGAACCATTCTGAATCGTTCGAAGAACTGCTCTCGGTACTCCCATCGCTTTTCAAAGAAAGACCGGCACCCCTGAAACGGCAGGATAACGAACGTCTACATATTGGAAATTGGTATCAATCGTCGCAACTTGCCGGTATGCAGTTGTACGTAGACCATTTTAACAAAGACCTCAAGGGCCTGACCAACAAACTTGAATACTTCGAGAAACTAGGTGTGAATTTTTTACACCTCATGCCCATTACGCCAAGACCTAAGGGAGAGAACGACGGCGGATACGCGGTAAATAGCTACCATGAGGTAGACAAACGGTATGGTACTAAAAAAGATCTTTTAACCCTTACGGAACAAATGCGCAGCAAAGACATGATCCTTATGCTGGATTTTGTTGCCAACCATACCTCGAATGAATTCCCCTGGGCCAAAAAAGCCATGGGGGGAGATGCCAAATATCAAAACTATTACCATGTGTATTCTGACAGGACAATTCCCGACGCGTTCGAAAAAACGCTTCCCGAAATTTTTCCGATAACCTCGCCTGGCAATTTCACCTATGACCCAAAAATGAAAAAGTGGGTTATGACCGTTTTCAATGACTACCAATGGGACCTCAACTATTCCAATCCCGAGGTGTTTATCGAAATGCTGAAAAATTTGGTGCAGTTGGTCAATCTTGGGGTAGATGTGATTCGGTTGGATGCCTTGGCCTTCATGTGGAAAAAACTGGGTACTACATCCCAGAACCTACCAGAAGCACATGCGCTGATCTCGCTCTTCAGGTTGTGTCTGCAAGTGATTGCCCCGGGAGCGATTTTTTTAGCTGAAGCGATAGTCGCCCCAAAAGAAATCATTAAATATTTTGGTACGGGAAATACGAAAGGCAATGAGTGCGAGGTCGCCTACAATGCCACATTAATGGCTTTGCTCTGGGATGCGATTGCCACTAAAAAGACCATACTCCTTTATAAAAACCTTCAAAACCTTCCCGCAAAGCCCGATGAGGCTACGTGGATCAATTACATTCGCTGCCATGACGATATCGGCCTTGGTTTCGAAGACCATTATATCGACGAAGTCGGGTGGGATGCCAAAAGTCATCGCAGATTTCTTTTGGATTATTACTGTCAAAACATTGAATGGTCTCCGGCCAGAGGAGCGGTCTTCATGTACAATCCCAAAACCGGTGATGGAAGAATTACGGGCAGTTGCGCTTCGTTATTAGGGTTGGAAAAGGCCCTTGAAGAGAAGGATAGGGAAAGTATTGAAACTGCTGTTGCTAAAATTATCATGATGCACGCCATTATCCTATCCTATGGGGGCATACCTCTTATCTATGCCGGTGATGAAATAGGCGCGCTGAACGACTATTCATATTTACAGGACGTCGATAAGAAAGAAGATAGCCGTTGGGTCAATAGACCGCAACAAGACTGGGAGGCAATAGACAATTTAAAGGATAGTAAGGCTTACCCATCCCGAATTTTCTTTGCGTTGCAAAAATTGATCCGAATACGAAAGCAACAAACTTCATTCGCTGACAATAATAACACGGTATTCTATAATATTCACAACCCCCATATATTCGGCTACGAAAGAACGGCGAGCCAAGGAGAGGGTGTTTTGATTATCTGTAATTTCAGCGAATCGATACAAGAAGTCGATGCGCTGATGTTAGGCCCCTATGGCGCTAAGAACAAACCCAAGAACCTGATAACGGGAAGAACTGTTACGTTCTCAAAAGAAAAATTAACGCTAAAGCCCTATCAAATACTCTGGTTGCAGAACACATAGCTGCACCTTCTAAAGTGGGTTTAAATATCTCCAAAGACCTTTTCCTTATATTTGAGACTGACCGAGACTGCCCCATGGCGCTCTTTGCACTTTAGTCTATGACGAACTATGAAATCATTTCGTTTTACGGATGGTGGCAATTCGCAGTATGCCTGTTTGCTTTCGTTGCGCTATTGGCGGTTTGGTGGCATATCGGGAAACGGCAAAATGATTTTGGTCAGGTATGGCTAGCCTTATCGGTCTTGTGCTGGAGTATCTCGGGACTTCTGGAGGTGATTTTCACGGAAATCGCTCCCGAATCGGAAAATCTACGGGAAGGATGGCGCAGTATTTTATCGTTGTTCAATAGTCTGTTCATCCTACTCGCGCTGCCGTGGTTTCGCTACTTGCCGAAACCTCTGAAACAAATCATCAAATCAAGGTACTGGACCTATATCGTTGGGCTGCCCTTTTTGTTCTCGCTTCTCCCTACCATCAATAAAATGGTGTCGGGAAGGGCGATAATCGTCATTAGCGAACTGGATGTGTACTACGCTTTTCTGACGTTGGGCTTCTTGGGATATGTGCTCTGGGAATCGTTTGCCAAACGCAGGTTAAAAGCCCTGGCTTGGTTATCGTTGCTATGCATATTGATTACCCTGATTGCCCAGTTGTACAAATTAACCGATTCTTCTATCAACCTTCCCCTATTCTCGGCAATATTCAAAACCTGCCTTATCATGATTTTTTTCGCACTGGCCTTAAGTTGGGTCAAAGAGTTATCGGAAAGCGTGATTCCCATTGCAGAACGATTGAAAATCAAGTTCATCAGCCAAAATCGTTCCGATGGTAAGAGAGCCTCTATTGTTTCCTTTAAGGGGTTTCCTGGAAATACGGAACGAAACATCAACCTGACCCCGGCTCTTTTCAATCTATTTCTAAAATTTGCCGAACGCCGAAAAAATACGGCCGAAGCCTGGCTTGAGATTAAGCCAAAAAATGCCGTTGCTTCTAAAAGGGAATATGACATCAATGACCATAATCAAATAAAAAGATTGCTCTTCGCACTATTGGACGGTCTATTTGGAAAAGGGAACTGGACGCAGGACCATCATCTAAAGCCTCTAAAAGAGTCGCTTTTCGAGATGTCTGCACAGCGCGAGCGCAAAATTCGCTTGGCCGTTCCTTCGGAGAACATTTCCCTCTAAATACTGGTAAAATCCCATTTTTGTCGGTACTGCTTTTACTGACATTTTCAAATTATTTCCGACTTCGTATTTTGTTATGATTCCTTTACTGCATCTTGGGTATTCGTATCCAAAATATGCATCATGTCAACAAACCGATCTATACTTTTATTTTTCCTTTTTGCTATTTTTCCTTTGACCAGTACTGCCCAAACAATCGGTTTTGACGAACGTCTGAACGAAGCCTTTATGCCCATTGCGATTTGGTGGGAAAACCTGATTTTTACCGAAATTTCAATATTTGGTTTCAGCATTCCTATAATTCTCATCCTACTGCTTTCCGGTGCACTCTTTTTTACGTTCTATTTTGGTTTCGTGAATGTCAGGCATTTTCCGACTGCTATCCAGGTAGTTCGCGGGAAATTTGACCATCTTGAAAAATCCGCTACGCTTTTAAAAGCACAAACCAATGATATTGAGGGTGATTTGGTCGATACCATCAAAGATGAAAGTCATTATGGAGAGGTAAACCATTTTCAAGCGCTGGCCACTGCGGTTTCGGGAACGGTAGGTTTGGGAAATATCGCCATGGTAGCCGTAGCCATATCGATTGGAGGCCCCGGTGCTACTTTTTGGATGATCGTTGCCGGATTGCTGGGGATGAGCTCGAAATTCGTCGAATGTACCTTGGGCGTAAAATATCGTGATATCGACGCGAAGGGCAACGTGTATGGTGGCCCCATGTACTATTTGTCGAGAGGCCTAAAAGAACAGGGGTTTACGTATTTCGGGAAAGTCTTGGGTATGCTTTTCGCCTTGCTTTGCGTAGGGGCGTCTTTTGGCGGAGGCAATGCGTTTCAGACCAATCAGGCCGCTGCCCAAATAATCGAACGCTTCGGATTTGAAGGGTCTGCCTCGGGAAGTATTGTGGGACTTATTTTTGCGATTTTGGTCGGTATCGTGATTATCGGAGGTATCAAACGCATCTCAAAAGTAACCGAGAAAATAGTGCCTTTTATGGCAGCCCTATATGTGGGCGCAGCGCTCTTCATTATCTTTTCGAATATTGGTTTCGTCGACGACGCTTTTTCATTGATTATCTCTGAAGCCTTTACACCCCGCGCAACGATTACCGGAGGTTTTATCGGGGTCATGATACAGGGTTTCCGCCGTGCCGCCTTTTCGAACGAGGCCGGTGCCGGTTCTGCGGCCATTGCCCATGCCGCGGTCAATACAAAATTTGCGGCATCGGAGGGTCTAGTCGGGCTATTGGAACCTTTTATCGATACCGTTGTCATCTGTACTATGACCGCCCTTGTCATTATCATGTTCAATATTGACGGCGCATTCATATATGGCGATGTGCTCAACGGACAGGCGCTATTGACAGATGGTAGCAGGGCGGGCGGGGTGAACTTGACCTCGCTTGCCTTTGACCATGCCATTCCCGGTTCGTCCTACGTGTTGGTGGTTGCCGTAACCTTGTTCGCCTTCTCGACCATTTTATCCTGGTCGTATTATGGTCTACAAGCATGGAAATTTCTGTTCGGAAGGGGCCGCCTAATCGATTTGACCTATAAAGTTATTTTTCTGATTTTTACCGTTCTGGGCGCTGCGGTAACCCTCGATGCGGTCATCAAGTTTTCCGATGCCATGATTTTGGCCCTGGTTTTCCCAAATATGATCGGACTCTTGTTCCTGTTCCCAAAGGTGAGGGAAGAACTAAAAAAGTATTTGAATGCTATTCGCAAAGGATGATTTTCCTGAAGGGTCTCGTTTCAGCTGTATTTTACCTTCCTTAAAATTCGTAACGACTCTTTTAAGGTGAGGTAAATTTCAGGATTTTCGTTTTTTAAAAGAGACCGTCCTATTTCCATTTGCTCCTTGGCCTCTTCGAAGCCGTTCAGATAACAAATAAGATATGTATCGGGCAGGTGTTCTAAATCATTCTGCTCGGATGGTTTTAAATCTATCTTTTTTTTGATCTTTTCCAACAAGGAATTGTTGGTATTGTAAATGTGGTGCAAGGTCTTCTTGTCGTACTGTGGCGGGTCGAAAATAAGGTCGCTCTGAATCTGATAGGTACCATTATCGTTGAAAGTGATGACCACCTTTTCCAACGGATAGTATTTCTGCCTTTTGGCCAAACCCAGTTGCACGTATTCGATAGTGGTAAACGAATGTTCGTCATATGAAATGGTAACCTCGTCCAAGGTGGAATAGAACAATTTCACCTGCTCGTTGATCAACTCGATATCCACGCGGGAAAAATAGGTCTCGTTCTTTACTTTCTTTTTGTTCCCGGCCCAACACACCACAAATTGCTCTTTAAACACCTTGTAACTACTTTCCATATCGGGGTGGCGATTGTTGATAAAATCGATAACCCCATCCAAGGTTAATTCAATATTGTTCTTGGCATGCTGCTCAATATTGGCAACGGCATTATCGTTCCTGTTTTTAAGCTCGATATCATATGCTTTGGGCAAACTGATGCTTCCCTCCCTGAAAAACACCATGCCGCCGTAATATTTCCAGATATTCTTCCGTAGCGCACAAACCTTCCCATTCGATTTAATGGTGACCAAACCCACGACCTTACCCTCCGGCAAGTGCGGAAAAGGGATGTTTTCATAGGAAATTAGTGGTGGATTATCAAGATATGCATTCACCAGATTCTGGATTTTACTATCATCGAAAAAATCGACGCCCACAATCTTATTGTCCTCATCCTCTACCCCGACCACGATAAAGGAATTGTTATTGGGATTGCTGTTCGCCAAAGCGCAAACGTGTTTTAAGAACTTGGCCTTCCCTTCTTTCTGGCCAATATCGATAAATCGCTTTTTATCATAAAAACTGTTCTCGTCGTTGTGCGCGAGCAGGTTTTTTACGAGAAGGCGTTTGTTGATCACGTGTATGGTGTTCGGTACCTACCTATAGTAGGTGAATTTGGAAAATATGCCATTTTTTTTATGGTTGAACCCCCTTTTTCGGTGGATAGCTTCATCAACCTTTATTTACGATAGTCGAAGATGCCTGCGCGGTCGACATGACCACCAAATCGGCAATGTTTACATGATAGGGGCGGGTAACGACAAAGTGAATGATGTCTGCTACGTCCTCTGGTTTTAAGGGTTGGTACCCTTCATAAACTGCTTTCGCCCTTTCGGTGTCTCCCTTAAAACGGACTTCACTGAATTCGGTTTCTACCAATCCCGGGTTCACGGCACCAACACGTATACCATACTGGTTCAAATCTATCCGCATACCTTGGTTGATGGCATCGACGGCATATTTACTCGCGCAGTAGACGTTGCCTTTGGGATATACCTCTTTCCCGGCAGTGGAACCGATATTGATGATATGGCCCTCTTTTCGTGACACCATCTGGGGAAGTACCGCTTTTGAAACGTAAAGCAAGCCCTTAACATTGATGTCTAACATGGCATCCCAGTCGTCAAGATTTCCGTCTTCAATAGGGTTCAACCCATGCGCATTCCCAGCATTGTTAATAAGGATATCGATTGTTGAAAAAGGTTCGGGCAAGCCTGATATCGATTTAAAAACGGCTTCCTTGTCGCGAACATCAAAATTCAAGGTGGCTACACTTGTTTTCTTTCCCAATTCCTCCTCCATTTCATCGAGACGTTCTTGCCGTCTACCGCATAAGATCAAACGAAATCCATCTGCGGCAAGACGTTCTGCGGTCGCCTTTCCAATACCACTTGTGGCCCCTGTTATCAAAGCACATTTGTTCATACGTATCATTTTTAGTTGTTATGCCACTTCATGGCCCCTACTTGCTTCCAGCAAAATATACCAATCGGTCAATTCCATAGCTATCTGTTGGGCCGCGATAGCATTTTTTAGGCGTGACTTCGTTGTTGTACCCACTACAGGATGTATTTTCGAAGGATGTTTCAGCACCCAGGCCAACAATAACTGATCTTCCGTAGCCCTGTATTTTTCCTTCATTTTTTGCATTACCTTTTGAATTCGCAATGCCCGCTCGGCTTTCTCTTTAAAAAATGATCCCAACGGGCTCCAGGACATCATCATTCGATCATGGGTAATGCTATCATCCAAACATCCATTATTCATCGCATCGTTTGCCGTTAATGAAAATTCGATTTGATTGGAAGCTACGGGAATCGCTTTTTCGAGCATCGCAATCTGTGAGGGGGTAAAATTAGAAACCCCAAAGTCCCTGATTTTGCCATCATTCCGCAGTCGCGTTATCGCCTCTGCGATAATTTCAGGATTCATCAACGGGCTAGGGCGGTGTAACAATAACATATCAATATAGTCGGTTCTCAGATTTTGAAGTGAGCGTTCTACCGAACTAATGATATAGGCCGCCGAATACTCATAATGCTTTATCACATTCGGGCGGACTTCCGAGTGCATTTGAATACCACATTTGGTAATCAGTTGAATACGTTCACGTGCAATTTTACTTTCGGCGAAGGCCTTTCCAAAATCGTTTTCCGTAGTGTAGCCGCCATAAATGTCGGCATGATCAAAAGTCGTAATTCCGATTTCCAAGGCGTATTCGAGCATATCGATAATTTGTCGGCTAGAGAATTTCTTGTCCCAAATGCCCCAATTCATGCAGCCTGAAATTATTCTTGAGTACGTAGTTTCTTCCATTTATTAGTGTTCAGATCGTTTCTATTGAACCATGCATAAAAATTCAAATCAGATTCGTATTCCTCGAATATCCACAAAATATTTTGATGCTATTCATTTCAGATTTGTCGGCTATTTCGCTCTTCCATTTTCAAGGCACACGGCCATTAAAGCAGGCGAATTTTACAAGGGGTTGAAATTAAAAAGAATTCCCTTAAAAACTTCATAAAAATAGGGGCTTCGGACAATTTTTAACCAATCGTTAACAGCAAACCAGTGAATAAATTTTCAATTTGCGTCACCGTTTGATACAGTTCGAAAACCAAACCAATAAAAACCAAAATCCAATAATTTATATATGGAAGAAAATACCACTGTGGATATTAGCGCCGTGAACGAAAAAATTGCCCAAGAAAGTGCTTTTATCGACCTTCTGATTTTAGAGATGAACAAGATCATCGTGGGTCAAAAACACATGGTCGAACGCCTGCTCATAGGGCTATTAGGACAGGGCCATATTCTTTTGGAAGGTGTTCCAGGACTTGCAAAGACACTGGCCATCAATACGCTTTCGAAGGCTGTAAAAGGCAGTTTTAGCCGAATTCAGTTTACTCCGGATCTCTTGCCTGCCGATGTTGTCGGTACAATGATCTACAATATGAAAGTAAACGATTTTTCTATAAAGAAAGGTCCGATTTTCGCCAATTTCGTATTGGCAGATGAAATTAACCGTGCTCCCGCCAAGGTTCAGTCCGCTCTCTTGGAAGCCATGCAGGAAAAACAAGTGACCATAGGGGATCAAACCTTCGTTCTCGACAAGCCTTTTCTGGTTATGGCCACGCAAAACCCGGTCGAGCAGGAGGGTACTTACCCTTTGCCTGAGGCCCAGGTTGACCGTTTTATGCTCAAGACCGTTATCGATTATCCGAAGATGAACGAGGAGCAAATGATCATGCGTCAAAATTTGAACGATGCCTATGAAGCCGTAAACCCGGTGGTGAGTATCGACCAGATTTTGAGTGCGCAGAAGGCTGTTAGGGATGTTTACATGGACGAGAAAATAGAAAAGTACATTCTTGATTTGGTTTTCGCGACCCGCTATCCCGAAAAATACAATCTAGAAAGCCTGAAACCACTCATAAGTTTCGGTGCCTCGCCAAGGGGTAGTATCAATCTCGGAATAGCCGCCAAATGCTATGCCTTTATCAAACGTAGGGGCTATGTGGTGCCCGAGGATGTGAGGGCAGTCGTACATGATGTACTTCGCCATCGCATCGGGATTACCTACGAAGCAGAGGCCGAGTACATCACTTCCGAGGAAATCATCAACAAGATCGTTAACGAGATTGAAGTACCTTAGCCCCTTTAATCCCCCTTTTGGAGGCTTTCTTTTTGGGTGCTATACGTTTTTCTATTGTGAAAAGCGTCTAAATCAATTATAACTACTGACCAATTAAGACCACAGTTAACACAAATTAGACACGCCATAGACTCCTCTCCTGAGGGGAGGTCGGGTGGGGCCACATGGATACCAAGGAACTACTTAAAAAAGTACGTAAAATCGAGATCAAGACGCGCCGTCTTTCCGACCATATTTTTGGTGGGGAATATCATTCTACCTTTAAAGGTCGAGGAATGACGTTTAGCGAGGTACGCCAATATCAATTCGGTGATGATGTACGTAGTATCGATTGGAACGTGACCGCACGGTACAACGAACCTTTTGTAAAGGTTTTTGAGGAAGAACGCGAACTTACCATGATGTTGGTCGCAGATGTCAGCGGCTCGGAACTCTTCGGTACCACCAACCAATTCAAAAAAGAGATTATTACCGAAATATCGGCTACCTTGGCCTTTTCAGCCTTACAGAACAACGATAAGGTGGGTTTAATGCTATTTTCAGATACGGTAGAATTGTTTATTCCGCCTAAGAAGGGAAAAAGCCATGTGCTACGTATTATTCGGGAGCTATTGGAGTTTAAACCGAAAAGTAACAAGACCGATTTGTCGGAGGCACTTAAGTTTCTCAGTAGCGTCCTTAAAAAGAAGGCCATCGTTTTCGTGCTTTCGGACTTTATTGCGAGCGACTACGAAAAGACCTTGAAAATCGCAGGCAATAAGCATGATGTAACCGGTATTCGGGTTTTTGACGAAAAGGAAGAATCCATTCCCAATTTGGGCATGGTGCAGATGCAGGATGCCGAAACCGGAAAAGTGCAGTTGGTGAACACCCAATCCAAAAGCGTTCGAATGGCTTACGGTCAATACCATCGAGAACGAGTAGACTATTTTCGGGAAACCTTTACCAAATCTGGCTGTGGTACTTTAAGCTGTAGGGTAGATGAAAGCTACGTTAAAAAGTTACTGAGGTATTTCAAAAGAAGAGGGTGATGCGAAGTACAAGCTATGAAGTGCTAACAAAGAAGTCGGCCGCTCTGGTGATGCGATGTCTCGTCATGGGCTTATTTTTGCTCTACGCTTCAAACGCATATACCCAAACCACCCCGAAAATCGCTTCGGAGGTCGATACCACCTTTATAAAAATCGGAGAGCAGGTTACCTTTAAGGTCACGGTCGAGGTAGACTCTACCGCGCAGGTTATCTTTCCGGACGGACAGACGTTTTCTCCCTTGGAGACCGTTGAAGCATCCGATACCGATACGGTACTACGCCAAAAGGAACGGATGACACTCTTAAAAACCTATGCTTTAACGCAGTTCGATTCCGGGGCCTACAAACTTCCAACCCAACGCATTGAAATAGATGGCAAAGGCTATTTTACCGATTCGCTCATGATCAATGTGGCCACCGTTCCGGTAGACACCTTGAAACAGCAAATGTTCGATATCAAACCTTTGATTCAGGTGGAACGGACCAGTGGGTCGTATTGGAAACTTCTTTTGGGTATTTTAGGGGCCTTGCTACTGATTGCAGGTTTGTTCTATTGGTTCGTGTTCCGTAAAAAACCCTTATCAGAAGCTGAAAAAGAGGCTTTGCTGCCGCCCTACGACAGGGCTTTGATGGAGTTGAAAAGATTAGAGAACTCCCGCTACTTGATTCAGGACGAATACAAACAGTACTATTCGGAACTTACCGATATCGTCCGTTCCTATTTAGAGGAAGACGTGCATGTTAGTGCTTTGGAGAGTACTACCGACCAACTCATCGAAAAGTTAGAACTGCTAAAAGATTCCGGGGAACTCGAACTCGACACGGAAACCATAGTGCAGTTCAAGAAAATTTTGCAAACTGCCGATTTGGTCAAGTTCGCCAAATCGAAACCCGATACCTTGGTCGCCGAACAAGATCGAAAAACCATCGAGCAAATCGTGGTAAAAACCCATGATGCCCTACCAGAGCCGACTGAAGAAGAATTAATGCAACAGGCCGAATATCAGGAAGAATTTATGCGCCGTAAGCAACGTAAAAAACTCGTAATCGGTATTGTAGTGTTGTTCGGGGTGCTCTTTACGGGTGCTGCGATCGCAGTGGCCAACTACGGTTTTAGCTATCTGAAAGATTCCATTCTGGGCCATCCGACCAAGGAACTTCTCGAAGGGGAATGGGTGGCAAGTTCGTACGGATTTCCACCTATTGTTTTAGAGACGCCGAAGGTACTGGTACGAAAACAAATTGAGCTTCCTGAGGAAGCCCAAAAGGCAATAAAGGAATTGCAAGCCTTCGAGTACAGTAGTCAAGTAGGACTTTTCGATATCGGCGTTAGTTCTGTCACGTACAAAGAGCCCATAGAAGCACCAATAGATCAGACTATTGAACAGTTGCTGCAAACTTTTCAGGCAGCGGGGGCGAAAAACATTATTACCAAAGACGACGTGTTCACGACGATAAGCGGCGTAAAAGGGACACGCGTTTATGGTAGCGGTAAATTCAAGTCACCATCATCGGAGGAATTGATCAAGGGGAAATATGAGATTTTGGTCTTTGGGGCCAAAGGTTTTCAACAGACCATCGGCATCACTTATCTCGAAGACGATGCCTACGCGCAGCAAATCGTAGACCGTATTAAAAACACCTTAGAAGTAAAACTGGAATTATAAATGTTTACAGATATCGATTTCGCGAACCCGGAGTTTTTTTGGCTGCTATTGTTGCTGCCTCTGGCCGTGCTTTGGTATTTTTTGAAACGAAAAGACCAGAATGCATCTCTCAAGATTTCGAGTGTTGGCGGGTTTGCCAAGCAAGGTTTGCTTCCCAAGCTGAAACCGTTATTGTTTTTCTTTCGCCTTCTGGCTTTGGCAGCGATAATCGTTGCCATGGCCCGGCCACAAACAGAGGATATTTCCACGCGGACAAAAACAACCAAAGGAATCGATATCGTCATGGCAATAGACGTTTCCTCAAGTATGCTGGCCCGTGACCTTAAGCCCAACCGCCTATCTGCTCTTAAGAAAGTAGCCGCAAACTTTATAAAAAAACGGCCGAACGATCGCATCGGCTTGGTGGCATATGCGGGCGAGGGCTACACAAAAACACCGATCACCAGCGACAAGTCCTTGGTATTGAACGCGCTTCGTGAAATCACCTATGGCCAACTTAGCGATGGTACCGCTATCGGAATGGGCTTGGCGACTTCGGTGAACCGCCTTAAAGAAAGCAAGGCCATTAGTAAAATCATTATTCTATTGACCGACGGAGTCAACAACATGGGGTTTATAGAACCGCAGACAGCGGCCGATCTTGCCGTTGAATTTGGTATAAAAACCTATACCATCGGCCTGGGCTCGAATGGAAATGCGCTTACGCCTGTCGCCTACAATGCCGATGGCTCGTTTAGATACGGCTTGCGACAAGTAGAGATAGATGAGAAATTATTAGAGGACATTGCCAAAGCTACGGGCGGAAAATACTTTAGGGCTACCAATAACAGCAAGTTGGAAGAGATATACGACGAAATCAACAAATTGGAAAGAACCGAGATTGAAGAGTTCAAATATTACAAATACGAGGAAAAGTTCAGGCCTTGGATATTTTTGGCGGGTGCTTTGTTGTTGTTGGAATGGCTGCTACGCCATACCTTATTCAGAAGTTTCATATGATTCAGTTAGACGAAAAAATATACTTTTATTTGCTCGCTGTCATACCAGTGATGGTTCTGATTTTCGTGTTGTTGCAACTATGGAAAAGTCGTACTCGAAAAAAGTTCGCAAAAGGGAAATTGCTCAAAAGGCTAAGTCCGGACCGGTCTAATTTTAAAAGCACCTTGAAGCTTTTGTTCTTTCTCTTGGGGATTACTTGTTTGATTGTGGCGCTCGTGAACCCCAAAATGGGCACGAAACTTGAAACGGTAAAACGGGAAGGTGTTGATATCGTATTCGCCGTAGACGTCTCTAAAAGTATGTTGGCCGAAGATATCGCCCCGAACCGTTTGGAAAAGGCAAAACGAATCGTTTCGGAAATCATAGGTGAACTGGCCAGCGACCGTGTGGGCATTATCGCTTACGCCGGACAAGCATACCCCCAACTGCCGATTACGACCGATTATGGTGCGGCAAAAATGTTCCTGCAAAGTATGAATACCGATATGCTTACTTCGCAAGGTACCGCCATAGATGCAGCCATCGAGCTTGCCGGAACCTATTATGACGATGAGGAACAGACCAATCGTGTGCTGTTTATCGTTTCCGATGGGGAAGACCATTCCGAAGGTTCGACCCTGGGTGCTGTCGAAAAAGCGGCGGAAGCAGGTATTCGAATATTTACAATCGGAGTGGGAAGTACCAAAGGGGCGCCTATCCCACTAAAACGCAACGGCATCGTTGAAAGTCTTAAAAAAGACGGACAAGGTGAAGTGGTGATCACCAAGTTGAACGAGACGGTTTTGACCGATATCGCCGATGAGGGTGAAGGAGAATTCATAAATGGTGCCAATACCGAGGAGGCCGTAGATTACATCAAAGATCAGTTGTTGCAAATGGACAAAAAGGAGTTCGAAGCCAAACAAATAGCCGATTTCAAAGACCAATTTCAATGGTTTTTGGGTGCAGGGCTTTTATTTCTATTTTTAGATGTATTTGTATTGGATAGGAAAACCAAATGGCTGCGAAAACTCAATCTGTTTAATGAAAAAGCTATAGACTAATATGAAACGATTCGTTCTTTTTATTTTTTTAGCGGGAAGTTTTGCTTCTGCGCAAGAAGATGATGCCGTTAAAGCACAGGAGAAAGCCCTCCGGGAGTCTAAAAATCTCACATACGAAGGTAACCAAGAGCTGACAACGAATAAGTTTATCGAAGCCGAAGTTGAATACCGAAAGGCGATAGCCAAAAGTGATCAAAACGCTGTAGCACCCTACAATTTGGGTAATGCCTACTACAACAACGCTACCTATAGCGAAGCGTTCGGCCGCTTTAAACAGGCAGGTGAGCGCGCTAGCGAAAAGCCCGAAAAGCACAAGGCCTATCACAATATGGGCAATGTTTTCATGAAAAGAAAGGAATACGAGAAAGCGGTCGAGGCTTACAAGCAGGCGCTCCGCAACAACCCAAAAGACGAGGAAACCCGCTATAATCTGGCACTGGCCAAGGAAATGCTGAAAAAGGACCAGCAGAACCAAGATCAGAACAAAGACGATAAGAACGAGGACGAAAAGGATAAGAAGGACGATAAAAAAGACGGGGATAATAAAGAAGAAAACAAAGACCAGCAGGATAAAGGGGACGAAGGCGATCAAAAAAAGGAAAACGAAGAGGAAAACAAGGAAGGTGATGGAGATAAAAAAGAGGAGCAGAAAAATAAGCCCAAAGAAGGCGATGAGAAGGAAGAACAGCAGCGTCGCCCCAATCAATTGAGCAAACAACAGATTCAAAATCTATTGGAGGCCATGCAGCAAGAAGAGAAAAAAGTGCAGCAAAAAATCGACGCCAAAAAAGTGAAAGGCGTTAAAGTGAAGAACGAGAAAGACTGGTAAGTGCAATGCAATTGAAAAAGTACATCTGTTTACTGCCTTTACTCTTGCTTGCGTTCTTAGCTAAGGGGCAGGACGACGATGGCATCACGTTCGAGATGCGCCTGAGCAAGGATAAGTTGGGAATAAACGAACGATTACGGGTTGATTTTACGATGAACAAAGACGGGGATAATTTTACCCCTCCGGATTTTAAGGGTTTCAAAGTGGTCATGGGGCCATCACAGTCGATCAGTTCTTCGTGGTACAATGGGGTACGAAGTTATTCAAAGACCTATTCCTATACCGTGTCCCCAACGGCCAAGGGTAATTTCTCCATCGGCCAAGCATCTATCGTCATTGATGGCAAAACGTACAAATCAACACCAAAAAAAGTAGTAGTTACCGAGGCGGTCGACCGACCCAATGGCCAAGTTACTGCAGACGATATCGCCGACGAACATCTGCATCTAGTGGCCGAGGTTTCCAATTCGAATCCTTATTTGAATGAGGCGATCAGTGTAGTCTACAAGCTTTACGTCAGCAATTCGATAAGTGCATCAAGTGACCGTACCATCGATATTCCGAAATACGAGAATTTCTGGAGCCAGGATATTACCCGAACGAACGAACCTGTTCGGAACGATACCTATAAAGAAAAGCCCTATCGCTCCAAAGTCTTTAAAAGGGTGGTGCTGTATCCCCAAAAATCCGGTAAACTCGAAATAGAGCCCTTTACTATAGAAATGCGGGTGGACGTGCCCACGAGCCGACGCGATTTCTTTGGCAGACCAGTATACGCCTCAACCACCAAGGTCGTCTCGGCCGGTAGGCGCACGATTACCGTTAAACCATTGCCTGAACAAGGTAAACCGGTCGATTTTACCGGGGCGGTAGGAGATTTCGATTTTAAGGTGACTACAAATAAGACGAGCCTCAATGCATCCGAGTCGTTGCAAGCAGATGTGGAGGTCAGTGGTAAAGGAAACCTAAAACTGTTTCAGCTCCCAGAGCCTAGTCTACCGAGCGCTTTGGAAGTATACGATCCAGAATTCAAAGAGAGTGTTCGGACTACGATTTCGGGTTCGCAGGGAAAAGTCGGTAATAGCTACACCATCGTGCCGTCGTTTCGCGGAAAATACCCGATACCTCCCATTTCGTTCAGTTACTTTAATCCGAATACCGAAAAATACAACACGCTTAAATCGGAAGAGATCATTATCAATGTCACCTCGGGGCCCTCTAACGACAATGACCCGTCAGGCACGGTTTCCAATAACAAGCAGACCGTAACGACCACGGGAAATCAATTCAATTTTATCAAATTAACTCCCAATCTCTCGGCCATAGGTTCAAATTACTTTTTCAATACAAGCTGTTTTTATTTGTGGTGGTTGTTGCCCTTGCTACTTATTCCACTTGCTATTGTAATACGAAATAAAAGGGAAGCCCGGGCGGGTGACGTTACCGGAAACAGGCTACGTAAGGCAAACCGATTGGCGCGAAAGTATCTCTCGGCCGCCAAGAAGACCTTGGGAGATAAGGATGCGTTTTATGTCGCACTGGAGAAGGCCCTGCATAATTATTTAAAAGCGAAATTGAAAATCGAAACTTCCGAATTCAGTAAGGATAAAATCGCTTCGCTGCTGCAGGAGAAGAAAGTAGATGACAGCACAAAGGATGGCTTTATCGGCCTCTTGAAAAATTGTGAGATGGCCCGATATAGTCAATTTTCAAAAGTTCAGATGCAACAGGATTACGATTTGGCCAGCGAAGTTATCTCAACAATGGATAAGCAACTGTAATAGAGATACTATTTGCTTCCCTGTTGACCAAGGCATAGCGGCTGATAACTTAAATACCGTAATAGTACGTGAAACGAATAACATTCATATTGATTCTTTTAATCGGCCTTTCGGCGGTTGGGCAAAACGAAGCACTTTTCGAAGCGGCCAATAAAGCTTATAATGAAGGAGAATATACTGCATCCATAGCGCAGTATGAAAAGATTTTGGAGCAGGGACAGCATTCCGCCGAACTCTATTACAACCTCGGCAATGCGCATTACAAACTCAATCAAATTGCCCCGAGCATCTATTACTACGAAAAAGCGCTGCTCTTAAAACCAAACGACCCGGAAATCAAAAACAATTTAGCTTATGCCAACAACATGACATTGGATGCCATAGATACCATGCCGGAAATGGGTTTCTCGAAATTCTATAACAGAATAGTACGTTGGTTTACTTTTGACCAATGGGCCTATCTAGGAGTGTTCAGCATGCTATTATTCGTATTGCTCTATATCGTTTTTTACTTTTTTCATGATGCTACACGAAAACGCATCGCTTTTATTTTGAGCTTAATCGGTTTATTGGTGTCCATTTTTGCGGTGGCTATGGCATTCGTAAATTATGCTGACTTTAATAGCAACCAACCGGCCATCGTCTTCGATAATGAAATAGCTGTGCGCTCCGAACCCAACGAGCGCGGAGAGGGAATTTTTATTCTACACGAGGGTACGAAAGTAAATGTACTCGAATCGCTCAATGGTTATCAAAAAATTAAGATTGCGGATGGTAAGACCGGATGGCTCCCAAAAGAAAGTATTAAACTGTTGAAGGATTTTTAGTTATTCCTTAACGAGGAAATCCTTCGAATAATGCTATATTTGTTATCTATCATTTTCTAAATGAGACCGCCCATCATAATCGTCTTATCCTTTTTCTTGGCCACCGCAATAATGGCCCCTGCCATAATTACTATTTCTGGAATGGACAACGTCAACGGATTTGTATTGGATTTAGGCGAGGAAGAAGAAAAAAAAGAGGTCGTAGAAAAAGATTTCCTCTTCAGTTATGAACCTTATTTCCCTTCTGCATTTTGCATTACCGATTCTGCGATGTCCTCTTTTTATTTGGAGAGAAACTACTGCTTTTTGAAAACCATTGTACTTCCTCCTCCGGAAAGCATTTCGTGATTATCAATATCAAAAATTCTAATTGACTAACCATCCTTGATGTTTTATCGGGGAAAAAATTACATTATATGTTCAAACATTTGAAGAACGACTTGCCGGCAAGTATCGTTGTTTTCTTTGTCGCCTTACCTTTATGCTTGGGTATTGCATTAGCTAGTGGGGCACCTTTGTTCTCGGGCCTTATCGCTGGTATCGTAGGTGGTATCGTAGTAGGAGCCTTAAGTGGCTCGCAAATTGGTGTCAGTGGTCCAGCGGCAGGTTTGGCCGCCATCGTCCTTGTCGCTATCGATGATTTAGGCTTTCAGATCTTTTTATCCGCTGTAGTCATAGGCGGGGTCATTCAATTGATATTCGGAATCGCCAGATTGGGCATTATCGGATATTATTTCCCAAGTTCCGTAATCCGCGGTATGCTTACCGGGATAGGTATTATTATTATACTAAAACAGATTCCGCACTTTTTCGGTGACGACGACGACCCAGAGGGCGATTTTGCTTTCTTTCAAATTGATGGGGAAAATACGTTTTCTGAAATAATCAATGCCATAGGCGATCCGAGTCTCGGGCCTACCCTTATTGGTTTCACGGCGTTGGGAATTTTAATTTTGTGGAGTAATGTCCTTATCAAGAAAGGCAAATTTTTTGAACTGGTTCAAGGGCCCTTGGTCGCAGTTGTGGTAGGCATTGTTTATTACGTGATGACAAAAGGAACCGAGTATGGTATAGCAGCCGAACATTTGGTTTCCTTGAGCGAGGATCGCGAAACCGACACTTTACTCACCCAGTTTACGACTCCGGATTGGAGTCAGGCATTTACCACACCGGTTTTAATAACGGCTTTTACCATTGCACTCGTCGCCAGCTTAGAGACGCTGCTCTGTGTAGAGGCCACGGATAAGTTGGATCCCGAAAAAAGGGTGACACCCACCAACCGTGAGCTTTTGGCGCAGGGAGCTGGAAACATCATTTCGGGTTTTATCGGCGGTCTGCCTATTACACAGGTAATCGTTCGATCTTCGGCGAATATTCAATCTGGAGGAAAAACCAAGGTCTCGGCCATCGTACATGGTTTTTTACTGATTATCTCGGTCGCGACCATCCCCTTTTTGTTACAGATGATTCCGCTTTCCGTTTTGGCGGCGGTACTTTTCATTGTCGGTTACAAATTGGCAAAGCCTTCCACCTTTAAGGCAATGTATAAAGGTGGTTGGAAGCAATTCGTACCGTTCATCGTCACCGTTTTGGGAATCGTTTTTACCGATTTGCTCAAGGGGCTTGCTATGGGACTGGCCGTAGGAATTGTAATAGTACTTTACAAAAGTTACAAAAATTCCCATTTTCTTCATATGGAAAACGAAGACCCTACCGATGGTAAAATAAAGATGACCCTTGCCGAAGAAGTAACCTTTTTTAACAAAGGGGCCATCCTCAAAGAATTGGATGCCCTCCCTGAAAATAGCTTCTTGGAACTTGATGTCAGAAAAACAAGATATCTGGACCCCGATATTATCGAAATACTGGATGATTTTAATGCAAAGGCGCGCAATCGAAATATCACCATTCAATTGGTTTCGGAACGCGGTACGGTTGAAAATCCCGACAGTTTTATAGATTTTTTCAGGTTAAGACCTTTAGAAAAATAGGCAGGGCACAAAACGATTTTTTAATTTTATACTAAACAGAAGTATATGAAAGCACATACAAAAGATACACAAGCGGCGATTTCGCCGGATATGGCAATCGAATTGCTGAAAGAAGGAAATCAAAGGTTCGTTGCGAACAAACAAGCCGGGCGCGATCTATTGGAACAAGTAGGGGATACCGCCTCTGGACAATACCCCTTCGCTACGATTTTAAGTTGTATCGATTCCAGGGTTTCGGCAGAATTGATTTTTGATCAGGGAGTTGGAGACATCTTTAGCGCCAGGGTCGCCGGTAATATCGTAAACGAGGATTTATTGGGGAGCATTGAATTCGCCTGTAAACTGGCTGGAACAAAAATTCTCGTCATCTTAGGCCATACGGCTTGCGGAGCGGTGAAAGGGGCCTGCGACGATGCTAAATTGGGTAACCTGACGATTTTATTGGATAAAATAAAACCAGCGGTAAATGCCGTTTCGGAACCCTCGGACACCGGCCTTCGAAATTCAAAGAATATCGACTTTGTAAATCGCGTTGCAGTAAAAAATGTGCACATGACCATTGAGAATACGAGAAATATGAGTCCGGTACTAAAAGAGATGGAAGATGAGGGTGAAATAAAAATCGTAGGTGCCATGTATGACATCAACAACGGTAAGGTTACTTTTTTATAGTGAACTACCATTGGTAAGGTCTTATAACCTGTAAATTTCGATTTTCGAAATGCCTATTGCGGAACATGGCCCAGGCCTATCTATTTTCATTGCACAATAAGTGAAAGCCAATACGCCTAGTATTGGCTTTTTTTAAGCTAAAAAATTCTATCTTTCTCGAAAATACAATATACCATGAAAACCCTTTTTTCCAATCTTCGAGGAGATCTTTTCGGAGGTATTACGGCGGGTATTGTAGCCCTGCCCTTAGCACTTGCATTCGGCGTTAGCTCGGGAATGGGGCCTAGTGCCGGTCTTTATGGTGCTATCTTTATTAGTTTTTTTGCCGCCCTCTTTGGTGGTACGAATACCCAGATATCAGGACCTACGGCACCGATGACCGCGGTGAGCATGGTAGTAATCGCAAGTATTGTAGCCCTCAACGATGGTAGTCTTGAAAAGGCGTTGCCCGCTATTCTAGTAGTCTTTCTTTTGGCAGGTCTTATGCAGGTCGGCCTCGGCCTTATCGGTATCGGAAAATATATCAGGTACATTCCCTATCCGGTCGTGTCCGGCTTTATGACGGCCATTGGGGTTATAATTCTAGTCACACAAATACTGCCCTCGATTGGATATTATCCTAAAGAAGACGCCGAATTTGTCAATCGATATAAGCCGATGGCGGAGGAAATCATTTTGAATAATATCTTAAAAGAAGAGGCAGGAGAAGGTATTTTGGTATTGGAAAATTTCGAGGAAACCATCAAAAGGGCAAACGCCATCTCGGAAGACGACATGCTGAAAGAGGCCCGAACCTTGGCAAAAAGTGAAGCCTCAGGAGTAATCGGTGCCCTAAAAGTATTGCCAAGAGCGCTTAGGAACATCAACGTGCTTGAGCTTCTATTGGCCCTTTCGACTATTATAATCATTTATGGTTTCAAAAAAATAACCACCACCATACCAAGTGCGTTGGTAGCGTTGGTCGTAGTTTCCGGCGTAGCATACGGTTTTAATTTGGATTATCGTCCAATAGAGCAAATACCCGGCGGATTTCCCATGCCTAACCTGCAGATTTTTACCGAGTTCGAGCTAGGTATGGTCACACCCTATATATTTACGGCACTGACCCTCGCCTTGCTAGGGGCAATCGATTCTTTACTTACCTCGGTGGTGGCCGACAACATGACAAAGACCAAGCACCGACCTAACAAAGAATTGGTCGGTCAGGGCATAGGAAATAGTATCGCTGCTGTTTTTGGGGGCATTCCGGGAGCCGGGGCCACGATTCGTACCGTCGTAAATATCAATTCTGGCGGAAAGACCAAACTTTCGGGTATGATCGCCGGTATACTCTTGCTAATTATCTTATTGGCCCTGGGGCCGGTTGCATCCCAAATTCCCGCCGCCGTACTTGCCGGAATATTGGTAACCGTCGGTATCGGGGTAATGGATTATAAAGGATTGAAGGCGATACCCAGTCTCCCCAGAGATATGAATATCGGACCATTAAAATTCAGTTCTGAGGTAGTAATCATGCTGGTCGTACTCGTTTTATCCTCTGTTTGGAATCTAGTTTATGCCGTAGGAATAGGTCTTGTAATCGCTTCGTTGATGTTTATGAAAAAAATGGGCGATCTAACTGCCGAACGTTCGGACGTTAAACCGTTGGAAGAAGAGGCCGGTTGGAGAGAAGAGACAGCGTTTCCAAAAAACCTGCGGGATGAGGTATTCATCAAACACCTTAAAGGCCCATTGTTCTTTGGTTCAACCAACGACTTTCAACAATTGGCCGATCAAATTCCTAGAACGGTTTCGAATGTCATCATCAGAATGGAGCGTATGCAGTATATGGATCAATCCGGTCTCTACACCATAGAAGACGTTCTTATCGATCTTAAAAAATCTGGAATCAACGTACTTTTTGTTGAGTTGCTTAAGCAGCCCCGCTATATGATGGAGCGGGTAGATGTCATTCCCGACCTTATTCCAGAAGAACATATTTTCGATGATTTCGAGTCTTGTATCACCTGGGTCAAAGAAAATGTGAAAGACAATATCAACAATCCGATAGTTACTTAGGAGAGGCTTTCAAAGACCGATATCAACAGGTAACGCTTTGAATACGATTGCCCGTCCCGAACTGCCAAGATTCAATCGTGCCGCGCTTGCGAAAAAAGCCTATTTGTTCATTGATCGACCGTCGCTTATGATAGATATGTTGCACTCGAAGGTTCATAAAAAGTATTAAATTTGCCCTCATCACCACTCGAATGATAGAAAAACTAAAAGAACATATTGCGGAAGTTGAAAACTTTACTACAGACAGTAAAGAAGGCGTTGAGGCATTTCGTATAAAGTATTTGGGTAAGAAAGGCTTGTTGAACGAGTTTTTCGCAGCTTTTAAAGAAGTGCCCAATGAACAGAAAAAGGAATTTGGGCAGACCATAAATACCTTGAAGCGAGTAGCTTCCGAAAAGGTAGAAGCGCTTAAGGAAAGTCTTGAAGTAAAAACCGTCGAAACAGGAGTTTACGGCGATTTGACACGTCCGGGGGAACCCATTGCATTGGGGGCCAGACATCCGATTTCAATCGTAAAGAATCAAATCATCGACATTTTCTCACGAATAGGTTTCAACGTTTCGGAGGGTCCCGAGATAGAGGATGACTGGCATAACTTCACTGCCTTGAATCTGCCCGAATACCATCCGGCACGGGATATGCAGGATACCTTCTTCATTCAAACCGATCCCGATATTCTCTTGCGAACCCATACCTCATCGGTGCAAGTGCGTTATATGGAAAACAACAAACCGCCTATACGAACGATTTCGCCAGGGCGAGTCTATCGCAACGAAGCCATTTCCGCGCGCTCGCATTGTTTCTTTCATCAAGTAGAGGGGTTGTATATCGATACAGATGTCTCCTTTGCGGATTTAAAACAGACCTTGCAGTTCTTTACCACCGAACTGTTCGGAAAGTCGAAAATACGGTTACGTCCCTCCTATTTTCCATTTACAGAACCCAGCGCGGAAGTTGACGTGTACTGGGGCCTTGAGACCGAAACCGACTATCGTATGACAAAAGGTACGGGCTGGTTAGAGATTATGGGTTGTGGTATGGTCGACCCAAATGTATTGGATAATTGTGGTATCGACTCGAAGGAATACTCCGGTTTTGCATTTGGTATGGGAATCGACCGTATCGCATTATTACTGCATCAAATTTCGGATATACGCTTATTGAGCGAAAACGATATCCGTTTTTTAGAACAGTTCAAAAGTGCCTTATAGAGGGTATCTTCCCGACCTCTCATGAGTGCGTTGCGAAATTCAAACAAATTTTAAAAACTTCCCGAGTGATCGCCCTCGCCTAAAACTAAGTGAAAGGGCCATTACTTCAATAAGTCTGTAAAAAGTGAAAAAAGATATTGAAATACCCGTGGCAAAAGACGTTTACGTCGCCATCATACACGAATGGAACGAAGAATTTCTATCCAAAGACTGGAACGCATATATCATCAACAATCGCAGCTCCCAAATCGATATGGTTTTAGTTGTGACCAAAGGTTTCGACGGGGACAGAAAGACCTCTACCATGCGTCATGGTATCGGGGTGGTCGAGGCAAAAGCCTTCGCCAAAATAGAACTGTTACAAGAAGAAGTACTTTCGTTGAACAACGAGTTTTTCGTTACGTACTATGCCGATGACAAACTATACGAAAAACGATTTTTGGTAGCCAAGAATACCGTATCGGAAAGTGTTCTACAGCACATTCCAATTATAGAAAAAGAAGGGGTTTGGGCCACCTAATTAGCGTAGCGAAAACCCTTTTGCCGCCCACCAAGGGTGTATTTCGATTACCAATCTACCGGATTTCACCATGGGGTCTGCATTCGCCAAGCTATCCGCTACTGCCAAGGTAGGCGTATTGTAAACGGTTATCCCTCGAATATCGCCATCGTCACCAAAAGGCCCAGAGATATCGGCGTAACCCATATCGTACATTTTCCCCAGATGGGCCATGTGCAAGGTTTGCAGACTGTCGGCCTCGGGCTTGCTTTGCGAACGGTTCGGACCACGTTTTAAAAAGGCGATAAAGTATTGCTGCATTAAGACCGTATCTTTGGTTTTTTCATCAACATAATCGAATATCTCAAAACCCCTCGCGGTAAGTTCTTCTTTAAGTTGACTTTGAGAAGGCCTGGGGTCCTTCAGGACCGACTGATTTTCTTCTTTAACGTCCTCCTGACACGATAAGCATGCCAGTGAAAGGACCAGACACCATACTGTTTTCATTTTTTCCAGTGTTTATAAGGGTTTTTACTCAGCTGTGAATTATAATATTTTAATTCTCCTGTAACTTCGAGGCCCAACCATATTGGTTTTTCGAAGAACTCCCCTTCGTCCTTAAGCTCCAGTTCGGCAACGACGAGCCCTTTGTTAAGCCCCAGAAATTCATCTACCTCAAACTTATGTTTTCCAATAGGAATTTCATAACGCGTTTTCGCTACCATACCCTCCTCACACAATTTCAAGAGATCCTCGGCATCGGTTAGCGCGATAGTCTCCTCCCATTCGTATCTGGTCGTACCCGATTCGTTCGATTTTCCTTTGATGGTCAAAAACCCCTCCGCTCCTTTAATGCGAACGCGCACGGTGCGTTCAGGGTGCGTATTCAGAAAGCCCTGCACAATTCGCTTTTCCGAAATCGCCTCTGTTTTAAAAGCGTCCGAACACACTAAAAATTTTCGTTCAATTTCAATCATAACTCCTTTTCATTAAACATGCACTTCTAAGATAAGTTATAAACCGTAAAGTACGCTCCGCTACAAAATGGATTCAGAAAATATTGGCAGTAAACAACTTCGGAGCAAGCCTCGTAGCAACTTGCGGGACGGCAGCCAGGTTCAAATCTCGATTATCGAGTGAAATCGTATGCCCTTTCCCTAAATATTGGATATTCTTATAGTTTCGCCATTATGAAACGCTTTAAAAATAGAATTCAGTTTAAATTTGTACATGCCTAACGATTTTCCATTACGAAAAATCATTCATGTTGATATGGATGCCTTCTACGCCTCGGTAGAACAATTAGACCATCCGGAACTTCGAGGGAAACCCGTTGCCGTGGGCGGAAGTTCCAAAAGAGGTGTTGTTTCGGCCGCTAGCTACGAAGCCCGAAAGTATGGTGTTAGAAGTGCCATGAGCAGTGTAGTCGCCAAACGCAACTGTCCTGAACTCATCTTTGTAAAAGCCCGTTTTGACCGTTATAAGGAAATCTCGCAACACATTCGAAAAATCTTTTACGACTATACCGACCTTGTAGAGCCACTATCCCTAGACGAGGCCTATCTCGATGTTACGACCAATAAAAAAGGAAACCCATCGGCCACTTTGATAGCACAGGAAATTCGGGGGCGTATCTTCGAAGAACTGAAACTTACCGCATCGGCGGGTATCAGTATCAATAAATTCATTGCCAAGATCGCCAGCGACTACAATAAACCCAACGGTCAAAAAACGGTAAATCCAGAAGAAGTCCTCTATTTTTTAGAAGCCCTTGATATTCGGAAGTTCTATGGTGTCGGTAAGGTTACCGCTGAAAAAATGTACAAACTGGGAATCTTTACGGGGCAAGACCTTAAGACCAAATCGCAGGAATTCCTGGAGGAAAAGTTCGGGAAAAGCGGCAGTTTTTATTACAACGTGGTTCGTGGCATTCATACCAGCGAGGTAAAGCCCCATCGCATTCCAAAATCAGTTGGAGCCGAAAGAACCTTTAACGAAAATCTGAGTAGCGAAATTTTCATGTTGGAGCGTTTAGACCATATCGCAACGGAGATCGAACGCCGCCTTAAAAAGTCGAATATTGCTGGAAAGACCATCACCTTAAAAATTAAGTATAGCGATTTTACCCTGCAGACCCGTAGCAAGACTTTACCTTATTTCGTCGCCGAAAAAGCCTTGATCTTGGAAACCGCCAAGACATTGTTGTATCAGGAAAAAATGGAAAACTCGGTGCGGCTTTTGGGCATCTCACTTGCGAATTTAAATACCGATAAAAAGGAGCTGCTCAAGAAAGAAGAGCCTATTTTGGTACAATTACAGTTCGATTTTTAGAAAATTCTGTTCAAGCATAACATACCCTCAGGTCATCTATTCGTTTATTGTTTAAACAAAAAGGTTAATCATTCCTAATAGTTTTAAGCCATTTCTTTTTTTTAGTATTATTGACTAAAAATTGGAGTTCTTTATTGCAAAATAATTTGACTCTAAAGCTATTTAAAAGGATTAGTTTCAGCATAACAATAAGATAGAATGAGCGAGTTATTGCATTACGACAACGCGGTTAAGGAATTTTACGACACAAGGTCTATTAAAAGTCTTCCCTTAAATTCATGGGATTGCTTCTCCGAAAATTTTGATGTTGTCCTGAGATCCTCGGAAGATATTGTAATTCTAAACAAATTGGCCATCGAACATAAATGGAATACGCCATTGTCACTTGAGGAAGAACTGCTTCAAAAGCAGCACGTGGTCATCGTTACGGATGCGGATTTGAAAATTGTACATGCCACACACAACATGGTGGACATGAACGGATATACCACTAAAGAGGTTATTGGAAACTCCCCTAAAATGTTTCAGGGCAAAGAAACCTCTACTGAAACCAGTCAACTCATCGCCGATGCGATAAAAACCAAACAACCGTTCGAGGCGGTGATCTTGAACTATAGAAAGAATGGTAGTACGTACAAGTGTTGGATCAAAGGGCAACCTATTTTCAACGCCGATAAAGATGTTGTACATTTTATAGCCTATGAAAAGGAAGTAGCTTAAGTGTTTATTTGTTACAACCGAAAAAGCCTCGATTCATAAGAAACGAGGCTTTTTTCATACCTTCTTTTCTTAAAAATTACAGGTCTCTATTTCAGTCACACGGAGGGTATTCACCATGCCTTTTGCTTTTATGGGCATGGCCGCAAGGCTAACGAGCATATCGCCAACCTCCAAAAAGCCCTTTTGACATGCTATTTTGTTCACATCGTCGATCGTCTCATCGGTCGAAACGAACCTATCGTAGTAAAAGGCATTAACGCCCCAAAGAAGACTAAGCTGGGTTAGGATTCTGCGGTTTGATGTGAAGACTAGGATATGGGCATCCGGCCGCCAAGCGGAAATCTGAAACGCCGTATAACCACTATTGGTCAAAGTAGAAATCGCTTTCGCCTTGATTTCGTTTGCCATAATGGCCGCATGATAACAAATGGATTTGGTGATGTATCTATTGGTACGAATATGCGGGGGGTCATGTGGTACATGAATAAGATCTGAACCTTCTACACTGTGTAAAATACTGGACATTTTTTCAATGACCTGCACCGGATAGTTACCAACGGAAGTCTCCCCGGAAAGCATTACGGCATCGGCTCCATCCATAACCGAGTTCGCCACATCGTTCACCTCGGCCCTTGTCGGGGTAAGGCTTGTGATCATCGTCTCCATCATCTGTGTTGCGATAATTACGGGAATCCTTGCTCTTTTCGCCCGCAACACCAGTTGTTTCTGAATCAATGGCACTTCTTGTGCGGGTACCTCTACGCCAAGATCACCCCGTGCCACCATGAGACCATCACAATACGATACTATTTTATCGATGTTCTCTACCGCTTCGGGCTTTTCTATTTTAGCGATAATAGGGATTTTATGCTCTGAATGCTCCTTGATCAAATTTTGCAAGTCGATCAAATCTTGGCTAAAACGTACAAAAGATAGGGCTATCCAATCTACTTTTTTCGAAATGGCGTAAATGGCATCCTTCACATCTTTCTCGGTAAGCGCCGGAAGCGATATATCGGTGTTCGGTAGGTTGACCCCTTTTTTTGACTTTAAAGGACCTCCTTGAATCACTTGTGCCTTGACTTCGTCTTTTCCGTTGGTGGCGAGCACTTTGAACATCAATTTACCATCATCCAAAAGAATATGCTCTCCGGGCTTTACATCCTTCGGGAAAGAGTCGTAGTTCATGTAGACACGTTCGGCGTTTCCCTCGAAAGGTTCACCTGTCACAAAATCGATTTCATCTCCCGGAGATACGACTACCTCACCCGCCATGACACCTACTCGGAGCTTCGGTCCTTGTAAATCGGCAAGAATAGAGGTATTCGTGTTCATTTCCTCATTCAGTTCGCGAATCATTTGAATGCGTTCATCGACAGCATCGTAATTCGCATGGGAAAAATTAATTCGAAAGACATTAACGCCTGCCTCGATCATGCTCTTAAGCACTTCCTTTCTACTTGTTGCAGGCCCGAGGGTTGCAACTATCTTTGTCTTTTTTCTGTTTGGCATTATAAAAAAATTAAATTGTTTTTCGATTTTAAACTATCGATATCTACTTGGTAGGCGGTGATTATCTTAGGAATCGACTGCAGCGGTTTCACGATATCGGCCTCGACGTTCATTTGGGGTTGCTCTACCTTTATGAAATAATCTACTTCTTTGCGTTCAGGAACCAAATGATGGGCGGTATATGAGGTTTCCCCTTTAAAAAGATCGGTGCGGGGCAAACTATATTCACTCAAGCTGTTATTCGTAACCAGCGACCAGTAGATATTATTAGGCTCATCCTTCCATTCAAAAATCGGAAAAGAAACCTCTGATGTAAGCTCAAAATCGCTGCGACATCTACGGAATCTCGAGTTGAGACGCCTATTGATAAAATAAACCAATTCGTAATCCTCGAGACTACTGTGCAACGCCACTAAATCAAAAGGGTCTTCATAAAAATCACCCATGATTTTATGTACTGCAGACATACCGTCAAAATTTTGTAAGCTGTAAATATACGCCTAAATCAGAAACCTGAAGAGCATGGGGCCTTCCTAATGTCTATTTTGGATAAAAAATAACGTTTTTGTTACAAAGCGAGGGAAAGTCAATTTTTATCTATCTTACTCTGTAGCGCAAAATAGGCTCTTTTAGATGCCCGTTCCTCTGCCTTCTTCTTTGAAGTAGCCCTGGCTTTTGCTACAATATTTCCCCCGATGGTGAGCCTTACCGCAAAATGTTTCAAGGCATCCTTGCCGGTATCTTCGTACACATCGTAATCGAAGTGTTTCTTTTTCTTCTGACACCACTCAATAAGCAGACTTTTATAGCTGATGACCTTTCCCTCTAATTGCTCAATATCAACATAAGGCTCTATTACCCTTTTGCCGATAAACTTGACGCAGTAGTCATAGCCGCGATCTAAATATACTGCCCCGACCAAAGCTTCGAAAACGTTCCCATGAATGTTATCGCCAAAATGTGTTTTGGGAATGCGGCTCTCGACAAACTCGATAAGGTTTAGGTCTTTGCCCAATTCGTTCAAATGCTCCCTGCTCACGATTTTCGACCGCATTTTGGTAAGATACCCTTCATCTCCTTCGGGAACTTCATTGTAAAGATATCGGGAAATGATGGTCCCCAGCATGGCGTCGCCCAAAAACTCCAAACGCTCATAGTTCATCGGGTTGCCATCCTTGTCCTTTTTGTTCGCCGACCGGTGTAAAAACGCTTTTTTGTAGATTTTGAGTTTTTTAGGCTTAAAGCCCAAAATACGTTTCATGCCTAAAAAAAAATTCCCATCCTCGGGAGGATGGGAATTGAATATATTTTTAGGAAAGCTCATCCTTTCTTAGCTTAATTTTTTGAAAACAACACAGGCATTGTGTCCTCCGAAGCCAAAGGTATTGCTGATCGCTACATTTACTTCCCGTTCTTGGGCCTCGTTCAATGTAAGGTTCAAGTTCGGATCTATATTTTCGTCAACTGTCGTATGATTTATCGTTGGCGGTACCAAACCATGCTGCATGGCCAAAATAGAAGCTATCGCCTCTATAGCACCCGCCGCGCCCAACAAATGACCCGTCATCGATTTCGTTGAATTGATATTTATATTGGGGGCATGGTCCCCGAAAACTTCCGATATAGCTTTTAATTCGGCAACATCGCCCAGTGGTGTAGACGTTCCATGCGTATTGATGTGATCCACATCCTCTGGTTGTAGACCGGCATCCTTCAAGCAGTTTTTCATGACCTGAACGACCCCGATACCATCAGGGTGCGGTGCGGTCATGTGATAGGCGTCGCTTGAGAGTCCACCACCCAAGACCTCGGCATATATTTTGGCGCCCCTTGCCTTGGCATGTTCGTATTCCTCTAAAATCAATGCTCCAGCACCTTCTCCCAATACAAAACCGTCGCGGGTCGCATCAAATGGCCGTGAGGCCGTTTCGGGACTCTCGTTTCTGGTACTTAGGGCGTGCATGGCACCAAAACCACCCATTCCGGCGATGGTGACCGCCGCTTCGCTACCTCCGGATACGACCACATCGCAATAGCCCAAACGGATATAGTTCATGGCATCGATCAAGGCATTTGCCGATGAGGCGCAGGCAGAAACCGTCGTATAATTAGGTCCCATAAAACCATGTTTTATAGAAATATGTCCCGGAGCGATATCCGCAATCATTTTTGGGATAAAAAAGGGATTGAAACGTGGTGTCCCGTCTCCCTCGGCAAAGTTCAACACTTCATTTTGAAAAGTCTCCAGGCCGCCGATACCGGCACCCCAAATAACCCCGACCCGAAATTTATCGAGTTTATCAAGATCCAATCCGGCGTCGAGAATGGCCTCATCGGAGGAGACCAGGGCGTACTGTGCAAAGCGATCTAATTTGCGGGCCTCCTTACGGTCAAAATGTTCCAAAGGATCGAAACCCTTTAACTCGCAAGCGAATTTTACCTTGAATTTTTCAGTATCGTAGTACGTTACGGGAGCGGAACCACTCTTACCGCTCTTCAGACCATCCCAGTATTCTCCTATATTATTTCCGATAGGTGTTAAAGCACCCAATCCGGTTACCACAACGCGCTTTAATTGCATGGAATCGTTTTTATTTTATGGTTCAGAAGGTTATGAAAATACCTTGTAAACCGAAATGAAGTTCTAAACCGAGTGAAATTAAAAAAAATTATCCATGCGGCATGGTTACCACATGGATAATTTTGAAACTTGTTCAAGAAAACATAAATTACTTCGCTTCTTCTATATAACTAATGGCTTGGCCAACTGTTGCGATGTTTTCAGCTTGATCGTCAGGGATTTGAATATCGAATTCCTTTTCGAACTCCATAATCAATTCAACGGTATCCAATGAATCCGCCCCTAGGTCGTTGGTAAAGCTAGCTTCTGTTACTACTTCATTTTCATCAACACCCAATTTATCAACGATGATAGCTTTTACTCTTGATGCAATATCTGACATAATTAATTTGGTTTTAAAAATTTAAATTTGATGGCAAAAATAAAAAACTTTGGACTAAATACACCATTAGTCGTTAAAATGTGCTGTAATTTAAGAAAATTAGGGACAGTAGTAGTACTTTCGTCTTTAAATTTTTCACTCATTCCGTAATGAATTCGATGCCTCTGAAACGCATTGTACTTTTTGCCTCCGGTTCTGGATCTAATGTCGAGAACATCATAAGGCACTTTCAGCATAACGATTTCGTTACGGTTACCGCAGTGCTGACAAACAAAAGCGATGCCAAAGTTTTGGAACGATGTAAACGATTGAATATAAGCGCGTTATATTTCAATAAAAATGCATTTTCGGCGCAGGGTTGCTTATTGGATGTCCTTGAAGGGCTACAACCCGACCTGATAGTACTCGCCGGTTTTCTTCTGAAGGTGCCACAAAACCTCATTATGAATTTCCCGAATAAAATCATCAATATACACCCGGCATTATTGCCCAAATATGGGGGTAAAGGAATGTACGGTAGTCATGTGCACCAAGCCGTTAAAGACAATAAGGATACTGAAACGGGCATCACGATACATTACGTGAACGAAAATTACGATGAGGGTGCTATCATTCACCAAGCGAAAACGGCTATCGCTCCCCAAGATACAGTTGCCGACATCACACGGAAAGTGCATGAGTTGGAGTTCGAGCATTTCCCGAAGGTGATTGAGAAATTGTTGGCCTCCCCCAACATCGCCTAAATGCGATGTTGACCGAATGCATTCCTCTCCCTGCGGTCGTCGGATGCAAAAGGAAGGGTAGAAAATAGGTGGTTCTTTTATATTTGTACAATGGCAAAAAAAGAAAAGTTCTATACGGTCTGGAAAGGAAAGCGGCCCGGAATCTACACTACTTGGGATGACTGTAAAGCCGCCATTACGGGGTACAAAGGGGCGCAATACAAATCGTTTCCCACTTTTGCCCTGGCCAAAAAAGCGTATAACGGGAATTATGAGGAGTACAAGGGCAAGACAAAAGGGGTCTCCTCTTTGACGCAGGAACAATTACTCAAAATCGGTACGCCCAATTACCACTCTATTTCCGTTGATGCCGCATCCAGCGGAAATCCGGGGATTATGGAATACCAAGGGGTGGATACGAAAACGAAAAAAACCCTATTTAGACAAGGTCCTTTTCCCCAAGGCACGAACAACATCGGTGAATTTTTGGCCATTGTTCATGGCTTGGCCTATTTGAAAGAACGCAAAAGCGACCGGGTCATCTATACCGATTCGCGAACGGCTATGAGTTGGGTGCGTAAAAAGACCTGTAACACCAAACTTGTCGAAACCGAAAAGAACAAAGCCTTATTCGATTTAATACGTCGTGCGCTGGATTGGTTGAAAAAGAATTCCTATAACACCCCTATCGTAAAATGGGAGACCAAAGCATGGGGCGAGATACCCGCGGATTTTGGCAGGAAATAGTGCCTGAAATTGTCGTTCACAGGCAAAAAACATCGCTTCAACAAATTTTATAATAAGCTATTAACAACCCCTACCGATTCGAAAACCAAAGCCGTATATTTGCAGCTTAATTTTTTGACCAAAATGGGTAAACTAGTAATCGTAGGTACTGTCGCGTTTGACGAAATAGAGACACCTTTCGGGAAAACCGATAAAATTCTCGGCGGGGCAGGCACTTTTATTGGACTCGCCGCATCACAATTCGATGTAGATTCGGCAATCGTTTCTATCGTTGGGGACGATCTTCCACAAGAATACCTGGACTTGCTTTCGAACAAAGGGATCGATTTAAATGGTTTGGAAATCGTTAAAGGCGGAAAAACCTTTTATTGGAAAGGCAAATACCACAACGATCTCAACTCCCGCGATACACTGGTCACCGAATTGAATACCTTGGCCGATTTTAATCCGGTGGTACCTGACAATTATACCAATGCCGATGTAGTGATGTTGGGCAACTTGCATCCCGCTGTGCAACTGAGCGTCATCAACCAAATGACCGAGCGACCGAAATTAATCGTTCTCGACACCATGAATTTCTGGATGGATAGCGCTTTGGACGATTTAAAGGAAGTCATCAAGCATATAGACGTCATTACCATCAACGATGAAGAGGCGCGACAGTTGACCGAAGAATACTCATTGGTAAAGGCGGCACAGGAAATCCATAAAATGGGACCAAAGTTCGTGGTCATCAAGAAAGGGGAACATGGAGCCCTACTGTTCCATAACGAAAATGTATTTTTCGCTCCTGCGCTTCCGTTGGAAGAAGTGTTCGATCCGACCGGTGCGGGTGACACCTTTGCCGGCGGCTTTACGGGGTATTTGGCGGCTACGGGCGATATTTCGTTTGAAAACATGAAACGGGCGGTTATCCACGGATCAAATCTGGCATCGTTCTGTGTGGAGCGCTTTGGCACAGTTCGAATGGAAAGCCTCACCAAAGATGAGGTACACGAAAGGCTGCATCAGTTTAAAGCCTTGACACAATTTGAAATTGAACTAAAATAAACGTATGCCCTGAAAATTTCAGGGCATTTTTTGTTGGCCTCACCCGCAACTGCCATAGGCAGTTACGACCTCTCCAAAAGAGAGGTGGAAATATAGCGCCGAGTCAACAACATTGATTCGATTTATTTTGAAATCGGACCAAAAGTGATAACAATATAAAAATAGTAGAGCATAAACAATGAGCGACGCGATCAAACACGAATGCGGTATTTCGATTATTAGATTGTTGAAACCTCTGTCGTACTATAAAGAAAAGTACGGTACCGCATTTTATGGGGTAAACAAGATGTATCTCATGATGGAAAAACAGCACAACCGTGGACAGGACGGTGCAGGTTTTGCCAGTATTAAATTGGATATGAATGCCGGTGAACGTTACATGAGCCGCGTACGTTCGACCGCCCAACAACCCATTCAGGATATTTTTGCCCAAATCAACGAACGGATCAATACGGCGATTTTGAAAAATCCCGAGTACAAAGATGATGTTGCGCTTCAAAAAAAGAATATTCCTTATATAGGCGAGCTGCTATTGGGCCATGTTCGTTACGGCACTTTCGGCAAGAACAGTATCGAAAGCGTACATCCGTTTATCCGACAAAACAATTGGATGCACCGAAACCTTATCGTTGCGGGCAATTTTAACATGACCAATGTACATGAGTTGTTCGATAACCTGGTACAATTAGGACAGCATCCGAAAGAAATGGCCGATACGGTCACGGTTATGGAGAAAATCGGTCACTTTTTAGACGACGCTGTGGCCAAACTATACAAACAAATAAAGAAGGAAGGCTACACCAAACTAGAGGCTACCCCATTGATTGCGGAACGCTTGAAGGTGGCTAAAATTTTAAGAAGGGCCACAAAGAATTTTGATGGTGGTTATACCATGGGCGGTCTTTTAGGCCATGGGGATGCCTTCGTACAGAGAGACCCTGCTGGAATTCGCCCGGCATACTACTATCAAGACGACGAAGTGGTGGTCGTAGCCTCCGAACGCCCGGCCATACAGACCGTTTTTAACGTGCCCTATGAAGAAGTAAAGGAATTAGATCCAGGGCACGCCATCATTATAAAGAAGAGCGGTAGCACGGCGATAAAGCAAATTTTAGAACCTACGGAGCGAAAAGCCTGTTCTTTTGAGCGTATCTATTTTTCCAGGGGAAGTGATAAGGAAATTTACGAGGAGCGAAAGGAACTCGGCAAATTGATTTTTCCGAAAATATTGACCGCCATAGACAACAACCTAAAGAAAACCGTTTTCTCCTACATTCCGAATACCGCTGAAACATCGTTCTTTGGCATGGTAAAGGAAGCGCAAAACTACTTGAACAAAAAGAAGGAAGAACAGATCTTGGCATTGGGTCCTAAAATGACCAGCGAGCAGTTGCACGAGATTTTGGATGTTCGCCCCAGAATCGAAAAAGTAGCGATCAAAGATGCAAAGCTACGCACGTTTATTACCCAGGACGATAGTCGGGACGATTTGGTCGCCCATGTCTATGATATTTCGTACGGCTCTGTAGACAAGGGGGATAATCTGGTGATTATAGATGACAGTATCGTGAGGGGCACTACCTTGAAAAAAAGCATTCTGCGCATTCTAGACCGCTTGTCGCCCAAGAAAATTATCGTCGTCTCCTCTGCACCGCAAATTCGTTATCCCGATTGCTACGGCATCGATATGGCCAAATTAGAGGATTTCGTCGCCTTCAAAGCTGCCTTGGCCTTACACCAAGAACGCGGTACTACGGCTGTTGTTGATCAAATTTATCAAAAGTGCTTAGAGCAGGTAAGCACGAAAGACAAGAACGTCATCAATTACGTGAAGGAGTTCTATGCGCCCTTTACCGCCGATGAGATTTCAGATAAAATAGGGGCACTGTTGAGTCCGTCAGATATCAAAGCAGAAGTACAGATTATCTACCAGACCATAACAAGCCTTCATAAGGCCTGTCCTAAAAATCTTGGCGATTGGTACTTTACCGGAAACTACCCAACAGCCGGCGGTAATCGCGTTGTCAACAGGGCATTTATTAACTTTTACGAAGGAAAAAATCAAAGGGCATATTGAAAATTTTATCGATGAAATGCATCAATTTGTGTATTTCATCGATAAATCACGTTGTTCAACGTCTTTTTAGTCCCTTCGAAAAACCACCTCTTATTTTAGACTCGCCATAGCATAAGTAGGTTAAGTTCATGGTAAGATTTGGGGCAAAAAAGGTGGAGACTTCTCCGCCTTTTTTATGCGCCAAACTTTATTCATGGTATTTCATTGTCCTTCTTGCCAAGCCCCTTTGAAGGCGTTCCGCTTCTTAATTTCTGTCAGGATTTGTTCCAGCCCTTGATTATAGACAGGTAATTCACAGTAACTTATTTCCAAAACACACTTCACCCTATTTCCGTACCCTTCAACCAAGAAATTTCGCCGCCCTTTGAAGCTGCCTTATTTTTGGAGGACCATAGCATAAGTAGGTTAAGTTCATGGTAAGATTTGGGGAAAAGGCGGAGCAATGCTCCGCCTTTTTATTTAGCTGTAATTCTCGCCTTTTACTTGCAGCATTCAACGCAAATAAAAGATAGCATAACCCCATAGGTGAACTTGAATCTAAGCATTCTGAAACGAGTGCGGCGATGGCACAAACCACTCGAAGGTACCCCAAAGTCTTTATAGGGTCTCGAAACTTATCAAATTGAAATTCCCTTACAAATTTAAACGCTCAAGAACACCTACGGCTAAACGAAATTTGCCTTGACTCACGTGCTCTTTTTCTTTCATATATACATCTTTTCACAACCCATATTACAGTTGAGCCACGTATCATGCCGTTCGTCTAAAACCTTTCACAGCACCGTTAATTCGGTCTATTTTTGGAGGACCATAGCATAAGTAGGTTAAGTTCATGGTAAGATTTGGGGAAAAAAGGTGGAGCTATGCTCCGCCTTTTTTATTGTGCGAACCCTAGTAAATGACAGGGCGGCCCATTTTCAGGTACTTCTCCCCTATTCTTTTAGTAGGAAAAAACACTTAAAATTTCTTAAAATTTCTTTTTTATGTGCTGCAATACCAGTAATTTAGCATTGCCATAGCATAAGTAGGTTAAGTTTATGGTAAGATTTGGGACGAAAAGGGTGGAGACTTCTCCGCCCTTTTCTATATCCGATCATCGCTGTTTTTGAAAATGCGATTTTTCCCGATTATCAATCTTTTTAAAGCATAAAAAAACCATCCCGATGTACCGACACGGGATGGTTTTTTCAATTTCAATAGTATTTCTTACTTGTTTGCCTCGTATAATTCAGAAACTTTATTCCAATTGATGACATTAAAAAAGGCACTTACATAATCGGGCCGCCTATTTTGATAGTTCAAGTAGTAAGCATGCTCCCAGACATCCAATCCTAAAATAGGGAAACCTCCACAGCCAACGCCGGGCATCAATGGGTTGTCCTGATTAGGTGAAGAACAGACCTCGACCTTTCCTCCCGGATGCACACAGAGCCAGGCCCATCCCGATCCGAATCGCGATCCTGCAGCGCTACTGAACTTTTCCTTAAACGCATCGAAAGAACCATAAGCACTTTCAATAGCATCTGCCAAAGCTCCAGAAGGCTTACCGCCTCCGTCGGGTGACATGACATTCCAGAATAGGGAGTGGTTGTAAAAACCACCGCCATTGTTCCGTACGGCAGTATTGCCCATGTCGAGGTTTTTCAATATTGCCTCGATGGATTTCCCCTCGAGATCAGTACCTTCAATGGCACCATTTAATTTTGTAGTATATCCATTGTGATGTTTGCCATGGTGTATTTCCATAGTGCGTGCATCGATATGTGGTTCCAACGCGTCTTTGGCGTAGGGTAAATTGGGTAGTTCAAAAGCCATAATAATGGTGTTTTTAGATTAATCTTCAGTGTTCCTCAAAACTACGTTTTTTAACAATCAAATTCCATTAATAATTTGTTAAGACCAAAATCAATTTTGATAACGCACATCCTCATCTATCTCTCTTCTTTTGCTTAATTTGCGACTATGTTTTTTCTTGAAATGAATTGCCTTGGAAGAAACATTATAGAAATACAATGATTTTACATCAACACATTTTGAAATCAAAATTTGAAATTCAACCTCGCCCAGAACCACCGAAAATGAAAGTTTTTACCTCTCCAAAAGAGTGGTAAATAGGAAGAATCGAGGTAAGGACTACAAGGAAATTATTTGACAGAACCGCTATCGACTGCATTTACGAATAGCAATTTAAAAAGAACAGGTGAACGAGAGTCCGTTTAAAATATACAATGCTTCCGCAGGATCGGGCAAGACGCACACACTTACCAAGGAATATTTAAAAATCATACTGACCTCAAAAGGTGGCTATCGCCAGATTTTAGCCCTGACGTTCACCAACAAAGCGGTAGATGAAATGAAAAGCCGTATTCTTGAAAGCCTTTTCGAATTCTCGAATACCGATAGCGTTACACACGCCTCGCCACTATTCCTGGATGTTCAAAAAGAATTGGATTTAGACACTGAGGTACTACGAAAAAGAGCTGGGGAAACCCTAAAGGATATTTTGCACAACTACGCCTTTTTTGATGTCTCTACGCTGGACAAGTTTACCCATAGGCTGATCCGAACCTTTGCCAAGGACCTGAAAATTCCCCAGAATTTCGAGGTGGTGCTGGACAAGGACCTGCTATTGAACGAAGCGGTTTCCCGCCTTATCCTTAAAGCGGGGCAAGACCCGTTGCTGACCGAGGTACTCTTGGATTTTGCATTGGAAAAAATCGAGGATGATAAAAGTTGGGATATCGGCCTAGATCTTATCGGCATCGGAGGGCTACTCTTTGAAGAAAACCATAAAAAGCAGCTGGAAAAGTATGGGAGCAAAAGTATTGCCGATTTTTTAGACCTTAAAAAGCTACTTAAAACTAGAATAGCCGGTTCCGAGGCCAAAATGAAGAAAGCTTCAGTATCGGCACTGGAGCTGATCAAGGAAAACAACTTGGAGTTTAGTGACTTTTCATCAAGTTACTTCCCAAAGTTCATGCTTAAAATTTCCAATGGGGGTTTTGATATCGATTTCGGGGCCAAATGGAAACAAAATTTTGATGACGCTCCCTTGTATGCCAAAAAATGCGACGAAAGTACCAAACTGGTTCTCGACTCCCTACATCAGGATTTCAGTATCCTCTTCGGTTTAATTCAAAACGCTTTTAGCGAGTATTCGCTCCTCCGGAACGCCTATCGCAGCATAGTACCCTTAACGGTGCTAAACTCCATCCAACAAGAAATCAAAACCCTGCAGGAAGAACGTGACCAGCTCTCCATCTCGGAATTCAATACCATCATTTCCAAGGAAATCAAGAACCAGCCTGCGCCATTTATCTATGAGCGATTGGGTGAAAAGTACCGCCATTATTTCATCGATGAGTTTCAGGATACCTCGGTTATGCAGTGGGAAAACCTGCAACCATTGATAGATAATGCGTTGGCGGGATATGATGAAAATGGCCACACGGGGTCCCTTTTCCTCGTTGGCGACACCAAACAGGCGATTTATCGCTGGCGGGGGGGTCGGGCCGAGCAATTTTTAAAACTAACGAGTGGGCAGGACAATCCGTTCGTAATCGCACCTGCTGTTAAAATGCTCAAGACAAATTACCGTAGCCAGGCCGAAATCATCAAATTCAACAATGATTTTTTTCAGAATATAAGCCAGTTCCTTAACAAACCGGTATACAACGCACTGTTCGTTGAAGGCAATAAGCAGTTACAAAATGCCAAGGAAGGCGGTTATGTCGAAATGCGTTTTTTGGATGAAGATGATGTCGATGACAAAGACGATTTGTATGGAAATGCTGTTTTGGAAACCATAAACAAAGTTGATCCAAAAGGAAAGGCCTATGGCGATATCTGTATTCTAGTACGTAGCAATAAACATGGTGTGGCGCTGGCCGATTTCCTCACCCAGAACAAAGTGCAAGTCATCTCTACCGAAAGCTTGTTGATCAATAGTAGTGAAAAAGTACGCTTTCTGATCGCTTTGCTGCGTTATCAAAGCATGCCCAACGATCCTGCCGTACGCTACGAGATACTTTCTTTTTTATCGAAGGGCAAAAACAAGCGTCATGAGCTGATTACTGCACATCTGAATCAGTTGAACACCTTTTTAGCTAACACCTATGGTTTGGATATGTCCTTCATGCGCAAACAATCTGTTTATGATGGCCTGGAATTGGCGATCAAGCAATTCGACCTTGCTCCCGACAACGATGTGTATTTGATTTCCTTGCTAGATACTGTTCTCGATGTGGAGAACAAAGATGGTGCAGGAGTACAGACATTCCTGGAATATTGGGACAAGAAAAAAGAAAAACTTTCGCTCAGTGCTCCCGCCACCTCGAACGCCGTGCGCATCATGACCATTCACAAGGCGAAGGGACTGGAGTTTCCCGTTGTTATTTTCCCCTATGCCAATGAGGATATTTACAGGAGATTCCGTAAGAACATGTGGCTTCCGGTCGACCCGGAAGACTTCAACGGTTTTAGCACCCTATTGATCAGTGAAAAAAAGGAGGTGTTGCAATATGGCGCAATAGCAGCCGAGCGCTATACCGAGGAAGAGCAGAAAATGGAATTGGATGCCTTCAATCTTTTGTATGTCGCACTGACCCGGGCCGAAAAAGCGCTCTTCATTATCTCGAAAAAGGAAATCGCATCAAACGGGGCGCACAACGCTTCGCATTATTCAGGACTCTTTATTCATTATCTGAAGGAGAAGGGGCTTTGGGACGGTAACCAGGAAATCTATGGCTTTGGCACCTTCAGCAGGCTGGAAGAAACATCCTTGCGGGCTCCAAAATCGGTGCCCTTTCAATATACCTTTAAAAACAGACCCGGTTTTAGCATTTTGGCCGCGGCGGGAAGTCTTTGGGATACGGAACGGGAAACCGCTATTGCCCAAGGAAATCTCATTCATACTATTTTGAGCCATGTAGAGACCAAAGATGACGTTGAAGCAGCCTTGGCATTTTTTTCCAGAAGAGGCGACATACCCCCAGAAACGTTTCAGGAGGTGCGGGACACTATCAACAAGATTGTTGCACATCCTCAACTGAAACCATATTACAAAGAAGGCCTTATCGTAAAGAATGAAAAGGATATCATTACGCAAAAAGGGAAGCTTTTACGGCCGGACAGATTGGTGTTCGAAGGTAATGAAGTAACCGTAATCGATTACAAGACCGGAAAAGGAGACCCGACCTATCACCAGCAACTTTACGAATACGCAGATGCCTTGGAAGAGATGGGTTATCTTGTAGCTCGGAAAATAATAGTGTACAGCAATACGGTCATTTTACCGGAATTCATATAAATATGAGGAATTAAGTTCCTGCTGAAAATAGCGAGAAAGATAAAGCGGGATTTTCGAGCCGAATCAAAAAAATCTATACCCACATATCCTGAAAAGCGAGCAGATTTCAACTAATTTTGCCATATTCAATTTGAGCATGAGGATTTTCCTAGGTTGAACCTTTTTAACCGGAAAAAACTGATTTCAAAAAAAGTCTCTAAATCAATATACTATGTACGGAAAAATACAAGAACACCTACAGGCCGAATTGGCCCAAATCAAGGAAGAGGGTCTCTACAAAAGCGAACGTATCATCACTTCTGCCCAAGACGCCGTTATCAAACTCGATACCGGAAAAGAGGTAATCAATTTCTGCGCGAACAATTATTTGGGCCTTTCCTCGCACCCCGAGGTGGTGCAAGCCGCTAAAGATACCTTGGACTCCCATGGGTTCGGAATGTCATCGGTACGCTTTATTTGTGGCACTCAGGACATCCATAAAAAGTTGGAGGAAAAAATCGCCGAATTCTACGGTACCGAGGATACCATATTATATGCCGCCGCTTTTGATGCCAATGGTGGGGTCTTTGAACCCTTGCTCAATGCCGAGGATGCTATTATATCCGACTCGCTCAACCACGCCTCTATTATCGACGGGGTACGTTTGTGCAAAGCGAAACGGTATCGTTATGCAAATAGCGATATGGCCGATTTGGAAAAACAACTACAACAGGCCAATGCAGATGGTGCCCGTTTTAAGATCATTGTTACCGATGGCGTCTTTTCTATGGATGGTCTACTCGCCCCGCTTGATGCCATTTGCGATTTGGCCGACACCTACGATGCCATGGTCTTGATCGACGAGTGCCACGCCACAGGATTTATTGGCAAGACAGGAAGGGGCACTTTGGAAGAAAAAAATGCCATGGGTCGTATCGATATCATCACCGGTACTTTAGGAAAAGCGTTAGGCGGTGCCATGGGAGGGTACACTACGGGTAAAAAGGAAATTATAGAAATACTTCGGCAACGGTCCAGACCTTATTTGTTTTCCAACTCCTTGGCACCTGCCATTGTGGGGGCATCCATTAAGGTTTTTGAAATGTTGAAAGACAATACCTCGCTAAGGGATAAACTACAGGAAAATACAGAATACTTTAAAAAAGGAATGATCGACGCAGGCTTCGACATCATCAATGGGGAGTCGGCCATCGTTCCCGTAATGCTGTACGATGCGAAGCTATCGCAGCAGATGGCGAATATGCTTTTAGAGCGTGGCATTTATGTTATCGGCTTCTTTTATCCGGTAGTTCCAAAAGGAAAAGCAAGAATTCGCGTACAATTGTCCGCAGCACATCAAAAAGAACATTTAGACAAGGCCATCAAGGCATTTATTGAAGTTGGACAAGCCTTAAATATCGTTTAAATGCACCTTTTAACACCTTAAATGCATTAAAAAAAATAAACAATTGATTTTGTTAATAATAATTAACAACCTACATTTGCGGCTAATAAACACTTAAACTTAAAATTTTGAACATGAAACATCTTAGCAAATTAGTAATTGCTGCCCTACTATTAGTAGGTGTTACAAGCATGCAAGCTCAAGACGAGAATAACCCTTGGCAGGTTTCTTTCGGTGTGAATGCCATTGACACTTATCCTACGGGAGACGATGGTGGTTTCGCCAATCAGTTGTACAATGCAACCGATCACTGGAATATCCTTCCCTCTGTTTCTTACATCGGGGTATCTAGGTCTGTAGGACCAGGTTTCTCTGTTGGTGCTAGAGGTTCTTTAAATAAAATAGAAAAGCTTGGTGATACAAGTGTTGATGATCTTTCACATTACGCTATCGATGGTACCATCAAGTACAACTTCCTACAAAACAAAACCCTAGATCCATTCTTGGAAGTCGGTGGTGGTTATACTTGGGTAGACGAAATCGGAGCTGGTACCGTGAACGGTGCGTTCGGTTTGAATATCTGGTTTACCGAAAATATCGGTTTAACCCTTCAATCAGGTTACAAGCATGCGTTCGAAGATTACGGTGTAAAGCACTGGCAACATTTAGCTGGTTTGGCCGTGAAGTTCGGTGGTACTGATACTGACGGTGATGGTATCTATGACAAAGACGATGCATGTCCTGAGGTTGCAGGTCTTGAAGCTTTCAACGGTTGTCCTGATGCTGATGGCGACGGAATCGAAGATAGCAAAGACAGCTGTCCTAATGAAGCTGGTTCTAAAGAGATGAACGGTTGTCCAGATCAAGATGGTGACGGTGTTGCCGATAAAGATGATGCTTGTCCTACCGAAGCTGGTTTGGCTAACTTAGCTGGTTGTCCTGATGGCGACGGCGACGGTGTTGCTGATAAGGATGATGAGTGTCCTGCTGAAGCAGGTCCTGCTGAAAACAAAGGATGCCCATGGCCAGATAAAGATGGTGACAGCGTTCTTGACAAAGACGACGAGTGCCCGGATGTCGCTGGTACTGTTGCGAACAATGGTTGTCCTGAAGTAACTGAAGAAGTACAAAAAGAATTGAACGAGTATGCAAAAACTATCTTGTTCGATACCGGTAAATCTTCATTGAATCCTGCATCTACAAAAGTATTCGTTGATATCATTAGAATATTGAACGAGTATCCTAACGCTAAGTTCTCTGTTGAAGGACATACCGATAGTGTAGGTAGCGAAAAATTGAACCAGAAACTTTCTGAAGAAAGAGCTAACTCTGTTAGGGATTTCTTGATCGAAGAAGGTATCGATCCTGACAAATTGACCGCTGTAGGTTACGGTGAGGAGCGACCTATCGCTGATAACAAGACAAGAGCTGGTAGAAAAGAAAACAGAAGAACGGAAATCAACTTGATGAAGTAAGACTTCGTTCTACTAAATAATTTGAAAAGCCCTGACGATAACGTCAGGGCTTTTTCTATTTTTGGGCTATGCAGAGTTTTTTGGAAGAAGTTGTAGGCCGAGTAAGGGAAACGTTTCCCTCTTTAGAAAACGTGGTTTTTGTACTCCCCAGCAAGCGTGCCGGCACTTTTGTTCGCAACGCTATCGCCAAATCCGCCCAACGAACCGCATTCGCTCCCGAAATATATAGTATAGAGGGCTTTGTCGAGCAGATTGCGGGAATAGCCTACGCCACGAATACCGAACAACTTTTTGAACTTTATACCTCCTATGAGGAACTGACCAAAGGCGAAAAGGACAACTTCTATGCCTTCTCTAAATGGGGACAGACACTACTTCAGGATTTTAATGAAATCGATCGGTATCTTATCGATGTGCGACAGCTGTTCTCAAATCTATCCGCCATTCAAGAGATAGGCGTGTGGGCTCCCGACGCACCCCGAACACAGATGATGGAAGATTATGTGGCCTTCTGGGCGACCATAGGAACACTTTACGATCATTTCAATACCAGCCTACTGCAAAAAGGTATCGGACACCAAGGTCTCGTATACCGCAAAGCGTATGAACAGGTAGATTGCTACTTGAATGAACACAGTGAAAAAATCCACATATTCATCGGTTTTAATGCTTTGAACACGGCTGAGGAAAAAATAATACAACGCATTATAGCGCATACGAATACCGAAATTTATTGGGATATAGACCAATCTTTTTTGAACGATCCCATACACGACGCCGGACTCTTTATCCGCCAGCATCTGAGCACTTGGGATTATTTTAAGAACAACAAGCTGAACGGCCTGAGCAATTTTTATACCACGCCTAAAAAAATTGAGATCATCGGGCTGCCTAAAAACGTTTCACAGGCCAAGTATGTGGGCCACCTATTAAATGAACTGCACCTATCGGAACAGAACACCCTAACCAAAACGGCGGTTGTACTCGGCGATGAAACCTTACTCAACCCTATTTTGAACGCCATTCCCGAAACACTTTCGGATGTAAATATAACCATGGGTTATCCGTTGCATAAAACCGATCTTGCCACACTATTTATCCAATTTATGGAGCTTTACATTAATAAAGACCCACAAGGGTGGTTCTACCAACCTATTTTGGGCTTTTTGGCGAATCCGTATGTGCAGATTCTATTTTCCGATGAAGAAAGGAATACCGCGACCCATTTAACCGAAAAAATAAAGAAAAACAATTGGGCCTATCTAAAGGCCGGAAAGTTGTTTCAAGCTTCTAACGAGCATGCGATGGTAGACCTGATTTTCTATGATGAAAACCATACTCCCCTTGATTTTGTTAAAAGGTGTTCGGTGCTCATCACTCGGCTAAAGGAAAAATTCGATGCCCTTAACGATAGCCTGTCCAAAGAATATCTTTATCGCTTTCATCAGCTGTTCACCCAGCTTCAAGAACTATTGGAAAAACACGGTTTTGTCAATGATATGAAGTCATTGCTAGGCCTGTTCAAGGAATTGCTTTCTTCGGAAACCTTGGATTTTAAGGGAGAGCCCCTAGAGGGACTTCAAATTATGGGGATGTTAGAAAGTAGGAACCTCGATTTTGAAACGGTCATCCTTACCTCGGTCAATGAGGGTATTCTACCTTCGGGCAAATCGAACAATTCATTTATCCCGTTCGATTTAAAACGTGCCTTTAATCTCCCTACCTACATAGAGAAAGACGCGGTATATACGTATCACTTTTATCGATTGCTACAACGTGCCAAGAATGTTTACCTTCTTTATAATACCGAACCCGATATACTCGAAGGCGGCGAAAAGAGCCGATTGATCCATCAATTGCTGACCGACCCGAACAAACGCTCCCAAATCAAGGAAATCGTTGCGGCCCCGAAGTTGGAACCATCGGTAAAACAACTGGAAGAAATCGAAAAGGATGAGCACCTGATGACCCTTGTCCAGGAACATGCCGAAAAAGGACTTTCACCAACCTCTTTGAGCAATTACATTAGAAACCCCATCGATTTTTACACCAGAAACCTATTGGGTATCGAAAATGTACAAGAAGTTGAGGAAACCGTCGCACACAATACTTTTGGTACTATTGTACATGATAGTCTAGAGCTATTGTATACCTCTTTCGTCGGGGATATTTTGTCGGAGGTAAAGTTGAAGGCCGCCAAAACGAAGGTGAAAGAGACGGTGAAACAAGAATTTCAAAAAACGTATTTGGATGGGGACATCAGTCGTGGAAAAAACTTGATCGCCTTTAATGTAGTCGTTCGGTATATCGAGAATTTCTTGGACATGGAAATCGTAGCGTGCAAGAAACATGAGATAAAGATCATTGCCCTGGAACAAAAATTGAGTACGACCTTGGACATTCCAGAGGTCAATTATCCGATTCGCTTAAAAGGAAAATTGGATCGAATCGATAGTAAAGACGGTATTGTAAGGATTATCGATTACAAAACAGGGAAGGTAATCGCAAAGGATGTTAAACTAACGAACTGGGACAATCTTACCGCTGAATACGATTACAGCAAAGCATTTCAACTGTTATGCTATGCCCTTATGTACTCCAATAGTTCGAAGGCCGGCGATATACAAGCGGGAATCATCTCGTTTAAAAATTTAAAATCCGGGCTGTTGCCATTTACCCTAAAAGATCGCACCGAAAAAACGAAGACAGACGATACCTTTATCGACAAAGAAGTGCTTCACAATTTCAATGCCGAGCTCAAAAAGCTGATACTGGAAATTTGCAATCCCCAATTGCCTTTCAAAGAAAAGGAAGTGTAACTATTTTTTATCGGGTCGCGTAGGCCTTACCTCAACTTTGCTCGGTAATGTTCTGGGGTGCATCTTCAGCAGGTCTAGCACCAAATCGCCAATATCTTCCGGTTGTATTTTCCAGGCATCTTTTTCGTCCGGTTCATTGCCATTAAAGTGTGTGGCTACGGAGCCCGGCATGATGGTAGAAACTTTGATATCGTATTTGCGCAAGTCCAACATCGCGGCCTGTGTAAAACCGACCACTCCGAATTTGGTGGCATTGTAACCGGCCCCTGAAGCGAAGAAGTTAGTACCTGCCAAACTGGCCAAGGTCATGTAATATCCTTTCGATTTCTTTAACGCCTCGACGGAAGCCTTTAGCGTATGGAAAACCCCGTTCAAATTGGTATCGATCATACTGTGCCACTGCTCCTCCGACATTTCATCAATAGCAGCAAAATGACCTACCCCGGCATTGGCAAGAATCACATCCAACTGGCCCCATTTATCTAAGATGGCCCGAACCGCCTTTTGTTCGTCTCTATGCTGCGTCACGTCCGATTCCAAGGCTAGGACTTGGTTGGCATCGCCCAAATATTCGGCTGCCTGCGATACCGTTTTGAGCTTCCGCCCACTAATCGCTACACGCATTCCAACTTCGATCAATTTTTTGGCCACACCGAACCCGATGCCTTTTGATCCTCCCGTGATGTAGGCGACTTTTCCGTTTAAATTCATGTCCTGTATTATTTTGGTAAAAATATAATATTCCTAGAGAGATACTGTCCTTTATAAAATTAAAACAATCTTAAAATAAGGATAGTATTCTAAAGAATACCTAGAGACTGCTAAGGTTCCGGATAACCTCTTATAAAAATTTGAAAAAACCACCCTTTTCCAAGATGGTTGTTGGTGTAGAATACCTCCCCGAAGCATCGAGGGGAACCGGTGACCTACCAAAAACAAAAAAACCACCTTTTCCAAGGTGGTTTTTGGTGGAGAATACCGGAGTCGAACCGGTGACCTCTTGCCTGCCAGGCAAGCGCTCTAGCCAGCTGAGCTAATCCCCCAAGTCAATATTATTTTTTCTCCATTTTCTACCGCCGGCAGATTTTAGATATTTCTCTCTTTTTCTTGCCATAACACTTAACTCATAATTCTCCAAATGAATTATTCTCCAAGGCACAAAAGGTTTCGTGCTTTTTGTCTTCCCGCTATTGTGTTGATTTAATCTAACATGCGGATGTTTCGACATACCAACATAGAACCTATTAAAATCATCACTGAATATCACGTAGACAAAAAACATCTTAAATGTCAGTTTCGATTCTTGCCTGCCTGGCAAGCGCTCTAGCCAGCTGAGCCCGCCCGAACGTGCCATTTGGTACGGGCGGGCTAATCCCCCATTTTGGCTGCCGCAAAGGAAATACTTTTTGCCAACCTATCAAAATTACACCTCAACTATTTCCGGGCCTAAAAAAGGGTGTTTTCCATCACAATGGCAGCTACGGCCACAGAGAAGCCCTTCCAACCCGTGATACCGTGGCCTCAATAGTATAATAGGCTACGTCAATTTCACTATACCATGCACGTATTTTACGTTTAATGCGCTTACCGAATCCGATGATATAACAGATAATCCTGGCAATGACAGGCAGTAAGCGTTGAAAAGGCCCCAAAATTGCAATAGGGTCAACAATTAGCGCAACATTGTGAAGGGTTCTTTGCGAAACGTTTTACTTTTGGCCCTACCGAAAGGATACGCCACCAGTTGGAAAAGAAAAGAAAACATAGAACCTTAAGACGCATTGGCCGGATTTGTATCGTGCTGCTATTGCTATTCGCAGCAGTAATCCTTTTTATCCGCAGTCCATGGGGGCAGGATATCATCGTAGATAAGGCAGTTGACTATGTTTCCGGAAAAACGGGAACGAAGGTTGAAATCGAACGCCTGTTCGTGACCTTTGCCGGAGGGGTGCAGCTTGAGGGATTGTATTTGGAAGATACCCAAGGCGATACCCTTATCTATTCCAAAACGCTCGAGGCCGATGTGGCACTCTCCCCTATTTTATTCGGAAACAGCCTGAACTTAAAAAACCTGGAATGGAAAGAGGTTACCGCGACCGTTAAACGCCCTGAGGGTTCCGAAAAATTCAATTTCGATTTCTTGATCGATGCCTTCGCAACGACCGATAGCCCAACCACCACCGAAGCGTCCGAACCTATGGCTATTTCCATCGGTACCATCGACCTTTCCGACGTTAAGCTACGCTATACCGATAGCTTTTTAGGAATGGATGCCAACGTCCGCCTGGGGCGGCTAAATCTCGAGGCCGACCAAATCGATCTGGAAACGATGCGTTTCGAGTTGGACGCGTTCGAACTTTCCGATTCCGAAATCGGCTACACCCAAACAAAGCCCTTCGTTTCGGAGGATACCACAGCGACAACACTTCCTTATTTGAGCGTTGACGACCTGAAAATCACCGCCGTAAAAGCAAATTACAATTCAGTACCCGATAAGGTCAGTGCCGAAGTCGATATAACGGATTTTTTACTGGAACTGCCCAAGGCCGATTTGACGAAAAACGATTTTGAAATCGACCTGCTACAGCTAAAAAATTCCCATGTTTCGGTAGTGATGGCCGAACCAGAGGCACAATCAACCGATTCCACCTTAGTTACCAAAACTGCTTTCGAGTGGCCCCAATTTTTAGTCGAGGTACGTGCCATCGATTTACAAGACAATGCCATCGCCTACCGAATGGGCGATACGGAACCTGTTTCGGGCACCTTCAATCCCAAGGCCCTTGCCCTATCAAATGTTACTTTGCAGGCCAATGAATTAGTATATCGGCCTGAATATACGGAGCTGACCCTCGACCACTTGGGATTTGCCGAAAAAAGCGGTTTTCAGCTTCGCAAGCTAGCCTTTGATGCGCAGTTGGAAGCGAAGTCAGCTTCCATTTCCGATTTGGAACTCCTAACCAATAATAGCAAAGCGTATGGAGGACTAGCACTTGAGTATACGTCCGTCAATCGGTTCATTGACCAACCCGAAGAAACCCAAGTCAACTTCAATCTCGTCAATCTGGTCGTTGCGCTGGAAGATGCTTACCCATTTCAACCCGACCTTGCCTCCAACGAATATGTCATAAAAGCAGCGGAAAAACCTTTTACTGGTGGCATGAACGCCAATGGTACCCTTGCTGACATTGAAGTGTCTTTTTTCGACCTTGATTGGGGCGATCAGACCTCTCTCAAGGCCGATGGACGAGTTAAAAATATACTGGATACCGAGGCGCTGTTTTTCGATTTCAACAACGTAAAGGCGGTCACGAACCGAAAAGACCTTTTGCAATTCGTTTCGGAGGCCGACTTGGGTATTTCCATCCCGCAGGATATTGTGATGGAAGCAACAGCAAAGGGATCGCAAAACGCTATGAACGTCAATGCCTCCCTGAAAATCCCCGAGGGGTTCGCTATGCTTACCGGCAATTACTCCAAGTACGAAAAAATAGCCTTTGAAGGCAACTTAAAGGTCGACAGTCTTCGCTTGGACAAATTGCTTCAAAACGATGAACTGGGACCGGTTTCCTTCGTTATTGACGCTTCTGGAAGTGGCGCAGATCTGAACTCCCTGAACGCTTCGTTACAATCTAATTTTACCCAATTGCAATTTAAGGGGTATGATTTTTCGAACCTTGTTCTCGACGGGGAAATCGTAAGTGGCGTCGGGGATATCAATTTGAAATTTAAGGACTCCAACCTGAATCTTAACGCAAAAACCCGGGTAAACCTAGATACCCTAAACTCGAAAATAAATCTTGATCTGCATCTGATAGGCGCCGATCTCTATGCCCTTGGTATCACCGAAGAGGAAATCAAGGCCGGTTTAAAAATGAAAGCCGATTTTACCGGTAATAATGAAGATTTTACGGTGAACGCGCTGGTCTCTGAAGGAGTCGCGGTTTACGACAACGAGCAGTATCAACTCGGTGATATCGAAATGGAAACAAACATCGGAAAAACCACCACCGACTTTACGATCAACAGCGATTTCCTGAACGGTACTTTGGTATCCAACACTTCGCCCGACAAGCTGAACGCTGCACTTCAAAGGCAGTTTAAAGGTTATTTCCCTGATGCACGGGTGAATGAGGTCATTACCGATTCCGTGCGGCTACAGCTAGATATGGCACTCACGCCAGTGCCTGTTTTGACCGAGGTATTCCTGAGGGGAGTACAGCGACTCGACTCTATTAATGTGCAGGCCGATTTTGATGCGATTTCCAAAGTCGTTAACGCAAAGTTGTACATGCCCTCGGCCATGTATAACGGCGTTGCCGTTGATAGCCTTAACGTACTGGTCGAAGGCAATGCTACCGACCTGAACTTTCAGGCAGGACTTGCCGGCGTGACCGCCGATCCGATCAATGTAAAGCGCACCTTCTTTACCGGAAACCTACAGAACAATGAACTGCTCTTGGATTTCAGTTCGTTCGATGACCAAAACGAACTTGTGCATATTGCCTCCGAAATGACCTTGGCCCAAGATACCGTAAAGCTGCACATCAATCCCTCCAAGCTTATCTTTAATGAAAAGGAATGGACAGTTCCACAAGATAACCGCATTACTTTCTCCAATAATCACTGGGGGTTGCGAAATATGGTTTTGAACCGAAATGACCAAGAACTGACGATTAGCAATCAGGTTGCGGGAATCGACCAAGAGCACATTGGGGTAACTTTCGATAATTTTAAGCTGCAGACCTTCCTGAGCTTGTTCAATCCCGATAAAGCCTTGGCAGCAGGATTGGTCGAAGGGAGGTTTGTGGTCGAAAACCCTTTTGATGCCCCAGGGATCATTGCCGATTTTAAGATAAATAGCCTCGAAGTAATGCAGAATGCCTTGGGCAACCTATCCTTGGATGCCGTTTCAAAAGGGGATGATACCTATGATTTTAATCTGGCATTAAAGGATGGCGGGGCAGATCTTGATCTGACAGGGGATTATACCGCGGCGGATACTGGGGCGCGATTAAACTTAGACCTAGACCTGAACAAACTGGAAATTATGTTGATACAAGGTTTATCCGAAGGCCTTCTGAAAGATGCTAAAGGCTATATTTCCGGAAACGTAGATGTGCAAGGCACGACCGCAGAACCAAAATATGACGGGCGATTGGATTTTAATCAGGTGGAATTCAACGTTGCTTCCTTAAATTCAATCTTCAAAATCGATAAGGAAAGTCTTCAAGTGGATAATACCGGATTGTACCTCGATACTTTTCAGATTGGGGATGCAAATAGTAATACGTTCACTTTGGATGGCAACATATCGACCGAAAAATTGACGAATCCTGGTTTTGACTTACAGTTGAAAGCTAGGCAATTTCAGGTATTAAATTCTACCAAGGAAGATAACGAGCTTTTCTATGGCACCGCCAGCTTTGATGCCGATGTTACCGTCAAAGGCAACCTTAACCTGCCTAAGGTAGATGGAAAGCTGCGCGTACGTAAAATTACCGACGTCACTTACGTAATTCCGGAATCGCAATTGGATGTGGAAGAACGGGACGGGGTCGTCATCTTTGTCAACCGCGAAAACCCCGATGCCATTCTGACTAGGAACGAGGAAGAAGAAACAGCTTCCCTTTTTCGGGGAATTGATGCCGAAGCCATATTGGAAATAGCCGACGATGCCATCTTTCATATTGTCATTGACGAGAAAACAGGCGATAACCTTCAGGTTTCGGGCGACGCGGCCTTGAACCTCAATATCGAACCCAATGGCCGCATCAACCTTTCTGGACGATACGAGCTCAGCTCCGGGCATTATGAGACCAGTCTCTATAATCTAGTCAAGCGTAAATTTGAAATCAATCCGAGCAGTACGATTACCTGGCAGGGCGACCCCACCGATGCCAAACTGGATGTAACGGCGGTCTATAAGGTAGAAACCTCTGCGGCCCCATTAATGTCGGCGGTAACCTCGGGCGAAGATCTGAGTGTCATCGGCAAATACAGACAGGTATTGCCCTTTATCGTGTATCTGAATGTAGACGGAGAGCTGCTTGAACCGAAGCTGTCGTTCGGGCTGGATATGCCTGAAGACGAACAAGGCTCATTGGGTGGTGCCGTATACGGTAGGGTACAGCAGCTTAATGGGCAAGAAAGCGCATTGAACAAGCAGGTATTTTCCCTTCTTGCCCTCAATCGCTTTTTTCCTGCGAGTGGTAGTGATGGTAGTAGCGGCGGTACCGCTGCCTTGGCCAGGGGCAATGTAAATAAAGTACTTTCAGGGCAATTGAATGCCTTCTCGGATAAAATCTTCGGGAAAAGCGGATTCGAACTCGATTTTGATCTCGACAGTTTTACGGATTACCAAGGCGATAGTCCACAGGACCGTACCCAGTTGAACATCAATGCCAAGAAAAAATTGTTTGACGATCGCCTTATCGTTACCGCAGGTAGCGCGGTAGATGTGGAAGGCAGTGGGCAGCCCGGACAAGGAGAAACCCCGATTATCGGAAACGTGAGCTTGGAATACCTGATGACCGAAAATGGGAGGTACCGACTAAAGGGATTCCGAAAAAACGAATACACGAACGTAATCGACGGACAGCTGATCCTTACGGGGGTCGCTTTGATTTTTCAACGGGAATTCAATAGGTTCAGTGAGCTTTTTAGTCCAACGGAAGAACTTAAGGACCAGGAAAAAAAGGAGAAAGAAAACAACCCGAAAGAAAAGAAACAGGAAGACTGAAATCAAAAAGATGGCAAGCAAGAACAAGACATTTGCAATACCCATACTGCTGCTCATCCTACTCCTGGGAGTGACAGGCTGTAGCATCTCTAAGTTTATTCCTGAAGGGGAGCACCTGTATTCCGGAGCTAAAATCGAGACCGCATTGGGCGAAGACGTAAAAGCGGTCAAAAATATGAATCTGATCGAAGCGGAGCTGAATAGCTTGGTCAGACCTCAACCCAATACCCAGCTGCTCGGGATTCGCTTAGGGCTATACTATCATTACAAAGCCCAACAGGATAAGCCTGGCTTTCTCAATAAATGGCTGAACAAAAAATTCGGTGAGGAACCGGTATATTTTTCAGAGGTCAACCCCTTGCGGGTCGAAGAGTTGATGTTGAATCGACTAGACAACCGCGGCTTCTTTTATAGTTCGGTAACTTCCGAAATCGACAGTACCGAAAAATATACGGGCGTTACCTACAAAGCAGTACTATCAAAGCCTTACACACTCGAAAAATTCGAGCTTGAGAAAGATTCCCTACTTATTTATGACGAAATAGAAGATGTACTGTCCGAAACCAAAATCAAAAAAGGGGACCGTTTCGACCTCGAATTGATGAAATTCGAGCGTGAACGTATTGATGTTGCCCTAAAGCAAAGAGGATACTATAATTTTAATCCTGATTTTCTGATTTTCGAAGCAGATACCAACCGCTATGACAATAAAAAATTCGATCTTTTTCTCCGATTAAAAAAAGGGACCCCTAGCAAATCAATTATTCCCTATGCCATAGATTCCATCACTGTTTATCCAAACTATTCGATCAATAATGACAGTCTGCGAACCGATCCGGAGACCATAAATGGCATCGATTTCATACAACGTGATGAATTTTTCAAACCAAAACTACTTGAGCCCTATATTCTGTTTGCAAAAGGCCAGAAATACAATGCACAGACCGCCCGATTGACCAGTAATAGATTATCGGCCCTAGGAAGCTATAAATTCGTGAACATCCGCTTTAATGAACGGGACTCCATTGCAAAGGATGGCGACACTGGTTCTTTAGATGCCGATATTTTCCTTTCACCGCTGAACCGTCGGGCAATTCGCGCCGAATTGCAGGCAGTAACCAAATCGAACGGCTTTGCCGGTCCGGGTATTTCGGTCACCTACAGCAACCGCAACCTTTTTAAAGGAGGCGAAACTTTGAGTATTACCGGCAATTTCGCCTACGAGGCTCAACTCTCCGGTGGTCAGGATTCGGGCTTGAGCAGTATAGCGGGTGGCCTTAACGCGGATCTGACCATTCCGAGGTTGGTTCCCTTTTCCCCAAGCCGGTTCAAATATGCCGTACCAAAAACGAAAATCGGGCTCGGGGCGGATTTCCTGAATCGCAGTAAATTGTATTCCCTCAGCTCCTTCAACACCTCTTTTGGCTATACTTGGAATGCCAATGAATTCGTATATCACGAATTGAATCCCATTAGCGTCAATTATGTAAACCTTACAAATACCACTCCAGAGTTCGAGGCTATTTTGGAAAATAACCCTTTCTTACGGCAAAGTTTCGAGCAACAATTTATCGCAGGACTAAATTATACCTTCACTTATAACGAACTCGTTGATGAGGACAAGAATCGTCCTATTTTCTTCTCGGCCAATCTCGATATTGCAGGAAATACCCTGAGTTTGTTTAGCGGCGACAAGGAAACCATTTTTGGTTTGGAGTATGCCCAATATGCCAAATTGGATGTTGATTTTCGGTATTACTTGAAATGGGGCAAGGAACAGGCCCTTATTGCTCGAACATTCGCAGGTTGGGGAATTCCGTACGGGAATTCAAGTACCTTGCCCTTTGTAAAGCAATTTTTTTCGGGAGGCCCGTATAGTGTCCGCGCTTTTCAGATACGTTCGCTGGGACCTGGTACGTTTACATCGGTCGGGGAGGGTAGCAATTCGTTTTTCGATCAATCGGGAAACCTGCGGTTGGAAGCCAATCTAGAATACCGCTTTCCCATCTGGTCGTATCTTAAAGGAGCTGTATTTGCCGATGCCGGAAACGTCTGGCTCACCTATAACCCCGAGATTTCGGATGATGAAACCGCAGAAGGTATGGCATTCAATCAACGACTACAAGATGAAGGAAAGTTCGGTAAGGATTGGACCAAGGAACTGGGAATCGGCGTCGGTTTTGGGCTTCGGGTGGATATACAGAGTTTTGTCATCCGGTTGGATTTGGCATCACCCTTACAGGTGCCCTATCTCCCCGAAGGCCAACGTCTACGAACGCCTTTTCTTGATGGGGGCGACGATAATCTAATCTTTAATTTCGCTATCGGATATCCGTTCTAGAAATCCTTATAAAATCGGCTAGTCTTTTTTAACACTCAGTACCAAAACCGGAGTAGGAGCGGAAAACTCGGATTTAAGCACCGTTGATTTTTCCCAAAGCTTTTTGAAAAAACCACGTTTACGCCGGAAAACGACCAGCAAATCCGGCTTTTGCGATTGAAAATGTTCCAGCACCCCAAGGTAGGTGCTCGGATTTTCAGTAATGGTCAGTTTTGAGGAAATATCCATCAATGCCGTATTTATTTGCAGGTCTTCGTCGGTGTAGCCAGGCGTCTTGACCATCAATAAATTTACTGTGGCACCAAACTTATCCTTAAGCGCAATCAACGGGTTCAGAATACGATTTCTTTTAAGGATTCCCGATTTAAAAGCGGTCAAGATGTTGCGCATGGGCTTTAAGGTGGTACCTTTGGGCACAATAAGCGTTGGAATATCCGTTTGTTTAATGATTTTTCCGGAAGTGTACCCAAGGTATAATTCTTCTTTAACATCGTTGCTTCTTGGAGCCATAATAATCAGATCGATTCCCAGCTCCTTATCGATTTCCTTTAAACCGTCGGCTATGTCGCCGTTGTAGCTAGCAATTTTAATTTCCACCCCTTTGGCATCCACTCGGTCTATAACCTCCTTAATCCGTTCCTTACTGTTTTTGGCGACTTTCTCGGTAATGTTCGATAGCCCTCCTGTTTTTGACGAGACCGCGAAGACATCCATCAAAAAAATGGTCGAAGAAAACTCGACTGCGAAATCAACCGCATATTGTAACGTAAAATAAGAATCCGGATTGGTGCCTATAGGAACGAGAATATTTTTCATAGTGAAATTCTTGATTATACTCTAAATTTACAACTTATTCGAATCCGTTTATGATCCGTAGTGCAAAGATATCGGAAATACCCGACATTTTAATTCTCACCAAGGCCTGCGCGGATGATATGATCACCAAAGGGATTTACCAATGGAATGCACATTATCCGAACGCGGCGGCCTTTGAAAAAGATATCGCACGGGACGAGTTGTACGTGCTAATCGTAGATGGAAAGCTTGGCGGGACTATCGTGATATCTACATTCATGGATACCGAATACGAACCGATACAATGGACGCCCACAAATCGGAAAAGTGTTTACGTGCATCGTTTGGCGATACATCCATCACTTCAAGGAAAGGGCCATGCCCGACTGCTGATGGATTTTGCCGAAGACCATGCCCGCAAGAATGGCTACGGGTCCATACGATTGGATACCTTTAGCCAAAACAAGCGCAACCAAAAATTCTATGAGACGAGGGGGTATCAAAGATTGGGCGATATTTATTTTCCGAAGCAAAGCGAGCATCCGTTTCACTGCTATGAATTAGTGCTGTAACGTATGACGACAACAGACCAGCCCAATATCGGTTTCAAACGCATCAATAGCCTTGCCATTCCTGCCATCATTGCAGGGATTGCGGAACCGCTATTGTCGATTACCGATACGGCCATTGTCGGCAACATCCCGGTTGACGGATTGGAATCACTTGCTGCAGCCGGCATCGTCGGTTCCTTTCTCTCTATGCTGATTTGGATTCTTGGCCAAACGCGCAGTGCCATTTCTGCCATTATCTCGCAATATTTGGGTGCGGGGCGAGTAGCTGATGTAAAAACACTACCCGCACAAGCTATTTTTTTGAATATCGGACTGAGCATTCTTATTCTACTTTCCACAATTTTTATAGTTGAAGAAATCTTTCAGCTGCTCAATGCCTCGGGAAAGATTCTGGATTACTGCATTTCCTACTATTCCATTCGCGTTTGGGGCTTTCCCCTTACGCTTTTCGTTTTCGCGGTAATGGGTATTTTCCGCGGTCTCCAAAATACCTTTTGGCCGATGATGATCGCCATCGTCGGGGCCGTACTGAACGTCGTTTTAGATGTAATTTTTGTTTATGGCATACAAGACTTTCTAGAACCTATGTACTTGGAAGGAGCTGCTTGGGCCAGTCTTATCGCACAGGGCGTAATGGCCTTGATGGCTTTTGTACTATTGGTTACCAAGACCGATATCAGCCTAAAATTAAAATTGCCCATACATCCGGAGCTTGGTCGTTTGGTGACTATGAGTCTCAATCTGTTCGTAAGGGCCTTGGCCTTGAATATCACGCTGTTATTGGCCGTTCGTGAGGCGACCGCGCTGGGCGATCGCTATATCGGAGCGCATACCATTGCCATCAACCTTTGGTTGTTCGCCGCCTTCTTTGTAGATGGCTACGCTGCTGCCGGAAACATTATGGGTGGCAGGTTACTTGGTGCCAAAAACTACATTGGCCTTTGGTCATTGGCGAAGAAGGTCGTTTTGTACGGTATTACGGTAAGTGTTGTTTTAATGATTTTTTCGACACTTTTCTATAGACCATTGGGACGCCTATTCTCAAATGAGGCCATCGTATTGGAAACTTTTTATGGCATATTTTTCATCCTGATCATCGGGTTGCCCATGAATACCGTAGCTTTTGTATTGGATGGATTATTCAAGGGCTTGGGCGAAATGAAATACCTCCGAAACGTATTGCTTTCGGCTACTTTTTTGGGCTTTGTGCCCATGCTATTTTTAGGAAAATATCTCAATTGGGGTATTTACGGCATTTGGATAGCTATTTCCGTTTGGATGTTCGTGCGGGGAGCTGCCTTGGTGTGGAAGTTTCGCAGAAAATTTCGACCACTCCTGTAAAACGTTTAATTTTGGTCAAGGACGACGAACATATTCGAGTCGATAGAAAAGAAACGACTCCTTAATCTTTTAATATTCTGAAATGGGAACCGACAGAGCGAATGGAAGTCTGTACACTAAAATCGATGGTAAAGTCGCTGTGGTAGAATTCGGGCATCCTGCCAGTAATTCATTCGTTGCCGTTTTGTTGGATAGGCTCACTGCCGAACTCGAAAAGCTTTCGGAAAACGACGCTATTACCATTATCGTTCTTAAATCGGAAGGGGACCGGGCTTTTTGTGCTGGCGCCTCGTTTGATGAATTAATGGCCGTTTCCGACCTTGAAGAAGGAAAAGTTTTCTTTAGCGGATTCGCCAATGTCATTAACGCCATGCGCCGCTGTAAAAAGGTTATCATCGGCCGGGTACAAGGAAAAACGGTCGGTGGCGGTGTCGGTCTGGCGGCAGCTTGCGACTATGTGTTCGCATCGGTAGAGGCTTCCGTTCGGCTTTCGGAACTCACTATCGGTATTGCGCCCTTGGTCATCGGTCCCGCCGTTGAGCGAAAAATCGGTACAGCTGCACTTTCGGAACTTTCACTCTCCCCCACCGAATGGAAAAATGCATACTGGGCAAAGGAAAAAGGCTTATTTGCCAAAGTGTTCGATAGTATGAAGGAATTGGACAATGAAGTCGCATTCTTCGCTCAAAAGTTGTCAGGGTACAATCCAGAAGCGCTACACGAATGGAAAAAAGTGTTATGGGAAAACACCGACCATTGGGATACCTTATTGGTCGAGCGAGCGGCAATCACAGGTTCTTTGGTCTTGTCAGAGTTTACTAGAAATGCGCTGTCGAAATTCAAAAAATAACCCATGAAAAATTTTAAGATAGAATTCAAGTGGGCCGTAATTTTTATTATGGTACAGTTCATTTGGATGTATATTGAAAGAGCTACGGGGCTCCACGATGAACATATTGCCAAACACCTTATTTATACGAATCTCTTTGGGCTAGTCGCAATCGTGGTGTATGTGATGGCCTTACGCGATAAGAAGCAAAATTTCTTTAATGGTGATATGAATTGGAAACAAGGTCTACTAAGCGGCATAGTCCTCAGCGTGATCATCGCCCTTTTTAGTCCGTTAACGCAGTATATCATCAGCACTTATATTACTCCGGGCTACTTCGAGAATATTATCGCGTTTTCCATCGAAAACGGTAAAATGACTTTAGAAAATGCCCGCGGGTATTTCAACCTTAAAAGCTATATTCTACAAAGTGCATTCGGGGCTTTGACTATGGGCATCGTAACTTCGGCCGTTGTGGCCTTTTTTGTAAAAAGTAAACCAAAAAGCTAAAAAAATAACTGTATGGGTGGAGATTTGATTTTCCCGTTATTGGCATTATTTGTAGTCGGCGTGTATCTGTTCAATCGGTTTCGGAACCGTCGGAAATAATATTCTTAAAAACGGGTCGTTCTTACTTCAAATAAATTGAGGATTTCATGAAAATTTTAAACTTTTTAAACGGAGAGCTGATCTTTCCGATGTTAGCACTTTTCGTAGTGGTAATCTATTTTATCAATCGGGTTCGTACCAACAGAAAATTCAAGCGTTGATAAGAACGAAATAGCGTTTTATCGCATCCAAATCCATTCAAAAAGTTGAAACTACTATGCATGACAGGTGTGCATACTACATTAATGTTTTTCTGCTTTGCTCGATTTATACCCCCTTTGCAAGATGATGAAAATTCTTGGCTACCGATTATATTAGTACTGGCTTAATTTTTTTGGTATTCATATTGTGCCTATATTCAACTCGTTATACAAAAATGGGCCGAGACATCAAAAGGTTTTCCGTTGAAGGATTTGATTTTTTGATAGGGCTCTGAGTTAATATAATGCTTGTAGGAATGGATGAAAATGATTTACATTTCCTCACCTTACGAAGAGAGATAATCAAAGCGTTTGGGTACGATTTAAAGCCAGATAACGTAATCCTGGACTTCGGATGTGGCGCCGGTAGAACGGTGCAGGATTTACGTGATTTCGGTTACCAAGGCTTCGGTTGTGATATTGAATTCAAAGAAGAGGAAGGTACCGACACCAAGTCTTTACGTGATTCGAATACCATCAGACCGATAAAGTGGGAACCCTATGAACTCCCATTCGACGATGCTACGTTCGACGTTATTTTTAGCGATCAGGTTTTTGAGCATGTGCAAAACTACCCCGAAGCCATCGCCGAACTCGAACGGGTATTAAAACCGGATGGTTGCTGCTTACATGTTTTTCCTTCAAGATACAAACCGATCGAAAGCCATGTTTTTGTACCGTTTGCCTCAATCATCAGATCCTATGGCTGGTTATATTTTTGGGCCTTAACAGGTATTCGAAATGAATTTCAAGGGGGGCTTTCCGCCAAGGAAACGGCTAAGAAAAATCACCATTATCTCCATAATTATACCACCTATTTCACGAAAAATAAGCTTTTCCAACACTTTAAAGAATATTTTCAAGAGGTGGTTTTCTGTGAGAATCTATTCCTAAAATATTCGAAAAAGGGACGTTTCAAAAACATGCTTTTCAAATCCGTTCCTTTTTTTTCGGCTGCGTATAGAACATTCAGTACCAGGGTTATTTTCACTAGAGGACCGCTTAAAAGCTAAAGTCGAACCCTTTGTCCACTACATTTTTACAGAGAATGGCTATCTTTAGCCCCTTAGTTTAAAAGCCATGGGCAACATTAGAATCACCAAACAATTTACCTTCGAGACCGGACATGCCCTTTTCGGGTATGACGGTAAATGCCGCAATGTACACGGGCATAGCTACAAACTTTCGGTAACCGTTATCGGCCAGCCGATAACAGATACCTCGCATGTTAAACTAGGAATGGTGATCGATTTTGGGGACCTGAAGAAAATAGTCAAGGAGGAAATCGTGGATGAATTCGATCATGCGACCGTTTTCAATAAGAATACGCCGCATGTAGAACTTGCCAAAGAACTGAGCGATAGAGGCCATCAGGTTATTTTGGCCGATTACCAACCCACCAGCGAGAACATGGTCATCGACTTTGCGGCCAAGATAAAGGCGCGCCTCGGTAAAAACATCAAACTACATTCCTTAAAACTTCAAGAGACCGATACTTCGTTTGCCGAATGGTTCGCATCGGATAATTAGTTTGCCATGACCGAAATAAATATTCCCGAAGGAAAAAAAGTATATTTCGCCAGTGACAACCACTTGGGCGCGCCAACTATGGCACTTAGTCGTCCGCGAGAAAGGAAATTCGTGGCTTGGTTAGATGAGATAAAGTCAGATGCCGGAGCAATCTTCCTTTTGGGCGATCTCTTCGATTTCTGGATGGAATACAAAACCGTTATCCCCAAGGGATTTACCAGAACGCTTGGTAAACTTGCTGAAATCGCCGATTCGGGCATTCCCATTTATTATTTTGTCGGCAATCACGATCTTTGGATGAACGGTTATTTTGAAGAAGAGCTCGGTATTCCCGTTTTTCATAAACCACAGCAATACGCCATCAACGGTGTCACTTTTTTTATCGGGCACGGCGACGGACTAGGACCGCACGATAAGGGTTATAAACGGATGAAGAAAGTCTTTACCAATCCCATTTCTAAGTGGTTCTACCGATGGGTGCATCCTGATTGGGGCGTGCGATTGGCACAATACTTTTCCGTAAAAAATAAACTTATCTCCGGGGATGAGGATGCCAAATTTCTGGGCGAAGACAAAGAATGGCTCGTTCAATACGCCAAACGGAAGTTGGAAACCCAGCATTACGACCATTTTATTTTCGGGCATCGGCACCTCCCTTTGGAAATCGATTTAAACGGAAAATCGAAATATACCAACCTCGGTGATTGGATCAATTATTATACCTACGCTGTCTTGGATGAGGGAATGCTTTCTCTAAAGAAATTCGAGAAATGACCTATAGTTTATATCCTACCCTCAAGTGAAGATTAAATGCAGGACCAAATTTATCATCGTCGGGATTTTCATCCGCAAAAATACTGAAACCAGCTCCTCCTTTACTAAAATATTCGATTCCGAGGCCAAACCCTAACTCATAATTGAACTTTTTGCCAATATTCTTTCGTGTTCCGATTGTCGGAACAAATGAAATACTGAGGTTCTTTCTCTCTTGATAGGTGTTTACCGGTATAGCAAAAACATCAGGCCGTAAACTTGTTTTAAAGGCTATAAAGTTGCCACTGTTGTCATCAATTCGCTTAGCCTTTTCCAATCGATTTTTGCGGTTATAGTACCAACGAGGCTCCAAAGTAAGTATAGGTTCGAAATGCAACCCTTCAGCCAGGCCAAAATAATCGAATATCCCTACTTCAGTTCGCAAAGCCCATTTCGGATCCAATCTGGCCTCATGGTATCCCCAAAAGCCCCAAAAGCCTGTTTGAATCCCAAAAAGTGATTTTTCAACACTTGTATCTTGTGCTTTCAACGAGATTGAAGAAAGTAACGATAACACTAGACAATTATATATGATAGGGTATACTCTCATCGTCAGAAGCTTAGTCGATTTAATAAAACAATTGATTTTATAAAAACCCTAAGGTAAACAGGCAGTTACCGTACTATTCGGAGGATTCGTGTTCCTCAACGTCTTTTTGAAGGTCGAGCTTTCTAAAGGTCGGTGACGCAAAAGCCGTTACCCCGACGGTGAGCAAGGTCATACAACCCCCAAAGACCACCGCGGTAACCGTCCCCATTAGTTTGGCAGTCGCACCGCTTTCGAAGGCACCCAGCTCGTTGGAGGAGCCCACGAACATCGAATTGACCGAGGCTACCCTGCCCCGCATATGGTCGGGCGTTTTTAATTGCAGTATCGTTTGTCGGATGACCATCGAAACCCCGTCTAAGGCACCACTTGCGAAAAGTGCGAACACCGATAACCAGAACGAGGTAGAGAATCCAAAGACGATTATGCTTACACCGAATCCGAATACCGCCCAAAGCAATTTTTTGCCGGCGTTTTTGTGAACAGGGAAACGGGTAGACCCTATCATCGTAATTGCCGCACCAACGGCCGGGGCAGCCCTTAAAACGCCAAAGCCCTCAGCACCCACTTGTAAAATATCCTGGGCAAAAATAGGAAGCAACGCTACTGCGCCTCCAAAAAGTACCGCTATCATGTCTAAGGTCAATGCACCAAAGACGGCCTTTGAACGGAACACGAATTGCAAACCCTCTCGAAGGCTTTGCAGTACGGGTTCCCCGATTTTCGGGTTCATAATGGGTTTCCTCGAAATTCGTAAAACGCAGATCATAGCGATAAGCGAAAAACCGAAAATGAGGCACATTGACCAATGTACCCCAATCCAACTGATTGAGAATCCAGCCAACGCAGGGCCCAGGACCGATGCCATTTGCCATGTCGTGCTGCTCCAAGTAGCCGCGTTCGGATATATTTTTTTGGGAACGATCAAGGCGATCAAAGAGAAAATCGTCGGCCCTAGAAAGGCACGTACGACACCCCCGAGAAAAACCAGAAAATAAATGGAATACAGCACCGTAGTTGTACTAAAATCAGCTACTAAGGTTGGTTCGCTGAGACAAAAAAGACCCAAACTGATTACCGAGAAACCCAGAATACATTTGACCAAGAGATTCCGCTTTTCTTTTTGATCCACAATATGTCCGGCAAAAAGTGCCGTTGAGACCGCTGGGATAACTTCCATCAGACCGATAATACCTAGGGACCAAGGGTCTTTCGTCATTGAATAGACCTGCCATTCGATAACGATAAATTGCATCGACCAAGCAAAGACCATGGCGAAACGCGCCAATAGGAAAATATTGAACTCTTTGTAACGCAGGGCTGCGTAGGGGTCTAGTTGATTTGCCATTCCTAAACCGTTAGCTCTATTCGATTTCCTTCGGGATCCAACACTACACTTTCATAATAGCCATCACCGGTGGTTCTGGATTCACCCAAAATTCGCATCCCGTTTTTACGTAGTTTTTCCGTCAATTCGTCTACCTTGTTTTTTGTCCCTACCGATATTGCCAAATGAACAAAGCCCATCTTTTCGGTACCAGGCGCTCCAAATACGGGAATATCCGGTTTCTGCATGATTTCAAGTCGTGCACCCTCGGCAAACTCTAGAAAATAGGAGGAGAAGTTCTTTTTAGGATTAACATATTTCACGCCAGCCTTTGCACCAAAGTACAATTCATAAAATTCGCGCATGCCTTCCAAATCATAGACCCAAATCGCTAGATGTTCTATTCTCATTTGAGGTCTTTCAATTTTAGTTGAAGGCTAACGGTTCCTTGCCACTCATTCTCATCTAACGTAAAAACGGCCGCAAAGGGTCTTTTGTTCTTGACTACGGATAATTTGCTCCCTAGTTTAAAACCGATACCGCCGATAGGGCCTATCCCATGCTGTTTAACCGAGACTTTTAAATGGTCTTCGGTCTGGCCCACGGCTTTGGCATAGCCAGTATCCCTTAAACTTTCGGCCATGAATACTGGCGTCATATTGCCCGGACCAAAGGGGGCGAATTGATTGATGATGCGCAGAAGCTTGGGCGATATTTGTTTAAAATCGATGAGTGCGTCGACCCTTATTTCGGGGGTAAGCAAATTGGGGTCGATGGTTTCAGCCACCACTTTTTCAAACTGGGCCTTGAAGGTTTCGTACTGCTCTTCCAACAAGGTAAGCCCTGCCGCATATTTATGTCCGCCAAACTGTTCAATACAATCGGAACAGCCCTGCAGCGCATTGTAGACATCAAAACCTTTGACAGATCGGGCAGAGGCCGCCAATTTTTCCCCGCTTTTGGTAAAAACCAAGGTCGGTCGGTAATACGTTTCGGTCAATCGCGAGGCCACAATGCCAATAACCCCTTTGTGCCAGGAAGCGTCATACACCACCGAGGTAAAACGTTCCTGTTCCTCATTAGCCGCTATTTGCAACAAAGCTTCCTGGGTAATCTCTTGGTCCAAACCCCTGCGATCCGTATTGAACTGTTCTATTTCCTTGGCAAACTCGCGGGCCCTTTCCATATCGGTTTCCACCAATAGGTTTACGGCATGCTGGCCGTGTTTCATTCTGCCTGCGGCATTGATGCGCGGGGCGATGATAAAGACCACATCTGTGATGGTCAGTTGGTTCTTGTTCAATTGGTCGATAATCGCTTTAAAACCGATTCGCGGATCGGTGTTGATTACCTGCAGTCCGAAATAGGCCAAGACCCTATTCTCTCCCGTCATGGGAACAATATCGGCCCCGATGGCCGTAGCGACCAGATCTAAATAGGGTATTAAATCGTTTATGGTCTCTCCTTTCCGGGATGACAAGGCCTGAATCAATTTAAAGCCGACCCCACAGCCGCACAGCTCGTCGTAGGGATAACTGCAATCGTCTCTTTTCGGATCTAAAACAGCCACGGCATCTGGCAGGGTAGCTCCTGGTCGGTGATGATCACAAATGATAAAATCGATATTTTTAGCCTTGGCATACACTACTTTCTCAATGGCTTTTACCCCGCAATCTAAAGCGATGATAAGCGAAAAATCATTATCATGGGCGAAGTCGATGCCAAGATAAGAAACTCCGTAACCCTCATTGTAGCGGTCTGGAATATAGGTCGCCACGTTGGGATAGTACGTTAATAAATAGGATGAAACCAGCGCTACCGACGAGGTGCCGTCAACATCGTAATCCCCAAAAACAAGGATATTTTCGTTATCGGCAATTGCTTTTTCGATACGGGACACGGCAACGCCCATGTCTTTCATCAAAAAAGGGTCATGCAAATCGGTGAGTTCCGGACGGAAGAATTTTTTGGCCTTTTCATAACTATCGATTCCCCGTTGAAGTAATAACTCCGCCACCAAAGCATCGACCTTCAGCTCTTTAACAAGCAGGTCGATTTTATCTTGTTCCGGTTTTGGTTTTATGGTCCAGCGCATGAGGTGATTTAAATTCAAATTCAAAAATCAAACACAAATTCAATAGTTTTACTGCAGTCTAACCCTTATTTTTAATGATTGTAGCTAGTATTTTAATCAGTTGTTCAACTTCATCTAAAAGCGCCGCTCTTTTGGAAGCATTTCCGTAATTAATTTTTGATTCTTTGAGTTCCTTAAGAGAAATAGTTGCCTTATTCTTAAAATCTTTATCGGACTGAGCACCTTGCATTTCACCAAAATTCAATGCAGAACTTCCCCCGGAGCGTAATAATTGATGCCCATAATACTGGCCTGTAAAGTCTTTTGGCATCCCTTCACAAAAAAGAGCCGTATCCGCGGCAAAATTCACCAATCTTTCCTCTAAATCATAAGGTTTCTCGGACATGAGATTATTTTTGAATTTGTTTTTTGAATTTGTATTTGTTTTTTATTCGTTGTGAAACACCGTCTTAATCTCCAGCTCCGCAAACCGTCGAAACATCTCCATAACCCCACAGTATTTTTCTACGGATAAATCTACTGCTTTCTGCAATTTGTCCTCTTTCAAATTGCTGCCATGAAAATGGTATTCAATGGTAACGGTATCATAATACTTCGGGTGTTCCTCGGTCAAATTCGCAATGGTTTCAATGGTAAAGATGTCCACGTCCAATTTCATTTTCTTGATCAACGAAGCCACATCCAGACCGGAACATCCGGCCAAACCGGAGAGCATCAATGCTTTTGGTCGGTAGCCCTTGCCCTCCCCGCCATCATCGGGCCCCGCATCGATCGTAAGATCCAATCCCGATGGATTGTTACTTTCAAAGGCCATGTTTCCCAGCCATTTGGTAGTGATATGATTTGTTGCTCCCATAAATTTTCGTTTCTTGTGTATTCCAAAAATACAATAATCTATGGTCACATCGAGCGCAGTCGAGATGCGTGTTCAAAAGTCCTTGATGGCGCTCGATGTCTTAGAATAACAAAAAATAATTTTATGCCTTTAGTAAACCCACTTGCTCCTACCCACAGTCCGGAAACAGCCGAATTGGCCAAATTTTTTAACGAAACCCTTGGTTTTTGCCCGAATTCGATTCTGACGATGCAGCATCGGCCTGCCATCTCGAAAGCCTTTATCAATTTGAACAAGGCCGTAATGGCGAACGAGGGGCGCGTGACATCGGCCCTAAAGAGAATGATCGCCTGGGTGAGTAGCAATGCCACCGGTTGCCGCTATTGCCAGGCCCATGCCATTCGTGCCGCGGAACGCTATGGCGCGGAACAGGATCAATTGGACAATATCTGGGAATACCGTACCCATCCGGCTTTCTCCGAAGCGGAGCGTGCGGCTTTGGACTTTTCCTTGCAAGCCTCCCAAGTGCCGAATGGCGTTGATGCCGAAATAAAAGCGCGTTTGTACGAGCACTGGAACGAGGGTGAAATCGTGGAAATGTTGGGCGTTATTTCGCTCTTCGGATATCTCAACCGCTGGAACGACTCTATGGGCACCTCCATTGAGGAAGGCGCCGTTGAAAGCGGCGACCAGTACCTAGGAAAGCATGGCTGGGAAAAAGGAAAGCATGATGGATCTCGCTACTAGATTTTAGAAGTGGGATGTTAGATTTGAGACTGCTGCGCTTTTAAAAATTCGGAAGCTAGACCTTGAATGTCACTTCGAGCGCAGTCGAGAACTTGGTCTGTACTACATCTACTTTATGTTTTCAAGTCTTACCCTTGAAACATTCCCATAGAGACTGAAATTAAATAAGGTGTCGATGGCGTTGGTAATCCATATCTTGAAAAAAGATTCGGGAGAAAGAGAAACACGATGGATCTAGCTACTTGATTTTAAAGGTGATGTTAGACTTAAGATCGCTACACTGCTAGAAAAAATAGTCAAGACCAAATGTTGCGTTTTCCTTATTGCCAAAAAGGATTACCCAAAAGAACAAAGCACCTCATATACAGGTTGCTTCACTCCGTTCGCAATGACACTACTGCAGAGCACCTTTTACCGTTTCCCGCAACTCCCCTAAAACGGCCTTCTCAAACCAAGGATTCTTCGCCATCCAAAAACGATTGACCGGCGAGGGGTGCGGCAAGGGAAAATATTGGGGTAGGAAATCTTTAAAATTCGCTACATTTTCGGTGAGGTTTTTTTTCGATAGCCCTTTTAGGTACTTGTCCTGTGCATACTTGCCGATGACGATGACCAATTTCACATTTTCCAGTTGGTCCCAAACTGATTCATGCCATAATGGAGCGCATTCTTTTCGGGGCGGTAAATCACCTGTTTTTCCCTTTCCGGGATAACAGAAGCCCATGGGCAAGACCGCAAAATTATCGGGATTGTAAAATTCCTCATCGGAAACTCCGAGCCACTCCCGTAATTTTCTGCCGCTAGGATCGTCCCAAGCCTTGTTATGTTCATGTGCTTTTCTGCCGGGTGCCTGACTCACCAAAATTATCTTAGACTTCAAGGTAGCCGAAATAATCGGTCTCGGCGTTAAAGGCAAATGGGCTTTGCAGACCTTGCAGGCCCTTATTTCTTTGAGTAGCTTTTGCATACGAACTTTAGCAATTTTCAAAAGATTCCCTCTCCGCAAATTGAAAGAAGGAAATTTAAATTAAAAAGGATTCTAAGAGATAAATAGTTAACATTCCCCAAAAGGTACCAGTAGCCATACTTAGTATGGCCAGTACAATGGCATGCGGCATCCACTTTTTTTCGTAGGCAGCCGTTACCGCGGGGGCCGTGGCGATACCGCCAACATTGGCCATACTGGCGATAGGCACCCAGGCCATATTCACATTCAATCCTTTGGCAATTATCATCATAAATATAAAATGCCCCAGGAGCCAAACTATCAAAAATCCTAAAAACGAAAAATTAAAGCCTAAAGTGGCAAATTGCAGTTTCAATCCGAGAACGGCCATGACAAGGATGATTAAAATACCCCCGATTTTTAAGGTAAAACCGAAATTCCATCTCGGAATAAAGTTGCTGAGCGCGAGACCGATAAAAGATAAGGCTACCACGCGACCTATAAAGCTGTCAATTAAAAAATTGGAGGTAATCACCATCGCCAATAAGATTATAGCACATAGCCATGGAGAAAGTGGATTCGTATTTTCAGAGCGCATATCCTCGGGCATGGCAATGTCCGTAATTTTAAAAAACCTGTTCAAAAAAGGACTTTTCTTGATGGTCTGAAACATCAAAATCGTCCAGATGTTCACTAGAATGTTATCCATAACCAGAACGGAGAGAAAGATATTCTCCGGACATTCGACCAGTTCCTTCAACACCAACTGACTGGTACTGCCCCCGATCCAACTGCCTACTATGGGCGGAATTCCTTTCCAATATTCCTGATTGATCAGGGTTTCGGAAACCAATTCGGTATTGATCAAACCAAGGCCCAACAGTACAGGGAATACGGCGATAAACAAGGAGCCTCCGGCAAAAAGTAGTATCGGTTTCCACCCGATGGCTTTTAATTGGCCCAGGGAAAGACTGCTCATAACGGCTATGATGGCCAAGGGAATGAAATAGTCCTTACTAAAATCGTGAATGACCGCTTGGGAATAATCGACATCCATTACATAGGAAATGAGGGCGGGAATAATGTACGCCAATAAGATGGCCGGCACCCAGTCAAAAAGCGATTTTATATATCTGTTCTCCCATCGGTCTAAGAAATAAACGGCGATAACGGTACAAAGCGAAATTAGCCATGGTGCTAGCATGATGCCAATTTAACACAAATAGGGCTACGTTTGTCAAAGACCATTCTATTCCTGCCCGTGCTTCGACAAGCTCAGCATGGCAAAGTAGAATTGATTTGGCATTTATGGTATCCTTAGTAGTTTTGCGGTGCTTGTTTATTGCTTGTGATCAATGTGAAACATATAGTAAGTCTGAGCCTGTCAAAGAATAACCCGCTACTCCACTAAGCTAGCTTACTTTTTTCCCGCAACGACGATTACGATTTCCCCTTTCGGTGGTTTTGCGGTATAATGTTCCAACACCTCCGTGGCCGTACCCCTGACTGTTTCTTCATACAGTTTAGTCAGCTCCCGCGAGACGGAGACCAGTCTATCCGCCCCGAAATATTCAACCAATTGCGATAAGGTCTTTAACAACTTATGAGGCGATTCGTATAGAATAATCGTTCGTGTTTCTTCGGCCAGCAATAGCAATCGTGTTTGCCTTCCTTTTTTTACGGGTAAAAAACCCTCAAAAATAAACTTGTCGTTGGGCAGTCCGCTATTGACCAAAGCGGGAACAAAGGCAGTTGCCCCGGGGAGACAATCGACAGCAATTTGGTTTTCGACACAAGCCCGGGTCAACAGAAATCCCGGGTCGGAAATTGCGGGGGTGCCTGCATCCGAAATGAGGGCCATGGTCTCCCCTGCTTTTAAGCGCTTTACCAAGGCATCGACCGTTTTATGCTCATTGTGCATATGATGGCTTTGCATGGGCGTACCGATTTCAAAATGCTGTAAAAGCTTTCCGCTGGTGCGTGTATCTTCGGCCAGGACAACATCCACTTCCTTTAAAATCCTGATGGCGCGAAGGGTCATATCCTCTAAATTGCCAATCGGTGTCGGCACTAAGTACAGTTTTCCCATTTCCTATAATTGATTAAAACAAGTGTTTATGTATTGAACACCCCATTAGATGACTCTAGATTTCCCGACAAGGTAAGGAGTGCCATCAAATCTGGTCATAAAAAAGCCCTTCATCATTCAGACAAAGGGCTTTATAAATTCTTTTGACGGAATCACGCGAACCTACGTTCGATCAAACGCATAAAACGTTGGGCGTATTCTTCCTTACCTTCCCAATTGTTGTAATCGGGCATGACCATATTTTTGATAAAGGCGATCGAGCGTTCTTCCGTATCTATGGTAGCCAATTGCGACAAAACGCGGTTGTAGTCTTCCATACTTCCATTGAATAGGTGCTTTACGAAGGCGAGCCGGTTGTTTAAATCAACCTTGAACTCCTTTGCACTCAACTTATCGTTCAATGATTTTGTTTTGACCTTTTCTTTACGCGTTTCCCCTGTTGAGGGCATGAACAACTCCTTATCGTTCTTAAGATAGTTCGGAGTTCCGAGAAATTCGGCCAAAACCTCATCTACAGGAGCTTCGTTAGGCATTTCGGAAACCATATCCTTAATGGTATCCATTCCCGGTATCATAATGTCCTCTTCGTGCGGATTACTTTCGGGAACCTTCGTATTTTCATTCAACACCGCCGTCGCCATCTTTTCGAACCTTTCTGCGAGGATGTTTTTAGAAACGTCTATTTCGATATGGTTTAGTTTCTCTTCGATAAATTTGAGTACTGCCAGCTTTTCATACAACTCCTTTGCGGCTTCGTATTGCTCGGAAATACTATCTTTATCGCTATGAACGATAATATCGGTACATAATTTACGAAGTTCTTCTTTTAGTTTTTTCTTCATCGGTATACGATTTCAACATCATTCAATAGCACTGAACAAAAGTTATGCCTTTTTTGTTAATTTTATCTGTGTATAAAGAAGAACGAAAAAAGGCACTACTTTCGTCTAAATTCTAGGCTTAAATTTACAAAATGTTTCTCGAAAATACTGTTAACCACAAAGAACAATTCGGATGGATCGAAGTTATCTGTGGTTCTATGTTTTCAGGGAAAACAGAAGAGTTGATACGCCGCTTGAGACGCGCTCAGTTCGCAAAGCAACGAGTGGAGATTTTCAAACCTATGGTCGATACACGATATGATGAAGATATGGTGGTCTCCCACGATGCCAACGAGATTCGCTCTACTCCCGTTCCCGCTGCGGCCAATATTCGTATTTTGGGTGATACCTGCGATGTTGTCGGCATTGATGAGGCCCAGTTTTTCGATGATGAAATCGTAACCGTTTGCAATGACCTGGCGAATAAGGGAGTTCGCGTTGTAGTAGCCGGCCTCGATATGGATTTTAAAGGTAATCCTTTTGGGCCCATGCCCGCCCTTATGGCCACGGCCGAGTATGTTACTAAAGTGCATGCCATTTGCACGCGAACCGGCAACCTTGCCAACTACAGTTTCCGAAAATCGAGCAATGACAATTTGGTATTGCTCGGAGAAACCGGAGAATATGAGCCTTTGAGTCGCGCGGCCTATTATAAAGCCATGTTGAAGGAAAAAGTGAAAGAGTTACCCGTTGATGCCGAGGAAATCAGTTCAAAAACCAAGAAATCGAATGGGTAAGGCGACCGAAACGACATTGGAAATCGATTTCGGTGCCCTAGAACACAATTACCACTTCTTAAGAGGAAAGTTAAAACCCGATACCAAATTCCTGGCCGTAATGAAAGCCTTTGCCTATGGCAGTGATGCAGAGCGTATCGCTTTGAAAATGCAGGCTTTGGGGGTAGATTATTTTGCGGTCGCCTATAGCAAAGAAGGTATTGCACTTCGCAAGGCAGGCATTCAAAAGCCCATTTTGGTTTTACACCCATTGCCGCTGCATTTCGAAGAACTCATCTCGCATTGTCTGGAACCCAGTATTTATTCCAGAAAAGTATTGCTCCAATTCTTAAAAACGGCTAAAAAACTGGCGCAAACCAATTATCCCGTTCACCTGAAATTCAATACTGGCCTTAACCGTTTGGGGTTTGCGGAAAAGGACATTGATTTCATAACAGAGGAATTAAAACAACAGGATGAAATAAAGGTCATTTCTAATTTTTCCCATCTGGCGGCGTCGGAAGATGCCAATGAAAAAGATTTTACGCTAAGACAAATCAAACGTTTCGATCGTATCGCCGAGACGATAGCCTTGCAATTGGGCTATCGACCCTTTCGGCACTTATTGAATACCTCCGGTATCTTGAATTATGCCGAAGCCCAGTACGACATGGTGCGCAGCGGTATTGGTCTGTACGGCTATGGCAACCATCCCGAAATTGACAAGCGGTTAAAACCCGTAGCCATCTTAAAAACGGTTATTTCACAAATTCATGAAATCGCACCTGGGGATACCGTTGGGTATAATCGTGCTTTTATCACGAAAGACTATCGCATGACCGCCACACTACCTTTAGGTCATGCCGATGGTATCGGTCGACAATACGGTCAGGGTAACACCTTTGTGACCGTAAATGGGGAGATGGCCTTTATCGTAGGGAACGTTTGTATGGACATGATTATGATCGACGTAACCGGAATAGCCTGCAAAGAAGGTGATGAGGTCATTGTTTTTGGCCATCACCCTTCGGCGGAAACGTTTGCTGCCACGGCCAATACGATATCGTACGAGTTGCTTACGGGAATATCCCAGCGCGTAAATCGTACATTCATAGGATATTAAAGAATTTCATTAACTTTTAATTAGGAAGTATTTTTTTCCTACTTTAGCGTACTAATTAACCAGTTAAAATACTATAATCATGTTAAAAGAATTCAAAGATTTTATTATGACGGGCAACGTCATCGAGTTTGCGGTGGCCGTTATCATGGCAGGTGCCGTTGGTGCCGTTGTGAATGGGTTTGTATCCGATATTGTGATGCCGATTGTCGGTTTCTTTTCCGGAGGTGTTAATTTCGACAATTTATTCTACATTCTTGGGGATGGCGAATTTGCCTCTCTTGCTGCTGCCGAAGAAGCGGGCGCCGCGGTAATTGCGTGGGGAAGGTGGGTCAACACCATCGTAAGTTTGGTCATTATCGGTTTGGTAATGTTTATCATTATCAAAGGGTACAACAAGATGCGCGCGCCAGAGCCCGAACCGGCGCCAGCAGGACCTACTGCAGAAGAGCTACTCGCTGAAATTAGGGATGAGTTGAAAAAATCATAAAGTCATACGCCTGAATCAGGAGAACCGCTACACTAATCAAACCCCTGTCGGAAGACGGGGGTTCTTTTTTTGTAGGTTTCATGCTCATCAATACCTATAGGGTTGCCGGTATTTTATGTCAAATGAAATCAATTTTGGTTGTTATATTTGAAACTTTTTGTTGTATTTGTTTGATTTACGGTTTTTACGCTTGTACATGAGTTCAGGTTGGCCTACTTTTGTCAACCTAAAATGAGAGTTGATGAAAGTCGCAGTGGTAGGCGCTACCGGAATGGTAGGCGAAGTAATGCTCAAAGTATTGGCAGAACGTAATTTTCCGATTACCGAGTTGCTCTTGGTGGCCTCGGAAAGATCGGTAGGAAAAAAACTAGCCTACAAGGGAAAAGAACATACCATTATCGGGCTTTCCGACGCTGTCGCGGCCAAACCGCAAATTGCCATTTTTTCGGCGGGCGGCGATACCTCTCTTGAATGGACACCCAAATTTGCCGAAGTGGGCACTACGGTAATCGATAACTCCTCGGCTTGGCGCATGGACCCTGATAAGAAGCTGGTCGTTCCAGAAATCAACGCGGGGAAATTGACGTCGAGCGATAAAATCATCGCCAACCCCAACTGTTCGACCATACAATTGGTTATGGCCCTATCGCCCCTGCATATCAAGTACAAGATGAAGCGTGTGGTTATATCTACATACCAATCGGTATCTGGGACTGGGGTCAAAGCTGTTCGCCAATTAGAGAACGAAATTGCAGGTATCAAGGGCGAAATGGCCTATCCCTATCCTATTAGCAGAAATGCTTTACCGCATTGCGATGTCTTTATGGAAAACGGATACACAAAAGAAGAGATGAAACTTGCACGAGAGCCCCAGAAAATTTTAGATGATCGTACTTTTTCTATCTCTGCCACCGCAGTGAGAATTCCTACGGCGGGAGGCCATTCGGAATCCGTAAACGTTGAATTCGAAAATGATTTTACAGTGAACGAGGTGCGGCAACTCCTAAACGATACACCCGGGGTAACCGTTCAGGATAATCCCGACACAAATACCTATCCGATGCCAATCTACGCACATGATAAGGACGAGGTTTTCGTAGGCCGTATTCGTAGGGACGAGACCCAGCGCAATACCTTGAACATGTGGATCGTCTCGGATAATTTACGAAAAGGTGCCGCGACCAACGCAGTGCAAATCGCAGAATACTTGGTCAAAAACCAATTGGTATAATATGATATTCTAACATAGAATTATTTTCGTATTTCATTGAAGACCTCCTTCCAAAAACGTTAAGCAAACGTAAAATACATCGATTTCCTTTCTTTTTGTGGTATTTTTAGGGCATATCAATTTATAAAAAATGAAAAGAATCTATCCCACCTTAATGGTTCTCGCCTTACTATTTTCCTGTGAATCAGAAACCAAAAAAGAACCTATTGCCGTGAACTATCCCTTAACTCCAAAAGTCGATACCGCTTACACTCATTTTGGAACAGAGGTCAAGGACCCCTACCGTTGGCTGGAAGATGATCGCAGCCCTGAAACCGAGGCATGGGTTAAAGCGCAGAATGAGGTGACCTTTGGCTATTTGGAAAAAATTCCATTTCGTGCGGACTTAAGAAATAGATTGGAGAAACTCTGGAACTACGAAAAAGTAAGTTCTCCTTTCAAAGAAGGGAACTATACCTATTTCTATAAAAATAATGGATTGCAAAATCAATATGTAGTCTACCGACAGCAAGACGGTGGTGAAGCGGAAGTCTTCCTAGACCCGAATACCTTTTCCGAGGATGGCACAACATCGCTTGCAGGGCTTAGCTTTACGAAGGATGGTTCAATGGCCGCGTACATGATATCCGAAGGGGGTAGTGATTGGCGCAAAGCAATCGTATTGAACGCAGCCACCAAAGAAATAGTTGAAGATACCCTTGTCGACATTAAATTTAGCGGCTTGTCTTGGAGAGGTAATGAAGGTTTTTACTATTCTAGCTACGATAAGCCAAAGGGTAGCGAGCTGTCGGCTAAAACCGACCAGCACAAAGTGTATTTCCACAAATTGGGAACTCCCCAAAAAGAAGATCAACTGGTCTATGGTGGAAAATCGAATGAAAAACATCGCTATGTCGGTGCCGGGGTTTCCGAAGATCAGAATTACCTGATCCTCTCGGCAAGAACATCAACTTCTGGTAACAAACTTTTCATTCAAAACCTCAAAGATCCAAACGGATTACTCGTTCCTGTGGTGTCCGACACCGATTCTGATGTATCTATAATAGAAAATGTAGGCTCCAAGCTATATATTGTTACGAACAGGAATGCCCCGAACACAAAAATAGTAACGGTTGATGCGACGAACCCCGCTCCAGAAAACTGGAAAGATTTCATTCCCGAAACGGAAAATGTGCTCACCCCGAATACCGGAGGGGGTTATTTTTTTGCGGAATATATGGTCGATGCCATTTCGAAAGTGCTCCAATACGATTATAACGGTCAATTGGTACGGGAAGTTAATTTACCGGGAATCGGCAGCGCGTCCGGCTTCGGGGGGAAGAAAGAGGATAAGGAATTCTACTATTCCTTTACCAACTACAAAACTCCGGGAACCTCTTTTAAATATAACGTCGAGAGCGGAGAATCCGCGGTGCATTGGAAACCTGAAATAGATTTCAATCCCGATGACTACGAAAGCAATCAAGTTTTTTATGCCTCAAAAGACGGCACTAAAATACCTATGATCATTACACATAAAAAAGGGCTTGAGCTGAATGGTAAAAATCCTACCATACTCTATGGTTATGGCGGCTTCGATATTAGTTTAACACCCTCGTTCAGCATTGCCAATACCGTTTGGATGGAACAAGGCGGCATTTATGCCGTACCGAACCTCAGGGGCGGAGGGGAATACGGAAAAAAATGGCATAATGCCGGAACCAAAATGCAGAAACAAAATGTTTTCGATGATTTTATCGCTGCCGCGGAATATTTAATCAGTGAAAAATATACGGCCTCTGAATATCTGGCCATTCGAGGAGGCAGTAATGGTGGGCTTCTGGTAGGCGCTACAATGACCCAAAGACCCGATTTGATGAAAGTTGCCCTGCCCGCAGTGGGCGTGATGGATATGTTGCGCTATCATACCTTTACCGCCGGGGCCGGATGGGCTTACGATTACGGTACCGCAGAAGATAGCAAGGAAATGTTCGAATACTTAAAAGGATATTCCCCTGTTCACAATGTAAAGAAAGGCGTAGCATACCCCGCCACTTTGGTCACTACCGGAGACCACGATGATCGTGTGGTACCCGCACACAGTTTTAAATTTGCAGCGGAACTTCAGGAAAAGCAGGCCGGTACGAACCCGACATTGATTCGTATCGAAACCAATGCGGGGCATGGTGCCGGGACCCCCGTGAGTAAGACCATAGCGCAGTATGCCGACATCTTCGGCTTTACGCTCTATAATATGGGGTTTGAAGATTTACCGAGCAAGGCCGTACTAAAAGAATTCAAGGAGTAATTTCAAAACGATTACTGTGCTGCTGGTACTATTTACTATGGAGTAAATACTGATGGAGATATACTTGTTCGTCCGATGAGTTTTTGATCAGAAAATAGAAGTACCAAACGATGATACTTAACAAAATCATTTCTCCACCGTCCTCTAGCATTCCGAAAAAGTAGCTGATGTTGTCTTTGGCCTCCGTAAAATAAGAATGAACCATATCAACGACAATTGCAAAGAACAAAAAGAGTCCTAGAAGGATTCCAATATCCAAAAAGACCTTTTTTATTTGGTCACTCCCTTTGACATAGGCAAAAATCAATAGCGGTATAAGGGCTAAGCCACATAGAGCGGCGTAGGTTAGCTCTCCCCAATCTTGTGCCCGGAGTCCCCAGTACGCTTTTAAATCAAAGAGATTCATTAAGAACGCGCCACAGGTCTCGTGGAACTCGAAAGCGTCATCAATAAAGAAAAGTACGAACAGCAAAAACCAGAAGATAAAGACGTGCTGATTTTTTTTAATGATCAAAAAACTGCACATCAGAATGATCAGTATAAATTTAAGATATTGGTACATCTCCGGAATACCTCCTTCTTCGGTCAATGACATGAATGGCCCTCCCCAATCGTATAAAATAAGGGCGAGATGCCCTATAAAGAAAATAATATCAATGGTAAGTAGGATTACCAAGCACAGATTCGTGTCTTTTCGGGAGAAACTTTTCAAAACATCATGTAGGTTAAAATTGATTGGCGGACCGGCAAATTTAATAAAATGTTCAATTATATAACCTAAAAAACCGATTTTGTTGAATTACGACTACTATGTATTCGGAAATAATCACATGTTTTCGTCTAAATACACCTAAAACTGCGTATCTATCAATAATTCTTTAGAATCACCGTTTCTAGTGTATAAACAAGCACCTAAGAATCTCAACCAAATACAAAAAATGCTTCACGTCGACCATGTTTCTTTTGCCTATGATGAGGTTCCTGTTTTAGAGGATATCAATCTTAACGTAAAAAAGGGCGAACATGTTGCCATCATCGGTGAAAGTGGCTGCGGCAAAAGCACCCTCCTAAAGATCATCTATGGCCTTTTGCAGATAAACATAGGGGAAGTGTATTGGGGCGAACAACAGGTATTAGGGCCGCTGTACAATCTAGTTCCAGGAGAGCCTTATATGAAATACCTCTCACAGGACTTTGATTTGATGCCTTATACTACCGTAGCCGAAAACATTTCGCAATACCTTTCCCATTTTGAGCCTGAAGCACTAAAAGAGCGCACCGATGAACTTTTGCAGATGATCGAAATGGTTCCTTTTGCCAAAACAAAAGTGAAATATTTGAGTGGTGGCCAGCAACAACGTGTTGCCCTAGCTCGGGTATTGGCACAAGAACCGGATATATTGTTGCTAGACGAGCCCTTTAGCCACATCGATAACTTTCGTAAGAACACCCTTCGTAGAACCTTATTCCAATACCTTAGAAAGAAAGGGGTAACCGTGCTTACGGCAACCCATGATCATAACGACATGCTGCCATTTGCAGATAGGGTAGTCGTCTTAAGGAATACGAAGATCATCGCTAAGGACAATCCGAAAAACCTATACCAAAGACCACAGGATATCTATATCGCTTCACTATTTGGCGAGGCCAACAAAATCCCGATAAACATTATCAAGTCGTATGCCGATACAAAGAGGCGTATTATCGTCTATGCCCACGAATTCAAGGTCTCCGAAAAGTCAGGTCTGGAGGTTACCGTCACAAGTTCTTTCTACATGGGCGGGCATTACCTTATCGAAGGTATCTATGAAAATCAAAAGATTTATTTTCACCACCACATGGTCATTGAAGAAGGTTCGCATATTTTCTTGAATATCGCTATAGAAGTTATCAATAAGCGAATGTCGGGTATGTGATAACCTGTGCTTAAATCGCCTTTTCGAGACCAAAAGACCTTTCCTAAAGCATAGTACAAAAGCGTGAAAAGCCCTGTTTTACGTATTTTTATCCAAAATATAGAAACTGGATAAAGACCGGATTATACAGGAATTGAATTTCAAAGCGGTACGCAGCAGTGGTGCCGGCGGTCAACATGTAAATAAGGTCGCTACCAAAATCGAACTCTCTTTTGTAGTCCAAAATTCCAACGGGCTGACCCAACAAGAAAAAAACCGCATCTTGCTCAAGTTGGGTAACCGTCTTACCAAAGAACATGTTTTACTGCTACAATGTGACGAAAGTCGCAGCCAGCACAAGAATAAAGAGCTTGTCATCAAACGATTGCTCGAGCTTCTGGAAAACGCGATAAAAATTCCTAAAAAAAGAAGGAAGACCAGACCCAAAAGATCGGCTATTGAAAAACGGATAGCCTCCAAAAAACGGAACGCACAGAAAAAAGCAAATCGCGCCAAGCCGAGCTGGGATTAAAAAACCGCTATTCCCAAGTTTTCAGATTTATCGTATTTCAAGAATTTCGATGCGCTCCCCATTAAAAGTAAAGAAGTCACCAACTGACTTTCCGAAGACATGCACGCCAATCGGTGTGGCCGCCGATATACAGAAGACGTGGTCATCCCCGATGACGCATTCCCCTGCCGATACCGCCAAGAAATAGTCGGCCTTCGAGGCCTTTACCCAACTGCCTAAAGTAACAACGGCCGATGGCCGGGCAATAGGTATTCTAGATAATGTAGTCTCCATTTTTTCCGCCTCTGCCAATTGTTGGCCTAATTTCTCCCGTTCCAGTTGCAGCATGGCACGACCCGTTTCGTGTTTGTCTCCCGCACTACTTTTTGTTTCGGAATTCAGAGCTTCTTGAATGCCTTTGATGCTATCCTGTATGTTTGAAAGTCGATTTTCGATATAGCGCTTACAAAATGCGTAGAGTTGTTCTTTGATCATCATACCAATTAGTCTATAAGATCGGCCAATTCATTTCCTACCGAACTACCTATGGCGATTCCCATTCCTCCCAACCGCACTCCACAGTACACATTGTTCGATACCTGTTTTACAATCGGTCTTTTTTGGTTGCCAACACCCATAATCCCACTCCAGCTTCGGTCTAGTTCAAATTGGGTTTCGGGTAAAATGACTTCCTTCAATAGTTTTTTTAATTGCTTCTGAATCACATCGGTTTTTCCGAATTTATAGGTCGTTTCGTTCTCGATATCAAGATTTCTTCCACCTCCGAAAAGAATGCGGTTATCGATGTTTCGAAAGTAATAGTAGCCTTCATCCAAATGAAAAGTGCCTTTTATGTGAAGGTTTTGGATTGGTTTGGTCAATATCACCTGCGCACGTGCGGGCTGAATGTCTTCCTGTAGCAGTTGTGCCGCGAAACCGTTGGTCGCCATCAGAATCTTTTTAGAGTTAAATTCAAATTGGTCCGTTTTTACGGTAACCGAACCTCCATTGTCATCAATCTCTTCTACGGAAACCCCGTTCAGTAGTTGCACATTATTCTGTTGTACTTTCCGTAAAAGGGAGACCATCATTTTACCCGTATCGATTTGCCCTTCCAGTACGTTGGTAATGTATTGCTCGTTGATGTTTTTAAAACGAAAGCTGTTGGCATTCGTCTGAAAGGCATTGACCCCGAAAACGGGATACAACAGTTCATTCATCTTGGAAATGCTCTCCATGCACTCTTCGAACAGTTCTTGCCCTTTTTCCACGAAAAGCTCATGCCCCCCAAGTTGTTGAAAATCGATAGCGGCATCACCTAAATTTTTACGTAGCATTCGAATGCCATCATATCGCTTTTGAACCAACTGCTGCACCTCTTGCTCGGAATGCTGCCGCAAATCGGACAAAACTTCCGAAATACTTCCAAAACAGGCAAATCCCGCATTTTTAGTACTGGCGCCCTGAGGCAAAATTCCCTTCTCCAACACCAGTATTTTGGCTTTAGGAAAACGGATACTTAGGGATAGGGCCGTGTTCAGGCCAACAATGCCGCTACCTATAATGGTAAAATCTACATTGTACAGCCAGGTCTTATACTCCCAATAACTTAGGTTCATAAGACTAAATTACGAACAAATATGTGGTGCGGGGCGGCTTGGTAGCGGCATTTCATACGGAAAGAAGAAAAACGATCTCATATACCCTAAACCGACCAGCTGGTCTATTTTGGATTAAGAAGAAATAACACCCCTTAAAACAACCCTCGATTATTGGGGGTCGTTCATCGACGAAGCACAATAAAGATGGGGGCTTATCGACATCATGCAACACCAACCGACCTACCGGTCGGTAAGTGCATACCGTTTCTTCGGTATCTAATGACTTATTGAATGGAATCTAGAGGCTTTTTTAGCGCCAGTTGTGAGAGGATATTGATATTGGGATGAGTTGCGGTCAGCTCCCCATGCACCATCACCTGGTTTCCTTCTTTTTGTGTAGCGAATACTTTCATTTCCCTTAAATCGGCAACGTAGGGACCCAATCGCGGAACATCCATATCAGCAGTCAGTTTTCGAAAATCGATGCGACAACCAAAAAAGCTTGAACTAAGTTGTTTCTGAGCAACGAGGTTTTCTTCAAATGTGTCAAAAACGGTATTCATGGACCCTTCCTTCACATAAAGCGTGTAAAGAGGAAAAGGCTTGAAGATTCCGTTGGTGTCGATTGCCTTTTGTGCAATCAGATAGTCCTTTAAACTTTGATTTTCCCCACCTAGGGTGATGTGTGCCTTGGGTACTTGTCGCTCTTGCAGGGAAAGTTCCTCGACCTTTTCGAAATTGTCGTCATAGTCATAGGTGATGACCGTGTCCAATTGCTTGGTCGTACCAGCAATCGCCAGGCTAAGGAAACCGTTGGTGCGGTTGGCCAACTCCGATACGTTCAAGGCGTTCTTTTGAAAAAATGAAACGGATTCTAAGACATTTACGACTTTTTCCTTGTTCAAGGCGTTTTCAAAATTCGCATCCAAATACATCATAAAAGATGTATCGGGTATGCTGTCAATACTGATTTCCGATTGAAATCTTTGCGGGTTGTCGGTAAGGATATTTCCAGCGATAAGAGCCTTTCCATCCTCGAAATCAAGAGTAATGTTGCCGCTTGAATTTGCAAAGATCACATGATTATCATGATCCGCAAGTGCCGTAATCAAGGAATGATCACCATCGGAAATCGTTTTTCCATCGGTCAGGACATCCTTAAAAATAGAATGGAATGATTCCGGTTTCTGATCTAGAGCTAGGGCAAAAACCAGCTGTTCGGTATTCCATGCCAAAATAATTTTCGATTTTTCAATTTTGGCGAATTGGTAATCCGAATTTGGAGTCTCGTCGACCGTAGCTGATTTTTTTTCCAGTTCTTTGGCGATATACGCTTCAAATGACTTCGAATCCTTTATTTCAAGGGTGCCAAAAAAAGTGTTTTCGATATCTGGAACCGTGAAAAGAACAAGGTTGTAAGGAGACAAATCGATACCCTTGTCAGGCGCATCTTCATCATCGGATTTCGAAAATTTTGTCTGCTCGTAATAAAATAAGGGCGCGGCAAGTGCATCCAAGATCAAAGTTTCCTTTATGTCATGAATCCCGATTTTTATGGCACTATCAGCATTAACATGTACCTTACCGAGCAAAGAACTCGTTTGCTGAAGTTCTTTGTACCCGAAATATGCAATGGCAAAAAGGGCTAAAATTATGAGGACAACTTTTAGGAACCGTCTCATCGCATTTCTAAAACTAGTCGATAAAGGCTTCGATCATATTAAGAAAGTAGTCAAAACTATTCTCGTGCCCAGATGTGGCGGTGTTCCAAATCATTTCACCCTTCATGGTATTGCCTTTGATTTTTTCAAAGCGGAATTGTACATCTTCCGTGTTTTGGGTTAGAAATCCGATTCGATCCCTTAATTCCGAAGGATAAGAGTCTACAGGAATCTGAGCGATGATTTTTTTACCGTTCACATACATACTGCTTACGTTCTTCTTCATGTTCTTTTTATGATCTCCAGAAAGTTTGGAGGCAAAGGAGCCTGTATTGATGGCCATCATATCCCTTTTTGAACTTCCCATGAAACATATACCGTCTTTGAACATCACATAGATATCGAATGGGGAAGAACTGCCCATTGTTGCAATCTTATACATACCGTTTATCGCTTCCAGTTCTCCTTCTCTTACACCTATTCGCACCAATCTATCGAAGAGTCCTTTTTGTTCGGACGAGAACATGAACATAAAATCAGGTACGGTCTCGGTTTTGGTCTTTTCGACCTCGACAGTATTGTAGGCTTCATCGTATTCATAGTCGATATAGGTAACGGTACGCTCAGAAAGGTCGTTCAATACTAAAAGCATATCACCCCGTATGATTTCAGCGGCAGCTTCCTCATCGATAAGAATTCGGAACAAATACGTCCCCAAACTAACCGCATCACCATACGTATTCGATTCTTTTCCTGAAAACATCGAATCCATTAAATCCGGATAAGCGTTCAACATGCCCTCAACGCTCATATTTACCGACCAATAGCCCAACATACGGTCTTCGTTTATAAAATCGGTAAACTTGGAGTTGAGCTTACCATCGTACATTTGTTTGTAGAGGTCGACCATTTCATCGTTCATCGTGTAGACCGTCTTAATGGCAGCGTGGTCTTCTTCAAAATCGAGTTTTGCCGCAATGGACATGCCTCCGTAGAGCTTATCGATATCCATAAAACTATAGGGGTTTGCTGCACCGAATAGATAGCTACCATAGGCGGCGTCTTTGTAGATTCCGCCAAAATCGGCTACCCAGGCGCTAGCCTCTTCCTTACCATTGCCAACGCTGTTAAGATAGCTCTCGTTTTTCATGATACTGCCTTGGGGGTAGTTTCCGGCCATTACGGTCTTTGCCTTTTGCAAGGTGGCAAGGGCTAATTCTTTTCTTTTTGCTTCCCGTTGTGCTTCGCGCGCTTTCCGCTTGGCCTCTTGTTCGGCTTGCGATCTCTGGTACTCTTCGCTGTTGTAATAATCGTTGTAAGACTCGGTTGACTCGATTACGATTTCCTCAACGACTTCTTCGGCCTCTTCCACCGCGTCTTTAGCATCGGCAGGTCCTTCTTCTATTTCAACTTCCTCGATGGTTATCCCGTAATTCGATTCCTCTTCGGTCTCCTCTTCTACAGCTCCTTCGATCATCTCTTCGGTTACGGCAGACTCTATTTGCAAATCATCGTAGTAACCGTAATCATCGTAGTAATCGTTAGAATCTGATTGGTCCGCAGCGAATATCACGACCATGGTATTATTGTTCCATAAAGTAACCATATTGTCATACTCTTCTTGCATGTACGAAAGTCCGTTCTCATTAACGATTTTTTCTTTTTCCCTTTCGCTCAAAAGGCTTTCAAAGCCTTTTGAATCTTTTAAAGGAATCAGAAAGCAGTTCGTAAACACGCCTTCTTTTACGTCTAGGAAATAATAGAAATTCTTTTCCAAATCGAAACCGGCATCGGCGATAGCCGTTATTTTTCCATCGGTTTTTTGACTCAACTCCTTACCGAGCATCTGGCCCAACTTGGAATTCGAAAAATCGTTTACGGAAACCAGCTGTGTAAGCCGTTCCCCTTTTATCGTTACCACAGCGGCGGCATCGGAAGGTATTTTGGTGCTTAGGTCCTGTGCGGAAAGCCCTAGGGTGAAGCAATATATACTTATGGATAGAATTACTTTTTTCATTTTTGATTTTGGTTTTATCGGGTCAGTTGAATTTTATTTTGGACATTTTTTGCTCCAGTGATAAAGGACATTGCATCAACACGCAACATCACGGCCTTTTTGTTCGGTGCGATCTTCGCGTTTTCGTTGGATACACTTTTTACGGCGTCTTTGAAGCGATAAATACAGGTATAACTGGCATCATCGAATATTTTTTTATCCTCGTCGTTCAAGCGCGCGAAAGACTTCTTGATACTTGAATCGTACTTGAAATTGCGTAGAAATGTTCCAGTGTTTCCGTTAAAGGTGAAGTTCTCGGTAGTAAAACTGGTGCCACCATTCCTATTCTGCTTTTCAATCAGGTCTTTAAAAATAGCATTGATGTGCTCTACTTTCTTAAAGTCGCAGGCGATGGTAAAAACATAGTTATCCATGTCTTTTGTTTTCTTGATATTGCTGATACCATCCGTTTTTTCTAAATGCGACACCACATCTTTCATCGCCTCGTTCATATCGTCCTCGGTCGGAATCTTATAACCATTAATGCTATCCAGCAACATGATAGAGGCCACTTTGGTCTTGCTTTTGCTCATATTCAGGGTGACGAGCATACTTCCGCTGCCATCGGCGTTCAAGTTGATTTCCTCCAAAATCTCGAAACAGCTGGTGCTGCAAAGGAGCATTACGAATAACGAACTGTAGACAATGGTTTTTCGAAACATCTATTTCGTTTAATGAGTTGTTTTGTTAACTATTTTATTTGCCGAAAATTGTACAGCTATCGTACCAAAACCACTATTGACTGCAAAAATGGGGTGAATTTTTAGAAGAACGGAACTTGTAAACCGTGAAAATGCCTCCCTGAAAAAGGGGAGGGGTATCAAAAAGCCCCGCACGATGGCGGGGCTACTAATGCTTATTCATCCAGGGGTTCCATCTCGAAGTCTTCCATAAACTTGGTGGTGTAATTCCCGGCCAGATAGTCGGGGTGATCCATTAATTGTCTATGAAACGGAATGGTGGTTTTTATTCCCTCGATTACAAATTCATCCAACGCACGTCTCATTTTATTGATAGCCTCCTCCCTGGTCTGGGCAGTGGTAATCAATTTGGCGATCATGGAGTCGTAGTTCGGCGGTATTGAATAGCCGCTATAGACATGGGTGTCCATACGAATACCATGCCCGCCCGGTATATGTAGCGTAGTGATTTTACCGGGGGAGGGCCTAAAATTATTATAGGGATCTTCAGCGTTGATACGACATTCTATGGAATGTAGTTTTGGTATGTAATTTTTTCCAGAAATCGGGACGCCCCCGGCCACTAGGATCTGCTCACGGATCAAATCGTAATCGATGACCTGTTCGGTGATCGGATGTTCTACCTGAATTCTGGTGTTCATTTCCATAAAGTAGAAATTCCGATGCTTGTCTACCAAAAATTCTACGGTTCCTGCGCCCTCATATTTGATATACTCTGCTGCCTTGACGGCCGCTTTGCCCATATCGTTCCGAAGTTTATCGGTCATAAAGGGCGAAGGCGTTTCTTCGGTCAATTTTTGGTGCCTTCGCTGCACGGAACAGTCTCTTTCGGATAGATGGCAGGCTTTGCCATACTGGTCGCCTACAATCTGAATTTCGATATGGCGTGGTTCCTCGATCAACTTTTCCATATACATTGCGCCATTTCCAAAGGCCGCCGAGGCTTCCTGTACGGCACTGTTGTAAAGGTCCTCCATTTGTTCTTCCTTCCAAACGGCGCGCATTCCTTTACCACCACCTCCAGCGGTAGCCTTTATCATAACGGGATAGCCCATTTTTTTGGCGGTTTTCTTCGCATCGGCTACATCTTTGAGCAAGCCCTCAGAGCCTGGTACACAAGGTACCCCTGCTGCTTTCATCGTAGCTTTTGCGGTTGCCTTGTCTCCCATTTTATCGATATGTTCCCCAGAGGCTCCGATAAATTTAATATCGTGCTCGGCACATATTTTCGAGAATTTGGAGTTTTCCGAAAGAAAGCCATATCCGGGATGTATTGCATCGGCATTGGTAATTTCGGCAGCGGCTATAATGTTGGGAATCTTCAAGTACGATTCGCTGCTGGCAGCTGGTCCGATACATACGGCCTCATCGGCAAATCGTACGTGAAGGCTTTCCTCGTCGGCCTTTGAATAGACCGCCACGGTTTTAATGCCCATCTCTTTGCAAGTACGTATAACACGAAGTGCTATCTCTCCCCTATTCGCAATCAGTATTTTTTTGAACATAATTCTTTTGAATTCCAAACGTCAAATTCCAAGTCAGCCGGCGCAGCGGCAGGTTCCCGTTCCACAAACTAAATTGATGCCCGGGCCTTGAAACCTTAGGTTTATTATTAAGATGGATCTACCAAAAAGAGTGGTTGGTCGAATTCTACCGGAGAAGAATCATCGACCAATATCTTGACGATCTTACCAGAAACCTCCGATTCGATATCGTTGAACAATTTCATAGCCTCGATAACACACAGCACATCCCCTTTGGAAATGGTATGGCCTACCTCTACGAAAGAAGGTTTGTCTGGCGAAGGCTTCCTATAAAAGGTCCCGATAATGGGTGATTTGATGGTAATGTACTTGGCGTCATCCGCTGCACCATCATCGCTTTTGGGCGCTTGCTGGGCAGGGGCATCGGTTTGTGGTGCGGCCGCTGGTGCCGGTGCTTGCGCCATCGGAATTTGTTGAACGATGGTCGTTTCTTGACCCGTGTTCAGTGCACCTGTTCTAATGGTGATTTTTACATCATCCATTTCCAATTTTACCTCTGTAGCCCCGGATTTGGCCACGAACTTGATCAGGTTTTGAATTTCTTTGATATCCATGTAAACGTTTTTAGAAAGATATGTTAGTTATATGCCCATTTTAGGTAAATCGATCCCCATGTAAATCCGCCACCAAAAGCGGCAAAGACAAGATTATCCCCTTTCTTGAGCTGGTTTTCGTAATCGTGCAATAGCAACGGCAGGGTTGCCGATGTGGTGTTCCCATAGCGCTGAATGTTCATCAACACCTTATCTCCGGAGATGCCCATTCGTTTGGCCGTAGCATCTATGATACGTTTGTTGGCCTGATGTGGTACCAACCAGGAAACATCGGTATGATCCAAATCGTTTCGCTGCATTATACGCTCCGCTACATCGGCCATATTCGAAACAGCAAATTTAAATACCGATTTCCCGTCTTGAAAAATGTAATGTTGGCGTGCTTTTACGGTTTCCATCGAAGCTGGTAAAATGGAGCCCCCAGCCGGCATACCCAGGAATTTGCGACCGGAGCCGTCCGATCTAAGGTATTCGTCCTGTAAGCCAAGGCCTTCGGTATTGGGTTCGAATAAAACCGCTCCCGCACCATCCCCGAAGATGATACAGGTAGTGCGATCAGTATAGTCCAAAATAGAGGACATTTTATCGGCCCCTATCAAAAGTACTTTTTTATACCTGCCCGATTCAATATAGCTAGCGGCCGTAGACATCCCGTACAAGAAACTGGAGCATGCCGCCAATAGGTCATAGGCGAACGCATTTTTGGCTCCGATTTCGGTGGCAACGAAAGCCGCCGTTGAAGCGACCATACTATCAGGGGTGGCCGTGGCGACAATGACAAGGTCGATTTCAGCAGGGTCTAGATCCGTTTTATGCAATAGGTCTACGGCAGCTTTGATAGCCAAATAAGAAGAACCTTCCCCTTCGTCAGCCTTAAGCAGACGTCTTTCCTTGATTCCGGTTCGGGTGGTGATCCATTCGTCGTTCGTTTCTACCATTTCTTCCAACATGCTGTTGGTCATCACAAATTTCGGAACATATCCGCCTACGGCGGTGATGGCTGCTGTTAGTTTACCCATGCTGTAAGTTGCTTTTTCATCAAAAACATGCAAAAATGGCACAAAATTGTTGAAAATTAGTCAATTCTCAGGACTTTTTACCGAAAAACGTTTTCTTTTACACAAGGATTTATGGTTCTAGACAAAAAGGATTTCTAAAGATCAAAAGGCACAAAAAAACTCCCTTCCAAATGGAGGGAGTTCAATTTTATCGGATGAAAGGGTTCTTAAGCTTCTGCCTCGGTCTTATCGATCAAGACCTGCCCTTTATAATATAGTTTTCCTTCGTGCCAATGTGCTCTATGGAACAAATGCATTTCACCAGTTGTAGGGTCAGTGGCCAAAGTAGGTGCTACCGCCTTATAATGTGTTCTTCTCTTATCCCTTCTGGTTCTCGATATTTTTCTCTTAGGATGTGCCATTACTTACTTATTTATCCGTTATTAACTTTTTTAAAGCATCCCATCGGGGATCGTTATCGTCTTTATTTTCCTTTATTTCCTTTGGTCTTAGGGCATCTAATCTATCTAAAGCTTCCGATTTTAATGTTCCATCGGCGATTCCCGGATGCGTACGCTTTTGTGGGACCGCCAATACGAGCATTTCATAGACGTATTGTGCTATATTGATTTTATGCTCCCCATGTGGTATGATTAAAATTTCATCATCTTCATCGTTGTACGCTTCCCCGAACTTGACTACCAATTGCAGATTCGATGCAACGGGTTGGTCAAAAGGTTCACCGGTAACGTCGCAAAGTACGTTTACGGTACCATTTGCATCAAAATCGAGTTCTAACATGGTGCTGGCGATGTTCAACCCGACGTCTACTGAAATAGCCGCTGCATTAAACTCTTCATACCCAAAAGACTCAAAGAACGTATTCTCGATCTGATACTCAAACTGGTGCTTTCCTTGCTTCAATCCTGAAAAAGGAATGTTGTATTCCTTATGTTCCATCCTTTTCTACACTAATTCAATCGAAATACCCGTCTGAATGACGGGCTGCAAAGATACTATTATTTTGATAATGAACAATTCTTAGCTAAAAGAAAAAAGAGCAGGGAAAAAAGCCCGTTTCGCTGATAGAAAAAAAAACCAAGACTATAGTTTTAAGTTGAAATCAATTCACCGCGGAGACCCATCTTCAATGACTTCCAAAGGAACTGATCTGGAGCTGTTTTTTGCATACGATCTATGCAGCGCCCTTTTGGGAGGGTAGGTTTGAACCCTATTTGTTATTATCCCAGGTGCACCAGATGCCTTTTCCTACGGAGAATCAGTACAAGGCCTAAAATTATGCACGGGATACTCAAAATTTGTCCCATGTTCAACGTCATTGAATCTTCAAAGCCCACTTGATTTTCTTTATAAATTTCTATTACAAACCTTGCCGTAAAAAACAACATCAAGAACACTCCTAGGATAAGTCCGTTCGATGTCATCTTAGTTGCTCTTTTATAAATCAGGACCAATAGTCCGAATATCAAAAGATAGGAACATGCCTCATAGAGTTGCGTCGGGTGCCTGGGAATCAGATCATCCCGTTCAAAAACAAAGCCCCAATTCCCACTTGTAGGTTTCCCATAAATTTCCGAGTTCATAAGATTTCCAATCCTGATTAGCGCTGCGGTAACCGTAGACCCAATGGCGACCCTATCCATTATCCATAACATATTCGTTCGAGTTTTTCGTGCATAAATGAGTATCGCGATTACTATTCCTATTAGGCCACCATGGCTTGCAAGTCCTTGAAAACCGATAAACTCAAACGCTTCCCCGACCTTTTTAATCGGTAAAATGATTTCAAGAGGGTTCTGAAAATAATAGGTTGGTTCGTAGAAAAAACAGTGCCCGAGTCTTGCTCCCAAGAATGCCCCGATCAAAATATAGGTGGATAGCTGCTCCAGATTGCTTAAAGGAATCTTCTCTTTTTGGTAAATCTTCTTTATAATTAGGTAAGCGAAACCAATCCCAAGCGCCCATGAAAGGCCATAATATCGAATCGGGAAACCGAGAATTGAAAAAATTTCCGGATCTACATCCCAATAGATTATTCCGTTTTTCATGTTCGAATATTTACCATGCCTACTCCGGTTACAGATTATGGATAAACCAAGAATTTGGATGCAAGAATCATCGCCTCACCTTTTGCTTCTGCAGCGGGTTTTCGGTCAGCTGGGCGTATTCCTCGCGGTTCTTGAAGATTTGGATTGCCGTGAAGACGGCTTCTTTAAAAGAGCTGTGGTCGGCCTTTCCTTGCCCAGCGATTTCATAAGCCGTGCCGTGGTCCGGCGATGTACGCACTTTTCGCAATCCCGCCGTATAGTTTACGCCTTTCCCAAAGGAAAGTGTTTTAAACGGGATGAGCCCCTGATCATGGTAGGCGGCCAAAATCGCATCAAAATTCCTGTAGCCGTCCGAGCCGAAAAAGCTATCTGCCGAATAGGGCCCGAAAACCAAGTGTCCTGCATTGGACATTTCCTTGATGACCGGTTTTAGGACGGCATCGTCCTCAGTACCGATGACGCCATTATCGCCACTGTGCGGATTGATGCCCAAGAGGGCAATTTTGGGACGGCGGACACCAAAATCCATCGTAAGCGATTTCTCAATGGTACGCACTTTGGTACGGATTAAAATAGGGTTTATGGCGGCCGGGGCGTCTTTTACAGCCACATGATCCGTAAGCAGACCGATTCTCAAATCATCGGCGACCATGAACATTAAACTTTCCCCTTCCAGTTCTTGGGCTAGAAAATCGGTATGCCCGGGAAATTTAAAATCGTCGGCCTGTATGTTATTCTTATTGATCGGTGCCGTGACCAATACATCGATTTCATCGGTTTTTAATGCTTCGACCGCTGCTTTGAGGGATGCAATGGCCAATTTTCCCGCCTCTTCGGTAGCCTCGCCATACTTTAGTTCGGGAATTTCTTTCCAAACATTGAGCACATTTATTTTCCCATCGAGCGCTTTGGAACATTCTTGGATTCCGTTGTAATTGATATCGATATTCAAGGCATTTTTCTGCGCCGAGATGGTTTTGTTGGATGCGAAGATGATAGGGGTACAAAAATCGAGCATACGGGAATCCTCAAAGGTTTTTAAGACCACTTCACAGCCTATTCCGTTTAGATCACCAATTGATATCCCTAATTTTATTTTCCCTTTTTCGCCCATCTTATTCTTTACCTTTGTATGCCCCGCCCGAAACTTTTTAAAATAGTTTCTCTGGCCCAAAAGGGAGGTGAATGTTCATATCGCCTAACCTTTTAGCTTGGTTTGGACTAAATGTAAAATTACTTAAATTAAATGGAAGATGTTTACGGGAATAATCGAAACTTTAGGTGAGGTCGCCGAATTACGGAAGGAAGGAAGCAATCTACATATTACGATTGCCAGTCCGTTATCGAGCGAACTGAAAATCGATCAAAGCGTTGCCCACAATGGCGTTTGCTTGACCGTTGTTTCCGTAGATACTGGAATTTACACCGTAACGGCGATTGATGAAACCCTTCAAAAGACGAATCTTGGAAAATTACGGGAAGGGGAAAGGGTAAATTTGGAACGGGCCATGATCTTAGGCAGCCGGCTGGATGGTCATATTGTACAAGGTCATGTAGATCAGACCGGTGTATGTACCGCAGTTTCAGAAGAAGATGGTAGTTGGGTATTTTCATTCGAGTATGATGCGGCAAACGGCAACCCGACGATTGAAAAAGGTTCGATTACCATAGACGGCACCAGCTTGACCGTTGTTGATTCCGGCACCAATAGCTTTAGCGTTGCGATCATTCCCTATACTTATGAACACACTCGGTTCAATTCGTACCAAGTGGGTTCGGTGGTGAATTTGGAATTTGATGTGATCGGAAAGTATGTGGCTAAGTTGATGAAAGGGCGGTAGCGTGCAGTAAGCAATGGCGGTTTGCAGGACTGCATTAACTCGACAGCAGTGAGAAATTAGACGTATGAAGACCAGAAAGGTAGTCATTTTAGGAAGTTCTAGAGGCGACGGCGAAACACGACAGAAGGTAGATGCCCTTAAAACACTTTTACATTGCGAAATCATCGATTTACAGGAGTATCGCATTTCATTTTACGACTATCAAAATACCAACCATGATGACGATTTTGTTGGTCTGATGAAAAATATCATTGAGGGTTATGATGCGTTGATTTTTGCGACACCCGGGGGCCTCACCCGCAATCGCTCTGGCGATTACGACCTCTCCCAAGGAGAGGTAGGTAATTCGAATATTCGTCATTTTACTAGGTTGAGAACCTTGAGTTCGGATTACTCCTGAGTTAAGTATTCCTCGAGCTTGATTTCGTAGCCTTCCTTAAGTACAATAATTACTCCTCGAAAAAGCTAATGGAAGATCCGATCCAGGTTTCGTCTACTTGATGCGACACGTTGATCATTTCGCCTTTACTCATTCGGGTAAGGTTGATGACCGGTTTCAGCCTATTTTCTTCCTCACTCCAGATATAGAGCATGCGCAACTCGACTTTGGAATTCTTGGCGGTATTCGTCTTCACCAAGGGTTTGTACGCCACCTTTTGTTGCAGAATGTAATTTTGTTTGTCTTCGATGCCATCGAGAATCTCTTTTGTAGGGTGAAGATTGATGCCTTGTCCTGCGAAGGAAAACAAGGGTTTTAGTACGTAGTTGGACAGATTCAAATCGGAGGGAAAATTGTTCAGATAGTAGGATGCCGGCACATTCTTATGCTTCAGTAACGGCATAATACACTTTGAAATCACAAAAAACCAATCGGGATGCGTACACCATTCTACCTCGAGATCGTCGCTTAGCGTAAAGCTCGTCTGTAGGTTTTCGATACGTTCCAACTCATCGAAAATGACCCGGTTGTAGATGCGGTGAATCGGTATTTTTCGACCGTCTTTTTCATAAAAAAGCTTTTTCCCCTCTTTAATGACCTTTGTCATACAGACCACCTCGATACCCAAGGCTTTTTGCGTGGCCCAGAAGTCGATTCTCGTTTTCTGTTTTTCGGGAAAGACCTCAAGGAGGATGACATTTTCCGGATTGTAGCCGTTAAGGATTACCTTGCTAACGGCGGCATGATACCCTTGTTTGTTCAGGCCACTAAAGTAGTAGTGAAATCCTTCTTTTGGCATATTCGGATACGCTTTAATAAAAGCTTCACCCAAAAAAGGCTGGTAAAAAAATAAGGTCGGAAACGCTTGTAATTCGATAAGTTGCGGTGTAATTCCTCCTTTCCCATCATCGCATAAGCCAAAATCAATGGCCAAAAAGTCAGGTTTCCCCATAGGAAGGGGCGACTGCATTTCCTTTGGAACAAAAGTGTCCCGTATGTCGGCAAAATCGATTTGCCACAATTGTTCAATGATGGCATCACAGGCCGAGAAAACGGCGGCCTTTATTTCCTTACTGATAAAAACGGGGGTTTCCGAAATACGGAAAGCAGTAGGTTCTTTCAATTCCTTTACTACATGGTCAAGAAGGTCTTGATAAAACTCTTCTTTGAAATTGGCATTGAAGGCTTCCCTGATTTTCGGTATCATGCAGTCTGTAGTTTCGATTCGTCTATGGCCTTCGCAGCCAAATCTAGAAATCTCGGGATAATCGTGTGGTTGGTCTTCATGATCTTTCCGTCATCATCCAATTGCTCGATCATTTCGGTATATTTCTTTTTACCGTGTTTTTTGATGACCAGTTCCCTTTTTTCCTCTTTTACGAAATAGCGAAGCATCCCTTCGGCATCCGCTTCCGGATGAAACTGTGTGCCGAAAATCTCGTTGGAAAAACGAATGGCCATCACGGCACGCTCCAAGGGTACATTGGGCCGCATTTTTTCGCGACAAAGTACTTTCCCGTCCAGCGTATCCAACTTCCATTCCTTGGGACCTATGACTTGGTAATCTCTTGAATCAACTGCATAAAAGGGGTCTAGCAGACCTTCGAAAAGTACTTCCCTTTCCCCGCTCTTGGTTTTGAAAATGGGCAGGATTCCAAAAGAGGTACTGCGCCTTTTGGTCACACGGGCGACATCCCAATGCATGCAGGCCAATTGAAAGGAATGACAAATCAAAAACAAATGTTTCTTATCGGGTCTGGAAAGATTGTGCTGCAATAACGTATCGAGGAAAATAAAGTAGTTGTTCTCCCAAGCTTCCCCTGTAAGCAAGGGTGAACCCGGACCTCCAGAGGAAATAAAAATATCATAATCCGCAATATTCGGTACCTCACCGGTTACGCGGACATCAAAGGTATCGTAATGGCCTAAAATCCCATCTTTCGATAAAAAGTCGCCTGCCAACATCTTAATGCAGCGCATGCCCTCATTGGGCTCGCCGGCATTCATATCTAAAATCGCTATTTTATAGGTACTGTGCATTTTTTTTCTTTCATAACGCACGAAATGCGCATTTCATATGTGGCCGCTACCGTTCGTTTGGTAAAGTTACAAACCCTTCGCCGTTTGGCCCACGATATATTTGGCTACTTCGACCAAGCTACCAGTCTCCTCGAAAACCTTAAGCTGCCGGTCGGCCCCTGAACCTTGTTGTAACATCTGATAGACATAATTGACCTCGTTGCGGCATCCCAAATCATCAACTACATCATCGATAAAATCCAACAACTCGTGAATCAGATTGTTGAAGGGTACTTCCTCTTCAATCCCAAAATCGATAAGCTTTGCCTCGATTCCCCATCTGGCGGCCCGCCATTTGTTCTCGTTCAGTAACAATCGGCGATAGTTTTTAAATGTCTGGTTCTTTCGGTTCAATTTATAGAGTTTCGCGACCAAACATTGCATCAAAGCCGCGATACAAGTTACTTCGTCTACCGTCATCACCACATCGCAGATACGAAATTCAATGGTGGGATAAAATGGATGTAAGCGGATGTCCCACCAGATTTTTTTGGCATTATCCAGACATCTGGTGCGTACCAAAATATCCACAAATTTGTCGTATTCGGCAACGCTTGCGAAATAGGGTGGAATACCGGTTCTCGGAAACTTATCGAAAACCTTGCTACGGTACGATTTAAAACCTGTGTTACGCCCTTCCCAAAAAGGGGAATTCGTCGACAAGGCATACAAATGCGGTAAAAAATACCGTACGGTATTCAAGATTTCCAGCCCTTCCTCCCGATTTGGAATCGCCACATGCACATGCATCCCGAAAATAAGGTTTCCACGAGCCACGTCTTTCATCTCGTCTACAATCTCCTCATATCGAGGTTTAGATGTTATGAGTTGTTCGTGCCACTGGGAAATCGGGTGCGTACCCGCCGCGGCGACCTTCAGACCTTCATCATTGGCCAATAATATAATTTGCTGCCTCAGGTAAGAAACCTCATCGCGAACTTGATTGATATTTTCACATACGTTCGTGCCCATCTCCACCATAGATTGGTGCATTTCTTCCTTGATGCGCTCTTGCAGCAGCACCTTGCCCCCATCAATGATTTTCGACATCTGCGAATGAAGGGTGTAGGAATCACTTTCGAGAATCTGAAACTCCTCTTCTATTCCGAGTGTGAATTTGTGCATAAGGGTCGCGTTTAACTTTGGTCAACTAAGGATCTACTTTTTCTTGGCGGGTTTCGTCTTAGCTGGCGCCTTTTTTACGGCTGCCTTTGTCTTTGAAATAGGAGCCGATTTAGCGGCGGTTTTTTTGACCGCTGCGGTCTTGGTCTTGGTGGCTTTGGCGGCCGGTTTCGGTTTCGCAGGGGTCTTCTTTACCGCGGTTTTGGCCTTTGTGGCGGGTGTTGCCTTGGTTGTGCTTTTCTTTGCCGCTGGTTTGGCTTTTGGCTTGGAAGCCGAAGCCGTCGCCTTCCTCTTCACTACTGTTTTCTTTGCCTCGGCAGCGGTCTTTAAATTGACTTTTCCTGCTTTTGGCCGCGCGACCGAAGCCGAATTTTTTACAAAGGTGCCCCAAGAGGTATTGTTCTGTTTTGATCTATGGGCGTTGGCCTTTTCTATGGCGTACTTTGCGGAATGCTCAACAATCCATGCGAAGTTGGTTTGACCGACCGAGTGTATGTCGGCATCCGGTGCAGGATTACAGAAATCAATGGCATAGGGCACCCCATCGCGGATGGCAAACTCGACCGTATTGAAGTCATAGCCTAGTGCCTGATTTAGCTTTAAGGTATATTGCGTAATCAGCTTCATCAATTTGTCATGTGCGGCGCCAGTGGTCTTGGGCTCGGTGGCATAGCGCAGATGAAACTCATTCCGTGGTTCATAGGGCATGATATGTACATACTTTTGACCCAAACAGTACACGCGATAATAATCGTCAAAGACGATTTCTTCTTGCAGCATCATCACCAATTGACCTGTTTCTTCGTGCTTGGCGAATAAATCGTCCGCGTTCTCAACCTTATAAACATTTTTCCAACCGCCACCATCATGTGGCTTCATGTAGGCCGGAAAACCGATATAATTGAAAATGTAGTCCCAATCCAAGGGCGCGACCAAATTCCTGAATGACTTTTCGGTAGTATTGTCCGGCCTTTCTTTAGAAGGCAGTAAAATGGTCTTTGGAACGGGAATGCCCAATTCCATCGCCAAACAGTTGTTGAAAAATTTTTCATCGGCACTCCACCAAAAGGGATTATTGATGACCGCGGTACCCATTAAAGCCGCGTTTTTTAAATAGGCCCTGTAAAAGGGAACCTCCTGTGAGATACGGTCGAAAATAACACTGTATCCGTAATCGATACCCTGCTGTACCTTATCTATTTGAACGGCCTCCGCGACGACCTTGCCTTTGCCTAATTCGTTTACCTTGTCAATGAATGCCCATGGGAAGGTATCTTCCATCCCGAACAATATGCCTACTTTTTTTGCCATGTGATTTTTTTTCATTCCGGTAATGACCGGAATCCGTTTATAATTAATGTGTGTTTTGTGAAGCGTTTAGAGCGCTGTTTTAAATTTTAATTTGAGATTCTTCTAATTGAAATATGCTCCCAGATATTCCGGAAAGGCCATTTTCCATAAGGGCCAATCGTGTTCTACCCATTTTTTTTCATCATACCAATGATTTATTCCCTTTTCGTTGAGGATCCCGGACATATACTTGTTCTTATCCAAGCAGATATCCCAATCGGACGTTCCCAATACGATTTGAATATGGTTGTACTTCCAAGCCTCCTCATGGCGCATAAATTCGTCAGGACAGTTGTAATAAATGCGCATATCATCGGAAAGCGGGGTCATGTTACGAATATTGAAGGCCGCACTCATCGCGATCAAATGCGAAATCACATCCGGAAATCGGAAAGCCGTATTCGCGGCATGAAAACCACCAAAGCTTACCCCTGCCACACCAATACGATGCGTGTTGCATTCCTTTTGGATATACGGAATCATTTCCTCCTTTAGAAACTGCATATACAGTTCGTAATTATGGATTTTCATTTCGGAGTTCATATTATCATCGTAGAACGACATCATATCAATAGTCTCCACATTATATAATTTAACTCGACCAGCCTCTACATGATGCATCACGGAACCTACCAACCCAAAATCGGTATTCTGAGTGTATTGTCCTCCTGAGGAAGGAAACATAAGTATTGGATGTCCCCAATGCCCGGTGACTTCAACATTGATGTTTCTACTTAGAACATTGGAAAAATATGGAATATGCTCGACTTTGGCCATAGCCCTAAATATAAGTAAAATGATTGATTCGTTGTTTTTAAAAAAAGGCGCAAATGTAATTTATTTCCGAATGCGTCAAACATTTATTTTTTGTAATCGTTATACTTGCACTTCTTTACCGAAACCCATGCAATTTCATATTGATTTCATTAGTGCCAAGGGCATCATCTTTTCACGGCATCTCGATCGCTGGGTCAAATTCCGTTTTGTGGCCCCGTCAAACTATTGGAAATCGAACTCCTCGTTCCCAGTATTGCTCATGAACGACGGGCAGGATTATGGGCCGATGCGATTGGAGGAAACCTTGACTAAGGCTTTCGCCAATAAGACATTGCGGCCTTTTCTCTATTTCGGTATCGAATGCAATGAAAATCGAATGCACGAATACGGTATCGCTTCATCGGCCGATTTTAAAGGTAGGGGTGGTCGGGCCTATGAATATTCCAAGTTTATCGTCGAGGAATTTCTTCCCTTTCTTAAAAAGGAATTTAAGGTTTCGCCAAAAGGAGCAGACTGGGTTTACTGCGGCATGTCGTTAGGTGGATTATCGGCCTTCGATATCGCCTATGCAAATCCGAAGCAATTCGGGAAAATAGGCGTCTTCAGCGGCTCTTTTTGGTGGCGTAAAAAAGCCTATGTAAAAAAAGATATCGCCGACAGAAGTCGTATTCTTCTAGATGTCATCAAGGAAAAACCATTCGCGCCCCCTTTGAAATTCTGGTTACAGACCGGGACGGAAGACGAGAAAGCCGATCGCAACGGGAATGGGATTATCGACGCCATTGACGATACCTTGGATGTTATTAAAGAACTTCAAGCCAAGGGTTATTCCTATCCTGGCGCCGTTACCTATGTAGAGGTTGAGGGAGGAAAACATGATCTGCCTACATGGGGGAAAATCTTTCCGGCATTCTTGGCCTGGGCGTTCGATGCAAAGAAATAGCGGAACCTACTCTTGGTAGGTATGCTCTTTTAATATGGCCAAAGAGGTATAGGCCAAGGCTTTTTCATGGGTAGCTTCCAACACCACCTTTGGGGCTTTACCCACCTTTTGGGCTTGTACCCAACGCATCACGCACAAACACCATTTATCCCCCGGTTTTAGCCCTGGAAAGCTCCATTGCGGAATAGGGGTCGATAGATCATTGCCTTGCGACTTGGTGAATGCCAAAAACTCCTCGGTCATAATGGCGCAGACCACATGGGTACCGTGGTCTTCTTCACCGGTTTTACAAAATCCGTCGCGATAAAAACCTGTTTTAGGGGCAAAACAACAGGATTGCAATTCCCCTCCCAGAACGTTCTTCGGAATTTCCTGTGTCGAATTGAATAGTATGATGTGCTGCATAATACGTTTTATCTAGACTGACTACCTTTCCACGAATTGTAAAAATTCGCCACATCGATCGGGTGTTTGAATTCCTTCTTTTCCAGCTTTTTTACCAAAGGAGGACAGTCCTTAAAAAAACGTTTCAAACTTTTCCTTTTGAGTCCGAACAACCCTTGAGTGACTCGAATAAGCGAGGTATCATCCTTTTTTTTAAAAAGGTCGATGGCGTCTATATAATCCGAATCGGCATCCTCGAACTCCCATTGGTAGTAGGTAAGATAGCCTTTTACCACAACCTTTAAAAATCGTTGTTCACCCACGTTAGCTATCGATGTATAGTTTTGACTGAGAAAATGCCCGGTTTCCTGCATCCAAACACTTTCAAAAATAATTCCTCCCTTTCGATACGCCCGAATTTGTTCCGGACCATATTTGGAGCGTCCTTTTTCTCCTTTAAATCGAATCTTTTTGTAAAGCCTTCCGAAGGGTGATGGTTTTCTGTCCCGTACAAAGCCGTACAAGGTGTCCTGATTGTTCAATACCACAAAGCCTTTTTCGTATTGTTTCTGACCAAAAAGCGACAAAGGGATGGTCAACAAAAAAAGTATGCCCACGTAGGCAATATATTTTCTCAGGCTACTATCACACTTTGATAAAAATCTTTCTTTTGTAGAGTACATAGGCCAACAACATATAAAATGCAACGACCGTTAACCCGTAGAGGAGAGATGACAGCTGCAATGACATATAATCGTTTGCATAAATTGTACCAAACAACCATCCATGTAGAGAGGTTTCGCCGATTTGAATCATTCCCATGAGTTTACTGATAAAACTGGAAAGAAAATAGAGGACTATCGCATTCGCACCTGCATATCGAAATACGCTACCAAATTCAATATTTCTAACGTCGGTCAGGTAATAGATCAATGCCAAGATAAGATTCGCCCAACCTCCGGTAACCAAAACAAAACTGCTGGTCCATAAGGCCTTATTAATCGGAAAAACCCACCCCCAAAGATGGCCAACGATCAGCATCGAGCCTCCGATTCCCATCAAGATCGTTGCTTTTTTATCTTGCCTGGATAATAATATCAAACCCGTAAAAATTCCAAATAACGCACTTACTATAGACGGGATGGTGCTCAGCAACCCCTCCGGGTCATAATCCGCTTTATAATTATGGCTACCGAAAATTTTGACATCCACCCAATTGGCCAAATTGTTCGGGGCGCGTTCCAAGGTTGATTCGATTCCGTTCACCGGAACAAGTACCATGAGCAACCAATAGCCTAATGATAGCGCTATTGCAATACCTATGAGCGTTTTCCAATTAACGTTCAAAAACAAGATCGCGGCGAAGAAGTACACGACGCCAATACGTTGTAACACCCCCGGGAAGCGGATATCGGCAAAATCTTTGATAAAGGGAAACGACAAGGTAAATGCCCCTAGAAACAATCCCAGCGCAATTAATTTCAAGGTGCGAACACTGATTTTTTTATAGGTAGCGGCGGTTGCGGTCCTGCTCTTGTACGAAAACGTAATCGATGTACCAACGATAAAAAGGAAGAAGGGGAATACGAGATCTGTTGGAGTATACCCATGCCATTCTGCGTGCAGGAAGGGTGCATAGACCGCTGACCATGTTCCCGGCGTATTGACCAAAATCATTAAAACGATGGTCATGCCCCTAAAGATATCTACGGAAAGTATTCGGTTTTGCATGGTACTCCCATTTTCATAATTGGCTATCTGTTCTCCAAACGATACACGAATTTCAGTCCGCTCCAGTCTTCGTCGACGGCAGCGACCTTTACATCTACAAGACCAGTGGTTTTCAAAACAAAACTTCTAATGATGTCCCGGTTCAAATCTGTCTTTATTTTCGATGCGCCCTTCGGCCAGCTAATCCAAAGGAGCCCGGTTTTTTTCATTTTCCGTAGATAGTCGTGCAAGGTGGTTTCCAATTCGATTATCCGAGTGCAGAAAAACTGTATGAAATCGATTTCCCTCCGAATCGGCCATCTCGCAAATCCGAACGTCTTCCGGCCAAGTTTCGAACAATTCAAAATAGTATTTTGGCGCATTGTACAGCAGCATGGCAAACCCTTCTTTGATGCCAAGTTTTTTATACAGCGGAGTTTTGGAATAGCCAGTCGCCATGATTACAGAATATTTTCCTTCATCCGACCCCAGGTTTTAATGAGCAATGCCCCGGAAATCAATGCTACAGCGCTCAATATCAATGCGGAAGTGGTACGTCCATAAATCCAATAACCCGTTGCGAACATGGTGGAATATACCAGTGCCACACCTAAGAGCATCGCGGTGATACCGGAGGGGACACTCCATTTTTCATCCGTTTTGACGATTTCCACATTATCTTTTTCAGCATTTCGGACCACTTTGGCCCATCCGGGACCCCCAGGCTGTATTTTCCTGTAGAATGCTCGTAATGTCTCATTTGATTCTGGTTGTGTCATGTAGGTAACCGCCATCCAAATAGCGGTTGTGACCACAACAACAAACGGATAGTTGGCCCACTCGGGGAATATCCCGGTTTCCGGAGCGAATAGGAAATCGCCCAAATCGGTCGTCGCCAAAAGAATGACTAGGATTCCCGAAGCGAACATCGCCGTTATCTCGCTCCAAGCATTGATGCGCCACCAAAACCAACGAAGGATGAATACGAGACCCGTACCGGCTCCGAATTTTATCAACAGGTCAAATACTTCAAAAGCATTTTGGAGTGTAAGCGCCAGTAAGGCACTAAGTACCATTAAGAGTACCGTAGAAATTCTACCTACCGCGACCATTTGCTTTTCCGTAGCTTTCGGATTGATCTGTCGTTTGTAAAAATCGAACACGATGTAAGAGGACCCCCAGTTCAACTGAGTAGAAATAGTACTCATATATGCCGCTACCAACGAAGCCAAAACGACACCGAGCAGGCCACTTGGGAGCTTCGTCAACATAGCGGAATAGGCCAGATCATGACCCAGCTTGTTTTCCGCGACATCTGGAAAAGCCGCGGCAATACTGGCAATATCCGGATACACCACCAAAGAGGCCAGGGCTACTAAAATCCACGGCCATGGTCTTAAGGCGTAATGCATGATGTTAAAGAAAAAAGTCGCCCCAATGGCGTGGTTTTCGTCTTTTGCGGCCAGCATTCGTTGCGCAATGTAGCCCCCACCCCCTGGTTCGGCACCGGGATACCAAGAACTCCACCACTGTACGGCGATAGGGATGATAAACAGTGTGATCAGCACCTGGGTATTGTCCAAGTCTGGCAGGATATTCAATTTATCGGCAACATTCTCGTGCGCCATCAAGGCTTGAAGCCCACCGACCTCAGGAATGTTTACCAAATAATAAGCGGCACCTATTGCACCGCTCATGGCTACAAAGAACAAGAGAAAGTCCGTATAGACCACGCCTTTAAACCCACCAAGAGCGCTGAAGACCACGGTTATCAAGCCAGCGCCTACAACAGTCTCCCAAGGTTCGAGCCCCAACATAATTCCGCCGATTTTAATCGCGGCCAGTGTTACCGAGGCCATCGTGATGATATTGAACAATGCGCCGAGGTAAATGGCCCTGAATTTGCGAAGAAAGCTCGCTGGTTTTCCACCGTAACGCATTTCATAAAACTCCAAGTCGGTATTCACGTTCGATTTACGCCACAGTTTGGCATAAACAAAAACGGTCAACATTCCCGTTAACAAGAAGCACCACCAGACCCAATTCCCGGAAACGCCATTGGTACGCACGATATCGGTCACTAAATTTGGCGTATCGGTAGAAAACGTGGTTGCCACCATCGAAAGCCCCAACAACCACCATGGCATCGTTCTTCCGGAAAGAAAAAATTCGGTGGAATCCTTACCCGATTTTTTGGAAACATAAATTCCGATTCCGAGAACGATTGAGAAGAATACGATTATAAAGCTATAATCGAGGGTACTTAATTCCATAGTTTGGTGGCTTTGTTGTAGAACCCGATTCTAAAGGTTCATGTTTTAAAGGTAAAATAAATTAAGATACTTTTGTGCCCTGCCTTCTAAACCTCTTGCGTGCTACCATTTTTGAGTATTGATATTACCACTACAGCTTGGGCGCTTGCCTTTGTCGCTGCATTGGTCTTGGGAATATCCAAAGCAGGAATCAAAGGAATCGCCATCATCATCGTTACCTTAATGGCATTGGCCTTCGGGGCCAAACAATCCACGGGATTGATCGTTCCGCTGCTGATTGTCGGGGATATCTTCGCCGTCATCTACTACAACCGTCATACCCAATGGAAATACATTCTACGCTTTTTACCATGGATGATGGCCGGAGTACTTATAGGCAACTTCATAGGAAAAGACCTTGACGAGGCTACTTTTAAAATCGGGATGGCCATCATCATTTTAGGAAGTGTGGTGATGATGTACTGGTGGGACCGCAAAAAATCGAAGACAGTGCCCACCCATTGGGCTTTTGCAGGCTTTATGGGTATTATGGCAGGAATTACGACCATGATCGGCAATTTAGCGGGGGCTTTCAGCAATATCTTTTTTCTTGCCATGCGACTGCCCAAAAACCAATTTATCGGCACCGCGGCATGGCTATTCTTTATCATCAATATCTTTAAATTGCCCTTTCATATCTGGTCTTGGGAGACCATCACACCAGAGACCTTATGGATCGACTTAAAGCTGGTTCCCGGTATATTTCTGGGGCTGTTCATCGGCGTACGATTGGTAAAAATCATTAAGGATGATTTTTACCGTAAAATGATTTTGGTCCTGACCGCATTAGGAGCTATTTTGATTTTATTTCGCTAAAATCATAAGGTTTCGTATCTTACCATTCAGGGTTTTTTCAACCAAACCCTCTTTTACATCGTATATTACTTTGCGTGGTACGAACATCTGTTTTTGTTAAAAGCGCAACCGACCTAACCCATTTCATACTAAATACTTAATTGAACCGTTCGTTTTTTATGACTCGATTCATTACACTTTTGCTATTGCTATTGGTTACCGCCTCCTGTGGTACGCTCAATTTTATGGGAAAATCGCAGGATAAGAAGGGTGATGGGAGTCTTGCCATCAATAAGATAAAACCGTACGAACGCTTTGTAACCAAGGAGACCATCTCTAAAGAAGGTCTTTTTGATGTGCATAAAACCGAGGGGAGGTACTACTTTGAAATTCCGGATAGCTTGTTGAATCGCGAACTGCTCGTGGTAACGCGTTTTATACGCACGCCATCGGGAGCGGGAAACTATGGCGGGGAAAAGATTTCCGAAAACACCATCATCTTCGAAAAGGGGCCCAACAACAATCTTTTTCTTCGGATTGCCACGCTTGTCAGTGCTGCGGATGAAAATGATGCCATTTCTAAGGCCGTAAACAATTCGAATATTACGCCGATTCTGGAGACTTTTGATATCGAGGCCGAAAATGAGGATAATGCCTCCTACCTCATCGAGGTCACTGATTTTGTGAATAGTGAAAACCCCCTGTTGACCTTGAGCGGAAGCCAGAAAAGCGCGTATAAGCTCTCCAATTTGGAAAAGGATAAATCCTACATCAAGGAAATCAATACATTCCCGATCAATACCGAAATAAAAACGGTCAAGACTTATACGGCCAGGGCCAGTGTTGAACGAAGGGAAAAGCAATTACCTGCGGCGGTACTCGCCGGGGTAGTTACCTTGGAAATCAACAATTCCTTTGTGCTATTGCCCAAAACGCCGATGCGCAAAAGGATGTTCGATAGCCGGGTAGGCTTTTTTGCCAGTTCCTATTTGGAATACGGGGATGACCAACAGCAGGTCGATCGCAATACCTACATACACCGGTGGCGCTTGGAACCTAAGGAAGAAGACTTGGAAAAATGGAAACAGGGCGAGCTTGTAGAGCCTAAAAAACCTATCATCTACTATATCGATCCCGCCACACCGAAAAAATGGCGACCTTACCTTATTCAAGGTATTAACGATTGGCAAGTAGCCTTCGAACAGGCCGGATTTAAAAATGCCATCATGGGTATGGAATGGCCGGAAAACGATCCGACCATGAGTCTGGAAGACGCCCGCTTTTCGGTACTGCGCTATTTTGCCTCCCCTTCAAAAAATGCCTACGGCCCGAACATTGTGGATCCAAGAAGTGGTGAGATTTTGGAAAGCCATATCGGATGGTACCACAACTTAATGAGTTTGCTACACAATTGGTATATGGTACAAGCCGGTGCGGTCGATTTTCGGGCGCAGCAAATGGAATTCGACGATGACCTTATGGGAAATCTTATTCGCTTCGTCTCTTCCCATGAAGTAGGCCACACCTTAGGATTGCGACACAATATGGGAGCGAGTAGCGCCACTCCGGTGGATAAATTGAGGGACGCCGAATGGCTTAAAAAGAACGGTCATACCAGTTCGATTATGGACTATGCCCGTTTCAACTACGTGGCTCAACCCGAAGATAATATTCCGGTGGAGGATCTAATGCCCCGAATCGGGGATTACGACAAATGGGCGATTCAATGGGGATATGCCAAATACCCAATGGAAATGACCGTGTCGGAGGAAAAAGAGTTTTTGGCGGAGATAGTGACGGATAGCGTCACCACAAACCACCGGCTTTGGTTCGGTGGGGAAGGTCGCGATTTTGACCCTAGGTCACAGACTGAAGACCTGGGCGACGATGCCATGATTGCTAGTACCTATGGTATTATGAACTTGCAGCGCATAGCACCCTGCCTAAGGGAATGGACGAAGGGCAAGAACAGCGATGACTACTCCAATCTCGACCAGATTTACAAAGATTTGGTCGGGCAGTATAGTGATTACGTTTTTCACGTGACCAAGAACATAGGCGGAATCTATGTGACCCCGAAAACCATGGGCGAAGAGGGTGAAGTATACCGTCCGGTATCTAAGGAGGTACAGAAACAGGCACTTGCATTTTTAGACCAACATATCTTTAAAGAGCCCAAATGGTTATTGCGCCACGATATCCTAAATGCCATTCAGTCACCACGTTCCAAGGAGTCCGTAACCAAAACCATGGAAAGTGTAATGATGAACCTCTTGGGCGGCAGCCGATTGAGTAGGATGACTTTTATCGCGGAACGCTATGAATACGAAAACCCCTACCGGCCGGAAGAATATATAGATGACCTGAACTATTTGGTTTGGGGCGATATGAACGTTTTTTATCAGACCAACGCCTATCGCAGAAAACTGCAAAAGGCCTATGTGGCCAATATGATTGCGCTATACAAGCCCGATGAGGCCGATGGAGTCGTAGAGGGAATCCTCGCCAAACTCTCGGAAGGCTATACTTCGAATACCGATGTGCGTTCGTTGGCTTTAGACAATCTATTAACCTTGCAATCGAACATTAAAAAAACCTTGCCCGTCATGACCGATAGGCTTACCATTGCCCACCTGAATTACCTGAAGAGGGAAATTGTAGCAGTCGTAGGCGAGACCAAGGACACTCCACCCACTTTTTTCCCGATCAACCGGGACATGTCCATAAAGCAGGATGACGACAAGAAGGAATAAGGTTTTTGAAAGCTATCCGATATCATATTGATTTCGACCGTTGCTCCGTTTGAGACTAAAGTTTAACCTCAATTTGGGCTTATTTAAAAAATACATATTGATGTAATAATTGATATTCAAGAATACTTCGGTACTGTAGAAACTAAAAGCTTATCCGTAAAACTGAGATTTTGAGGTATCTGCCCATCACGACATTAGGACATATCATTTTTTAAATCCCTTGAATAACATAATTATACAACTTGTATAACACAATGTTATATAGTATTTTTGAGATGAACAAACAATTTAAAGCATACAGTATGTCTAAAGGAGAACGTATTAAAGTCCAAACAGCTTTTAGGTTTGATAGCGAACTTTTAGAACTTGTTAAAGAGAAAGCCAAGGCACAACGAAGAAGCCTCAATAATTATCTTGAAATATTGATGCTCAGGGATGTCGGTAACATTCCCAATGACGAAACAAAGCAAGCGATCGACGAGGCAAGAAATGAGGATTTGGAAACTATCAACGACCTCGATCGTTGGCTTGAAAAACTTTAGGCCCGATGTTTCAACTACAGTTTACGACGAAATTCAAAAAGGATTTAAAGAAAGTAAAAAGAAATCAGAAGGATTTTGAACTAGCAGTAGCAT